>DDBK01000185.1:450-14023 GCA_002333095.1 Cellvibrionales bacterium UBA2034
GCCAGCATGTTCGGCTTTAATGCCTGCAATGCGCGCGGAATTGACACGGCTCATCTGGCCAGCCCCGATACCGACAGTCTGTCGATTTTTTGCGTAAACAATCGCATTGGACTTCACGTATTTCGCCACTTTCCATGCAAAAACCAGATCGTGAATTTCCATTTCTGTCGGCGCCCGTCTTGTCNNCCATCTCTGTCGGCGCTCGTCTTGTCACTACTTTAAGGTCAGACGCCTGGATCATGCCAGCATCCAGATCCTGTACCAGCAAACCGCCGTTGACGCGCTTCCAGTCCAATTGCGCAATCCTGTTTTCAGACCATGCCCCGCACACCAGTACGCGGATATTCTGTTTTGCGGAAAGAACTTCCAGCGCGTCTTCTGTTGCCGCTGGCGCAATGATGACTTCTACAAACTGGCGCTCAACAATCGCTGTTGCTGTTGCAGAATCCAGCTCGCGGTTGAATGCAATAATACCGCCGAACGCAGACTCGGGGTCTGTGGCATAGGCAAGATCATATGCCGCAGAAATGCCGTCCAGTGAAACAGCAACGCCGCAAGGGTTGGCATGTTTCACAATGACGCATGCCGGCTTGACGAAGCTTTTTACACACTCCAGCGCCGCATCTGTATCAGCAATATTGTTGTACGACAATTCTTTACCCTGCAATTGCGTTGCAGTAGCCACGCTGACTTCCAGTGGGTTTTCTTCCACATAAAATGCTGCGCTCTGATGGGGGTTTTCACCATAACGCAGATCTTGTGCCTTGATCAGCTGCGCATTGAACGTACGGGGAAATCTATCCACGGTCTCGCCAATCCGGGCGCCAAGGTAATTGGCAATCATGCCGTCATACCGGGCAGTATGCTCAAACGCTTTTACAGCCAGATCAAAACGCAACGGATACAGCAACCCGTTCTGGTTATCCAGACTCTCCAGCACAACAGGATAATCTGCACTGTTGACAACGATGCCGACATGCTCATAGTTTTTGGCGGCGGCTCGCACCATCGTCGGGCCACCAATATCAATATTTTCAATGGCATTTTCCAGCGTGCATTCCGGATCTGCCACCGCTTTTGCAAATGGGTACAGATTCACAACCACCAGATCAATCGGGGCGATATTGTGTTCAGCCATCACTGCATCATCCTGTCCGCGTCGCCCAAGAATCCCGCCGTGAATTTTCGGGTGAAGCGTCTTGACACGGCCATCCATCATTTCAGGAAAGCCTGTATGGTCTGATACTTCTGTCACTGCAATATCATTGTCCCTCAGCAATCTGAACGTGCCGCCAGTCGATAGCAATTGGACATCGCGCAGTACCAGTGCCCGTGCAAACTCGACAATGCCTGTTTTATCAGACACAGAAATCAATGCGCGACGAATGGGTGTTACAGCTGTCATGAAAACCCCTGATGAAAAATTGACTGTTGAAACCTGATGAAAAATGAAAAAGGAGGCATTACGCCCCCNNCGGGACTGGTTGTTGCGCGTGTACTCCAGCACTACCTCCAATAGCGGTATTTCAACCTCGGCCAGCACCATCTGATAAACATCCGAGACATCGTGGCCATCCAGATGGTTGAAATAATTTCGCATGGCGCGCTCTACACAATCGCGGATAGTTTGCTGGTTAAGGTCAGCAACCGGCAATTGCTCAGCCGTTGTTACCATGCGCAATACCACGTCCTGAGCGCTCATGCGGCCATCGCCTCCGCCGTCCCTTTGCATTTGCTGTTGTCTGTAGTCATTATTTTCTCCAGCTCCGCTAATTGTTGCGATGCCAGTTGTATGTGGTTGAAATCTCGGCGCCAGCCTTCAGGCAAATGCAAGTGTTGGCTGTACCAGGCAACATGCTTGCGCGCCATTTTAACGCCTTGATTCTCTCCATAAAATGCATGGATGGCTGCGATATGTCGCAAGACAGTGGCGTATTTTTCGGTGACAGGTGTAACGGGATTTTTTTCGCCCCGGCTCAAGTAGTGCACCATATCCCTTACCAGCCATGGCTGTCCGTGCGCAGCACGACCCACCATCACTGCGGCAGCACCGGTGTAATCCAGCACCTGCCGAGCACACTCAGGCGTGTTGATGTCGCCGTTGGCAATCACTGGAATACTGACCTGCGACACCAGTTCTGCAATGGTATCGTATTCAACAGGGGCATGGTATCCGCAAGCCCGTGTGCGCCCATGTAGCGCAATGGCCTGTATGCCTGTTTTTTCGGCCAACTGTCCGATGGCGACAGCATTGCGGCTGGCAGGGCACCAGCCTGTTCGCATTTTCAGGGTAACGGGCACCGGCACCGCTGCTACCACCGCTTGCAATATCGCCGCCACTAGCGGCTCATCGCGCAGCAATGCCGATCCGGCGGCGCGTTTGCACACTTTTTTGGCGGGGCAGCCCATGTTGATATCGACAATCTGGGCACCGCGATCCACGCAAGCCTTTGCAGCAGCAGCCATCATGGCCGGTTCACTGCCTGCGATCTGCACCACCCTGGGCTCTGTTTCATCCAGCAAGCCGGCAATCCGCCACTTGCCTTTTCTGCTGTCCCACAAGCGACTATCCGAGGTCAGCATTTCACTGGCTGCCAACCCTGCGCCGAATTCTCGGCATAGCTGCCGGAAAGGCAAATCGCTCACACCAGCCATAGGCGCCAGGACAACGCGCGACGAAAGACTGTAAGGGCCTATCTGCCACATACCGGCAATCAGTCTGTTTTGCCGGCGACTTGCAAACTCCAGTTAACGGCCTGCTCGCCCGGACTGACAATTTCAAAGGCTATGTGTACAGGCCGCCCTGCAGGTATCTGGGTCTGGCCACTGAGCTCGCCCTGAAGATATTCAGCAGGTTCGAAACGACGACTGGCCACAGGCGTTTTCACCAGATCGCTGAAATACAACTCCAGCTGGGGGAAAGGAAGCGCCTGCCCTGTTGTGTTGAGCAGAATGGCATCCACTGCCAGCGCGTCCGCCACTTGCGGGTGCTGTCTCACCACCAGATTCTGGATTTTGATGTAGCGCCCATTTTCTACAGCGGGCAGTTTGCACCCAGCCACACCGCAAATCGCATGCATGTAAGGGCGGGTCGTATCTGTTTTTGCCAATTGGTCAAAATTGAAACCTATATACTGGGCCAGCAGAAGCAGCACGAGGACCGCAGCAGATGCATTCCATACCAGGATAGATTTCCAGTCGACCGAATCCTTTGACCCGCCGGAAAGCAGATCAACCGGCAAAGGTTCAATATGGGCGATCATCTCAGCCCGACCGTCATTGCCCCTGCCTGTTTTCTTGTCTCCCACTTCCCTCGCGGCAAAAGGGTCTGCCCGATCAAATCCAAGATCACGCCGCGCGGCGTCAACGTCCACCGGGTTGGTAAAATCGGTCAATATTTCGCGCACATCGTCAATTTTACTGAAATCAACTTCTTCAGGTTCCTTTTCCTGCGAAATGTCATCCAGCATGGCCTTTGCCCATGCATCATCCGAGGTTTCGCTGCTGCTGGCCCCGGATGCGTTGTCTTCAATCAGCTCATCGAGATCATTGAATTCTTCTTCCAGTAATTGGTCGAAATTATCGGCTTCTGCATGTTCATCAAAATCATCAAACACGCTACCGTAATCGTCATCCGGCTCGCCGAACTGGCTTTTTTTCACTGCCACTTTCGGCACTATTGCCGGCTCATCATCCTCAATATCCAGATCATCGCTGATCCTGTCATCGTCACCGATGTCTTCCAGTTTCTTGTGTGCCTGATGATCCGCATCCGCTTTGGGTAATTGCACAGCATCGCTGAGGTTGAACGGCTTTGACGGCAATACGCTCGCCGGACTGGCGCTGGCTGCACTGGCAGCTGCCGGAGCAGCACCTGCTGAACTGTTATCGATCGCAGACTGGTCAAACCTGAATTTGTTGGATGGGGCGGCGGCGGTTGGCGTGGGTGCTGACGCCATGTTTTCCGGATTTACCCAATGTTGCCTGGCCTGAAACACTAACAAACAGGAGCCACAGCGCACTGCGCCGTTGGCAATTTTCAGGTGCTCTTCTGTCACCTTGAATGAAGTCTGGCACTGTGGGCACCGGGTTACCATATTGCTCATTGCGCGTCCTGTCCCTGCCGGTCATGCTCTCGGCTATGAAATACTCATGGTGCATAGTGTAGGGAGGTTTACCGGGGATGTATATTTCCTGTACAGCCGTCATCTGTGCAGCAAATCGCAATTCGGCACTCGGGTACATTCGGTATACAGGTACATAAAGGTTTATTTGATTTACAACAAAAGAACATCGAGGCGCGCTGGCCGGCATCGGATCATTGCGGCACAATGCGCCGGCAGTCCAACTGAAGACGGAGATTTCCCATGAGCACTATCGACTACGATCCCTATTCCCACGAAGCCATGAAGGATCCGTACCCGTTGTACGCCGCCATGCGCAAGGAAGGCAAACCGCACTTCATGCCTAAATATAATGGCTGGGCGCTGGCACGCTTTCAGGACATCTGGGATGCCAGTACCAAAGTCGATGAAAACTGCACATTCACCAAAGGCCAGACGCCGGGCCAGGTGCTGCTGGGCGAGCCTGTGCCATCCACATTCATGACCATGGATGCCCCCGAACACCGCAAGTGGCGTGGCCTGATCCGCCACGAATTCACCCCGGAAGGTGTGAGGGAAAGCGAGCAACGCCTGCGAGAACTGACGCGCGAACTGCTGGCTCCGCTGCTGAAAAAGGGCGAGTTTGATGTTTACAGCGATCTGTCCAACCGGGTTACCTGTATTAATGCAGGCTATAACCTCGGCCTGCCACGTGAAGACGCAGAAAAATGGCGCGGTCTGATTGATGACATGTTGCACCGCGAAGAAGGCCAGGTCGGCGGCGGCTCGCCGCGCAACCAGGCTGCAGCCGGACAACTGTTTGGCTACTTTGGCCAGTACGTGCATGAACTGCGCACCAACCCGGCATTGGCCCAGCGCTATACCAAAATTTTCCTTGAAGCCAGCGTTGACGGCCGCACACTGACTGATGAAGAAATGATGTTCTACCTGTTTTCTTTGCTGGTTGTGGGTTCAGAAACTACACCTATCACCGTAGCAGGCACCTTCTGGAACCTGGAACACAACCCTGACCAGAAAGCTGCAGTACTGAAAGAAATGGCTGCAGGCAAGACCGATCTGGCACGCAAAGCGTTCCTCGAAACCGCCCGCTACGACCAGCCGACCAATATGCTGGCGCGGGTTGCGAAAAAGGATTTCGAGTTGAATGGCGTCCAGGTTAAAGCCGGTCAGCCGTTGCTGTTCCTGTATGCATCAGCAGAGCGGGACGAATCTGTCTACCCGAACCCTGACAAGTTCGACATGTACCGCCAGCCGACAGAGAAGAGCCTGATGTTCGGGCATGGCGGGCACAAATGCCTTGGCATGCACCTGGGTGTCATGATGGGCTGCATCCTGGTGGAAGAAATTCTCAAGGCTGTCGGTGACTACACCGTGGTGGAAGAGAAGTGCGAGCGCTTGTACGGCGAGCATTTGTCTGGCTGGGGCAAAGTGACGATCAAGTTCAAACCTCACACTTGAGATAACAAAAAAGTTGAAAAGGGTACTTCGGTGCCCTTTTTTATTGCCTGCTCCCTGTGCCAAACTGGCCGGCATGAATGAACTACTCCCCGGGCTCGTTGCCATCCTGATTTATATCGCCCTCGCTTACTGGCAATGGCGCAGTTGGTCTGCTTCGCAGGCGGAGCCTTCACGCGGCGCATTTCTTGGATTAGCTGCACTGGCCGTCAGCTTGCATGGACTCAGCGTCTACACGCTGATCGACACTGCTGGTGGATTCAATTTTGGTTTCTTCCGCGTTTCTTCCCTGATTTTCTGGGTCATCAATATCACTGTGCTGGTGAGCAGCATCAAATTGCCCGTGCGATCATTGCTGCCTCCGTTATTTCTCATGACGGCTATCGGCATACTGTGCTCTTTGTTTGTCGATGATACCTATACGCCACACCCACTCGATTACCCGATTGCACTTCACATACTGTTATCCATACTGGCTTACAGCATACTGACCATCGCAGCCGTACAAGCACTGGCGCTGGCGCTGCAGGATCGGTTGCTGAAGACGCACCAGTTGAACAGGGCCATGGCTTTTTTACCGCCGTTACAAACCATGGAATCCCTGTTATTCGAAATGATCCGGGCAGGGGCGACATTGCTGGCATGTTCCATTGCGAGCGGTTTGTTGTTTATCGACGACATCCTTGCGCAACATCTGGCACACAAAATGTTTTTCTCGCTGGCCGCGCTCGGCGTCTATAGCGTACTGTTGTGGGGACGCCGTACACATGGCTGGCGTGGCAAACAAGCCATCCGCTGGACACTCGGCGGTTTTGCCGCACTGATGTTGGCCTATTTTGGCACCAAGCTGGTGCTGGAGTTACTGTTACACAGATAAAAGCCTGCAAAGACATGGTTGCGCGCTGGTATATGTTTACCGACAATTGATCCTCCGCTATTTCTAAAAGGCGATACCTTGAACGACATTTCGCTTGGCCTGCTGATCGGTGTACTTACATGCCTGACTCTGCTGGGTGCATTTTTCTCTGGCGCCGAAACTGGCATCGTGTCACTCAACCGCTACAAGTTGCGGCATTTGATCAAGAAGAATCATCGCGCTGCAAAACTGGTAGATGCACTGTTATCACGCCCTGACCGTTTCTTTGGCATCGTGCTGATCGGTAACAATCTGGCAAATGCTGCCACTGCCGCTATTGCTGCTATCGTTGTACAGCGCATGTATGGCAGTACCGGCGCGGCGATCGCTACTTTTGTGATGACACTGGTGACCATCGTTTTTGCAGAAATCATTCCGAAGATGCTCGGTTCCCTGTATCCGGAACGCATTGCATTTCCTGCCAGTTATGTTTTATTCCCATTACTGAAAGCGCTCTACCCGTTGGTGTGGTTAACCAATGTCGTATCAAATGGCTTCCTGCGCTTGTTCGGGATCAATCCTGAAAAAGCCACCAGTGACCAGTTAAGTCCCGATGAATTGCGAACGGTAGTGAGAGAATCCGGCAAGATGATTTCACCGCGTTATCGCGGCATGTTGCTCAACATCCTGGATCTTGGCCAGATGACTGCCCAGGACATCATGGTGCCGCGATCACAAATCAGCGGCATTGATGTTGATCGCAGTGACGCAGAGATTGTCGATTTACTGCGCAACACTGAATATACGCGGATTCCTGTCTATCAGGGAGAGATCAACAACATCCTCGGCATACTCCACATGCGGCGCATAGGCCGACTTTTTGACGACGAAACCAATGAACGGGATGTTCGTGATTTCATCCTTGCCAACATGCGTGAACCTTATTTTGTGCCAGAAACCACACCGCTTAACGTGCAACTCCTGAACTTCCAGAAGGAAAAGCGCCGCATGGGTCTTGTTGTAGATGAATATGGCGATGTGCAAGGTGTAGTGACACTCGAAGACATTCTTGAAGAAATTGTAGGGGAGTTCACTACCAATCTTGGCGGCAATAGCAATGAATATGAACGCCTGCCCAATGACCGCTATCGCATTGACTGCAGCGTCAACCTTCGGGATATCAACAGGCATCTTGATTGGCATTTGCCCATCAAGGCAAACAGCGCACGCACACTGAACGGCTTGTTTGTTGATTACCTGGGGGCGATACCCGCTAACAATGTCTGTTTTATTATCGGAAGTTACTGCTTTGAAACGGAAACCATTGCTGACAACAAGATACAGAGTGTGATCGCGTTCGAGCGAAAAAAATAATCAGCTATCCAGCAAATGTGCTATCTGCCCGTCCAGCAACACGCGTTGGGTTTGCACAAAACCTGTAACACGATAATACGGCTTGCCGCCTTCCCCATGATCAACAGCCAGCGTGAGTTTGTCCTGGTCTTGCAGTAACGCACCGGCATCTGCGCTAACGGCCAGCTGCCCACTGCCCACCTGACGGCACAACCACTGGCTGCGCTGTTCATCCAGCGCCTGTTGTCGATTGCGAAGAATATCGTTGTCGCACGGCGCATGCCAATCCAGTGCCAGACTCCATTGCAACTGGATTCCCAATTCCTGGTCGCGACAATGTTCCAGAACACCTGCAAGCACTCTGGCACAACAAGCTGCTTGTAACAGCACTTCTGTAATACGCCCCTCATCTGCCGCCATCACCATCTTGATGCACGAGCCAGCTGCCGGCATACGCTGTGCATTGTACAAGCGACAAGTTTTCTCAACCTGTTGCTGCATCTGGTCCAGTAGTGCGCGGAGCCGATCACGGCTTACTTGTCTTTGCAACAAATCAAGATTGTGGCACTCCAGCAACAGATACACCCTGCCTCCACCGCTGTTGAGAAGATCTGCGGCAGCATCACGCAATGCTGCGGGAGAGGGAGCCTGCACACGATCCACATGTTCCCGCAGTTGGCCTAACACCAGACGAATATCTTCTTCATGCATATTGTCCAGTTTCAATTTTCCCAACAACGCCGGGAAAAAATCGTTCAGTGTTTGCGCCAATGCAGAACGCTGCTGGTTGATATCCCTCGCAAAATAACGGCTGACAATTACCAGGAGAAATAGAACCAGCACGCTGACTGCGCATAACACCCAGCGCACTTCCGGCAACAGGTGCTCAATTTCTTTTGTATCCAGCGTCACAACAACACTGCCTGTCATATTGTCGCCAAGCGCCAACGTAGCAGAATAATTGTGCAGGTAATCCCGATTGCTGAGTTCACTGGGTGTCGCGCCGGCCTGTGCCATCAGCTCGTTTCTGGCATCGTAGATAACTGCACTGACAATACCGGGGGTTTTCAGCAAACGTGACAGGTGTGCTTGTAAACCGATCATGTCACGCTGCATAACAGCATCCAGTGAACTGTTCGCCAGCTGGGCAGAAACTGTTTCCCCATAGGAATCTATGGTGCTATCAACAAGCTTTGCAACACGTGTGATCGAGAAAGCACCCGTCAACACAAGACCCAGAATAAAGATTGCGCCGTATCCCCCCACCAGACGCAACACAAGCGAGTGCTTTAGCAGTGAAGACATTGTCATACTCTTTGTTGTGCGTTGAGGATCGATACCTGGTCATTCAATGTCCAGAAATCGTAAAGGATGCCCAATCCAAACAATCCGCCAGTCAACAAGTACAGAATGCCGGTCAGCCATTTCCCTTGATACATGCGGTGCACGCCAAGCAACCCGAGGAATGTAAGTAAAATCCAGGCCAGGTTGTAATCAATATTGCCATTGGCAAAACGCAGGTCGGCTTCCCTGTCCATGCCGGGAATCAAAAATAAATCAATGATCCATCCAATGCCTAACAAACCCAGCGTAAAAAACCAGATAGTGCCTGTCACAGGTTTACCGTAGTAAAAACGGTGCGCACCCAGGAACCCGAAAATCCATAACAGATATCCTATCGACTTGAGATGCGTGTCCTGCTGCTGGTTCATGATCCGCTCCGAAAATGTATGCCGCCGCCGTTTTTCATTATACAAACTTCTCTGCCAACTGCTGCAGACGCTGCGGCGTACCCACATCCAACCAATAGCCTGTGTAATGTTCACCTCTTACCTGATCGTCAGCCATAGCAGGGAGCAATACGTCACGCAACGGAAATGCTTCTCCCGTACGGGCACGCCAGTTTTGGAACAACCCGGGATGCATGACAGACAAGCCGCTGAACGTGAGGCCTGTTTGCTCACCACGCGGATGCACTGTGCCGGCTTGCAGCAAAAAATCGCCGGAGCTGTGGTGATCCGGATTGTTGACCAGCACTAGATGCGCCAACCCGGATAGCGGCAACGATCGCAAATGGATCAACGGATAATCACACCAGATATCGCCATTGATCAGCAAAAATGCATCATCACCCAACAATGGCAACGCGTTGACAATACCGCCGGCGGTTTCCAGTGGGCGCGACTCGCGCGAGTACTGGATGCGCACGCCCCACAGATGGCCATCACCGAGCGCATCCTCGATCATGTGCCCAAGGTGGGCAATATTGATGATGATTTCCTGGAAGCCGGCAGCTGCAAGTCGCTCAATGTGCCGCACGATCAGCGGCTTACCCGCCACATCAAGCAATGGCTTTGGACAATTATCGGTCAGTGGTCGCATACGCGTACCCAGACCCGCTGCCAGAATCATTGCCTTCATCTGTCTATCTCTTTCCACCAGGGTTGGCGGCGGCAGGCAGGAAGAATGCGCACCTGCATCCATTCGACAAATTCAGCCGCCTCGGGGTATCGCTCTGCCACCTCCATCGTGTAATGCAATACCAGCGGTAAATCATGCAAGTAGCCAGCCTTATTATCGCGCAGCCACAATCTGGCAAAAATGCCCAACACCTTGATGTGGCGCTGCAAACCTATTAGATCAAACCAGGTAAGGAACTGTTGCTCGCTATCACCTGCCGGCCTGTTATTTTTTATAAGGTTATCCCTGTAAGCAAGCGCCCACTTTCTAACTTGTTCCGGCTGCCACCGGATATAGCAATCGCGCAGCAAGGAGACGAGGTCATAGGTGAGCGGGCCAATGAGCGCATCCTGGAAATCAATGGTCACCAACTCCCCCGGCGGCAGGCTATACGTGTGCAGCATCAGGTTGCGGGCATGATAATCACGATGCACCAATACCTGCGGCTGCCCCAGCGCACTGGCTACCAACCAGTCAAAGCAGTTATCCAGCAATGTCTGCTCGTTGCGGCCAAACGGCAAATCCAGCAGATTCTGGACAAACCAGGATGGGAACAACGCCATTTCATCCCACAGGCGCTGTTCATCGTAATGCGCCAGCACCCCCGTCGGGACATCAATAGCTTGCATACGCAAGAGCATATCCATCGCCTGGCCGTACAAACTGTCTGCGCTACTGTCATTCAAGGCTGGCAATAACAATTGGTCGCCACAGTCCTCCACCAGTAAAAAGCCTTGCCCAAGGTCTGTTGCCAACACCTTGGGCACCCTCACCCCCCCGCCAGACAACAAGCGGGAAACGGTCATGTAGAGCNNCCCTGCTGTACCGCCGGAAGCCTGCATCGCCAGACAACGGCACCAGCACTGGCGCGGGCTGCCCCAACTGCTGCCCCACCCATTCGTTCAATTGTTGTGGCAGATCCATGCGTTCCTCTCTGGTGCATTCAGGCGAGCATTCTACCTGCAGCCACCGCGCCACAGCACAGACAAATCCATTACAATGCCAGACTTTTCGAGCCAAAGCCTTTTAACGGAATAAACCACATGAAACTGTTTTTGCGCTCGCCCTCTTGCGGGCCTCGCCAGACACTGACCGGCCTCGGTCTGATACTCGCCGCAGCCGCCAGCCCTGTCCAGGCCGGCTGGGATTGTAGTCTTGATGCCAATGGCGAATGGTCTTGTCTGGCAGCCGGTGCATACACCGACGAATCCGGCGCAGATGTTGTTACTGTGCCAGATAGCACATCCATTGAAGATGCCGAGATCGAAGCCACTGCGATGGGCACGAAAATGCCGGATAACACCGGTGGCCGAATCACTGAAGATGCAGCGACCGGCGAAGCAGCAACCGGCGACGCCACTGCCAGCGCCACCAATGAAACAGATTCATCTAGCGGGCAGCCATCGGACGATGTCACTGCGCCAACACACATTACCCGCATCAGTGATGACTGGGTGCCCCTGGAAAAACTGACCGCTGAGCAAAAAGAACAATTGAGCGATGCACAACAGCGTGAAGCAGGCATCTGTTGCGGCATATATGTTGACCCGGTCAGCACAGCTGACAAAACAGATCCTGCCAACGCCGAAGTAAATGCCTACGCGGATGATACCGATACCGATATAGCCAACCAGATTTCTATGCTGAAAGGCAATGTGCAAATCAGCCAGGGTTACCGCTACCTGCGCGCCGACAGCGCGAGGCTTCAAAAAAATCCGCAACAAGTTACGCTGGAAGGCAATGTGACATTGCGTGAACCCAATCTGTTACTGGTTGGCGACAAAGCCGATGTACAGGTTGATGAGAACACAGCGCAAATGGAAAACGTGCAGTATTTGATGCACAAAGAACATATCCATGGCAGCGCACAAAGTCTGGGGCGTAGTGAAACAGGCGTGATATCGATGACGGGCGCAAGCTACAGCTATTGCCCTGCAGATGATGAGCAGTGGGCACTGAAAGCAGACAGCCTGACACTCGATCCTAACGATTCACAAGGCCGCGCACGCGATGTCACCCTGCGTGTAAAAGACGTGCCCGTTTTCTACACACCCTACCTGCAATTTCCGCTCGGCGACCAACGGATGACCGGTTTTCTTGTCCCGTCTTTTGGCATTGGAGAAGATGGCGTCGATATACAAACGCCCTACTACTTTAACCTTGCTCCCGATTATGACCTGACCCTGACACCGCGTTATATCGGCGATCGCGGCCTGATGCTGGGATCAGAGTTCCGTCATATGACTGAAAACACACGCAGCAGCCTTGCAACCAATCTGTTGCCTAATGACAGCGAAGCCAATAATAACGAAGAAGATAATCGCTGGTTCATGAAAATTCGTCACGATGGCGTCGCTGAACGCTGGGAAAGTCTGGTTGATGTCTCTGCCGTCAGCGATGACCAGTATTTCCACGATTTCAGTAACACCGGCATTCGCGCCTCCAATACTTCACAGTTACGCAAACAGGCTGCTTTTGATTACCTGCCAGAAAACTGGCGCGTAGGCATAATGGCCAAGGAATACCAGACACTGGATGACAACCTGGCCACGCCGCACCAGGTGTTACCTTCGATGTTTGCTGATGGTACCTATGCACTGGACAGCGGGCCTGTCATCAACTTGCATCAGTCAGTCACCGACTTTGATCATGTCGATAAGAACGATTACAGGGATATTGATCGTGATGGTATTGAAGACTCTCTCGATACCTTTGTGTTTGACTCGCCTGTCTATTACGATCTGGATAGCCGGGAAACTGTGCCACTTACCGGCCGCAGATATAACCTGGATTACAACGTCGCATTGCCGCTACGCAGCTCAGGCAAGTTTGTCACGCCAACAGTGGGCGTGCGCCACGTATCACAAGAGCTGGATGAAACCACCATTAATACACCAGACAGCAACCCATCCACTACTGCAGCTTTTGCCAGCGTGGATAGCGGCCTGATTTTCGAGCGCGAAAGCCAATGGTTTGGCAACAGTTATCGTCAGACACTTGAACCGCGCCTGTTCTATTATTACTCACAACAAAAAAACCAGGACGATATTTACAGCTTTGACAGTAACTCCCTCAGCTATTCCTATGCGCAATTGTTCCGCGAATATCGACTGGCCGGTGAAGATTACATAGACGATGCCAACCAGGTGTCTGCCGGTGTCAGTTCACGGTTGTTGAGCCCTACAACGGGCCGGGAACTGATGCGGGTTGGCATAGGGCAAACTTTTTACCTGGATAAACGTGAGGTCGTGCTGGAAGTTGATCCTGTCACCGCGGCCTATGAACGTGACCGTTCACACTCGGCACTGGTAATTGATGCAGCAGC
>DDBK01000185.1:14092-24717 GCA_002333095.1 Cellvibrionales bacterium UBA2034
AACAACCAGTGGAGCCTGATCGGTCACTGGAATCACGACATCACCAATAGCCGTGAACTCGAAACCATCGCTGGCTTTGAGTACGACAGTTGCTGCTGGAGCGCGCGACTGGTTGCCAGACACTGGATTGTTAACGACAACTTTATTGATCTTGTTGATGAACAAGAAGCCGACAATGGCATTTTCCTGCAAATACAGTTGAAGAGCCTCGGCAATTTTGGTGACAGTCTGGATAGCATGTTGTCTGACAGCATTCTCGGCTATGAAGACAGGAATAAAGCACTTGATTGAGACACTATCTCCATTACTGGCGCGGACCCAATACATGAAAGGTAAAAACATCCTGATGACTTGCGCCTTTCTGGCGGGTCTCACCATCGCATTTTTTATGCCTGTTACCGCGCGTGCAGAAACACTGGATAAAGTAGTCGCGGTAGTCAATGACGATGTGATCATGGCCAGTGAACTATCACTGAGCATGAACATGCTGGCCAACCAGATCCGTCAAGCAGGACAGCCATTGCCACCAGAAGAAATCCTGCAACGCCAGGTGCTGGAAAAACTGATTGTTGAAAGCCTGCAACTGCAGATGGGTGAACGGGCAGGCGTAAAAGTCAGCAATGAACAACTTGAAGCGGCCGTTGCCAGTATCGCATCACAAAACAGGATGAGCAGTGCCGCCTTTGAAAACGAATTAGCGAGGCAGGGAATTCCTTTGTCTATATTTCGTGAAAATGTCCGGCGACAAATTATCATCCAGCAAGTACAGCAGGCACTGGTTATCAAGCGGATTGAAATTTCCGAGCAGGATGTCGATAACTTTATGCAATCCGAAGAAGGTCGACAACTGGCGATGCAGGCAGCAGCAGAGAAACCTGTCAGCCAATACCATGCCAGACATATCCTGATCAAACCATCCGCTATCCGCAATGATGAAGAAGCCCGCATATTTTTGCAAAAAATTGTCAACGCCGCACAGAAAGGTGGCGACTTTGCAGCGCTGGCAAAAAAATATTCCGATGATCCTGGCTCAGCATTGAAAGGTGGTGACCTGGGCTGGACTTCACCCGGGCAAATGGTGCCGGAATTTGACCAAATGGTCGCCAATACTGAGCCGGGCAGTGTGTCACCGCCTTTCCGGACCCAGTTTGGCTGGCACACAGTGCAAGTGCTGGAGAGACGCGAACAGGACATGAGCGAAAAAATCCTGCGGCAGCAGGCTCAAATGATTTTGCGCAAACGCCAGTTTCAGGATGAGCTCCCACGCTGGTTAAAAGAACTGCGCGATCAGGCTTATATACAGATCAAACAATAATCATAGCGGCGGCGCGACGTGAACCCTGATCTCGCCGATACCTTTCCTGTCAGCGCCATTGCACTGACACCCGGTGAGCCTGCAGGTATTGGACCTGACATTACTGTGCAGCTTGCCCAGCAACAGCAAGCTATTCCTGTTATTGCTTATGCCGATCCGGATGTTCTGCTGGCCCGCGCAAAAAAACTGCAGTTGCCCCTCGCTTTGCATGCCGCTAACGATGCAGTGCCCACTGAGACACTCCCTGCCGGGTCGCTGTATATAAAACCTCACGCTTGCGCTGCATCTGTACAGGCTGGAACACTCGATAAACGCAATGCAACCTATGTACTTGATTGTCTGCGCAGTGCCGCGAGTGATTGCCTGCAACAACCGGGCAGGCTGGCATTGGTAACAGGCCCCGTGCAAAAGAGCATCATCAATGATGCTGGTATTTCTTTTAGTGGTCACACCGAGTTCCTGCAAGATATAGCCGGCTGTGACAAAGTCGTGATGATGCTGGCAACGAGCGCGTTGCGCGTTGCGCTGGTGACTACGCATCTACCACTGCGTGCCGTGCCAGATGCTATCACTGATGACAACGTGCGCCGAACGCTGGAAATTGTGCATGAAGGTCTGCAACAATATTTCACCCACACTGCGCCAGCAATACTGGTGTGTGGCCTCAATCCACATGCAGGGGAAAGCGGGCACCTCGGCACAGAAGAACAGAATATTATCGAGCCAGTGATGCATGAATTGCGCGGCAAGGGTTTTAGATTGATTGGCCCCGTGCCTGCCGATACAGCTTTCACTGCTGATCGCCTGCAAGCGATCGATGTCGTTGTGGCGATGTATCACGATCAGGGTTTACCCGTACTCAAGGCACAAGGTTTTGGAGAGGCGATCAACATCACGCTGGGGCTGCCATTTGTGCGCACATCTGTTGATCATGGCACAGCGCTGGATCTGGCCGGCAGCGGCCATGCAAAACATGCCAGTCTGCAACAGGCCATCGACAATGCGGTCTCCATGCTCCAACACGCAGCACGCAAGCATGTGCTGCCAGGAAAAACCCGTTATGGCAGATGAAACATTGCACAGACCACGGAAACGTTTTGGCCAGAATTTCTTGCATGACATGCGCATTATCCAGCGCATTGTCAGCAGCATTGCGCCACAGGAAAATGAGCCTGTGCTGGAAATCGGTCCAGGCCTGGGCGCGCTCACCCAGGTGTTGCTCCCCTACAATCCACAACTGACCGCCGTAGAACTCGACCGTGATCTTGCCGCAATGCTCAGGCAAAAATTTTCTGGCAACCCCCATTTTTCACTGGTGGAAGGCGATGCACTGCAATTTGATTTGCACAGCCTGCATGTAGCGCCCCACAGTTTGCGTGTGGTGGGAAACCTGCCATACAACATTTCTACGCCGTTATTATTTCATCTGCTGTCGCAGCGGGAATGCATCCGCGACATGCATTTCATGCTGCAAAAAGAAGTCGTCCAGCGACTTGCCGCTGAACCCGGCAACAAGGATTACGGCAGGCTTAGCATCATGGCGCAATACAATTGTCGCGTTACACCATTGTTTGATGTCCCTCCGGGTTGCTTTTTTCCACCGCCGAAAGTGATGTCTGCCATTGTGCGCTTGCAACCATGTGAGCCTACACTGGTTGCACATAATCCACAGACCTTGTCACAACTGGTGAATGTTGCCTTCCAGCAACGGCGCAAAACCTTGCGCAATACATTGAAGACCATTGCTACAGAAGAACAGATTGTCGCTGCCAATATCAATCCGGACACTCGTGCCGAAACATTGTCTGTCGACGATTTTGTACGGCTCGCCAATCAATTGGGCAATAATCCAGACAACGGCAAATCCGCCGACCAGGGAGATTCATCTGCATGTCCGGCATAACCATTCAGGTCAAGACACAATATCTGGCAGAACATTCGTCGCCTGCAGTGCCGCGTTTTGCTTTTGCCTATTCCATCAGTATTACCAACAATGGCGAGCAACCTGTGCAATTATTACGACGGCACTGGATCATTACTGATGGCAACCGCAAAGTGGAAGAAGTGCGGGGTGATGGCGTGGTGGGCCAGCAACCATGGATCGCTCCACAGGAATCCTTTCACTACACCAGCGGCGCGGTACTGGAAACACCTGTGGGCACAATGGAAGGCAGTTACAGCATGCAGCAGGAAAATGGCGACACGTTCAAAGCGCTTATTCCACGTTTTACACTCGCCAAACCGGGATCATTGCACTGACTATTTCATGGATAAATGAAACATGGCCACTTATGTCGTCGGTGATTTGCAAGGTTGTTATCGCGAACTGCAACAATTGCTGGCAACAGTAAAATTTGACCCTGCCAACGATGTACTGTGGCTGACGGGAGACCTGGTCAATCGCGGGCCGCAATCACTCGAGTGTTTGCGGCTGGTGAGATCGCTGGGTAAATCTGCTGTCACTGTGTTGGGCAACCATGACTTGCATCTGCTGGCTGTCGCCATGTCTGGTGCCAGCAGCAAGAAAAAAGACACGCTGGCGAATATCCTGTCAGCACCTGATCGCGATGAACTGATGCACTGGTTGCGGCAACAACCCTTGATGGTAGTGGATGAAGCTCGCAAACTGGCTCTGGTACACGCCGGTATTTTTCCTGATTGGACCATCCCGCAAGCACGCCAACTGGCAAAAGAAGTAGAAACGGTTTTGCAGTCGGATAGCTGCCTGCATTTCCTGCAGCACATGTATGGCAACGAGCCTGACAACTGGGGTGAGGATTTGCGCGGGGTGGATCGGCTGCGTTTTATCACCAACGCATTTACACGCATGCGTATCTGTGCCGTGAGCAAAAAACCTGCAAAAAATAATGCACTGGAACTTCGTTATAAAGAAGGCGTTGACGGAATCCCGTCAGGTTATGTGCCGTGGTTTGCGCGTTTCTTGCCGCCCGATGGTTGGCGCATACTATTCGGCCACTGGGCAGCACTGGAAACCCACACCGGCATCGATAATATTATTGCGCTGGATAGCGGTTGTATCTGGGGGNNTCAGGACGGCACACAACCACCACGCGCATCCAGTTTTGCCAGCGCGCGTTCTGACGCAGCTTTCACCTGCGCAGGCGCAGTGCCGCCGATATGGTTACGTGCGTTGACTGATCCTTCCAGTGTTAACACTGCAAACACATCGTCTTCGATCATCGTGCCGAATGATTGCAATTCAGCCAATGACATCTCCGCAAGATCCTTGCCGGTTTTCACACCATGGCTCACTGCTTTGCCTACCACTTCGTGCGCATCCCGGAATGCTACGCCCTTACGCACGAGATAATCTGCCAGATCCGTTGCTGTTGCAAACCCACGCCGCGCTGCTTCGTACATCACTTCACGTTTCGGTTCGATGGCAGGAACCATATCGGCAAACGCACGCAGGCAATCTTTTACAGTGTCCACGGCATCAAACAACGGCTCCTTGTCTTCCTGGTTGTCCTTGTTGTACGCCAACGGCTGGCCTTTCATCAATGTGAGTAACGCCACGAGATGGCCATTGACGCGACCGCTCTTGCCACGCACCAGTTCAGGCACATCCGGATTTTTTTTCTGTGGCATGATTGATGAACCCGTGCAAAAACGGTCTGGCAACTGCACAAAATTGAATTGCGCGGATGTCCACAACACCAGCTCTTCGCTCATGCGTGACAGATGCGTCGTGATCAATGCCGCCGCTGCACAGAATTCAATCGCAAAATCACGATCGCTTACAGAGTCCAGCGAGTTTTCAGTCGGGCCATCAAAGCCGAGCAGGGATGCAGTGAGGTGGCGGTCAATCGGATACGTGGTGCCCGCCAATGCAGCAGCACCGAGTGGTGACTGGTTCAGCCGCTTCTGGCAATCCACCAGCCGGCTGTAATCGCGCTCCAGCATTTCATTCCACGCCAGCAGATGATGGCCAAATGTAATCGGCTGTGCGGTTTGCAGATGCGTAAAGCCCGGCATGATGGTGGCGTGTTCGCGCGCCGCCAGTTGAACCATGCCGCGCTGCAAACGTGTCAGTTCACAACGGATGTTGTCGATCTCGTCACGCAGGTACAAACGCACATCGGTGGCTACCTGGTCATTGCGCGAGCGGCCCGTGTGCAGCTTTTTGCCGGCAATGCCGATAGCATCAGTCAGCCGCGCCTCGATGTTCATGTGTACATCTTCGAGACTGATCGACCAGTTGAATTCGCCCCGCTCGATCTGGGCCTGGATCTCCCCCAGCCCTTTTTCAATCGCTGCCAACTCCGACGCTGCCATTACGCCCACGCGATGGAGCATCTGTGCATGCGCCAGCGAACCGCGGATATCCTGCCGGTACAGGCGCTGGTCAAAGACCACTGAGGCAGTAAAACGCTCCACAAAGGCATCTGTCGCTTCACTGAAGCGACCGCCCCACGGTTTAATCGTGTTATCGTCTTTTGGCGGGGTCTTGCTCTGGTCGCTCATGGGCAGTCCGGCTGTGTCTGGTTAACAAATTGAGTGCGATTATATCAGTATGTCTTTGTCCGGCAGGTCTGTACCCAATAATGTTGCGAATGCTCACTTCTACCTGCCGGATCTGTGTAGCATCACCGCGTTATTGCCGCTTATTCTTGTAGGCCAGCTACTCTCATTGGCACTGGCGCTGGCTGCCAGCCAATTGCCTGTCTTCAACTGGTTGCGCTTTTCTCTCTTGTCCACTGAAATCCTCTGGATTGTGCTGTTGGGCGCTGCACTGCTGTGCCGCCTGCGTCCGCTGCTACAACGGATATCGCCTGCCAGTGGCGTAGCACTATGTTTTACTGCGCTGATAATCGTGATCGCCCTGGTAGCCATCACGGGGCAATGGTTTTTGTCTTACCTGACACTGGACTGGCGCAACAGCGTCTGGATAGTCATCCAGCATATCGCTGTGGGCGGCATACTCTCCGGGCTGGTATTGCGCTATTTCTATTTGCAGCAACAGTTGAATGTACAGCAGCAGGCGCAGATGCAGGCCACCATGCAGGCGCGTTTCCAGTCCCTGCAATCGCGTATACGCCCGCATTTTCTTTTTAACAGCATGAACATTATCGCCAGCCTGATCGACAGCGACCCTGAAACGGCTGAACGCGTGGTGGAAGACATGAGCGCCCTGTTTCGCGCCAGCCTGTCTGATGCAGAAGACCTGGTGCCACTCGCACAGGAAATGTCGTTGTGTGAGCGCTATATCAACATTGAACAACTTCGTCTTGGTGAACGCCTGCAAGTAAACTGGCAAAAAAACCTGCGCAGTGACCAGCATGCCGTGCCCTCACTGTGCTTGCAGCCTTTAATAGAGAATGCCATTTACCATGGCATTCAACCGTTGATAAAAGGCGGTACGATCGTTATTGATATCAGCGATGAAAGAGAAAAATTGCACTGCACAGTCAGCAATCCATACACACAGGAAACGGCCAATCTCAAACGCAATCATGGCAACGGCATGGCGCTCGATAATCTTGAACAGCGACTGCGCGCACGTTATGGCGATGCGGCCATCTTCTCCATTTCACGCGAGCCGCAGCAGTTTACTGTCAGCTTCACTATCCCGATTGATACGGATATCCAGCCAGGAGGAGCAACATGAAAATTCTGATTGTTGACGATGAAAAACTGGCGCGGGACAGGCTCGCCAGACTGGTCGAGAAAGCGGGGGAGCATACCGTTGTGGGTGATGCGCCAGATGGCCGAAGCGCCATCACGCAGGTAGAAAAATTATTGCCTGATGTGGTGTTGCTCGATATCCGCATGCCCGGTATGGACGGCCTGGAAGTCGCGCGCCATTTGATGAAACTGGAAAATCCCCCTGCTATTATTTTTTGTACCGCTTACGGCGAGCATGCGCTGGAGGCGTTCCAGACAAATGCTGTCGGCTATCTGCTAAAACCGGTAAAAGCAGAGCAACTGCACGCCGCGCTGTCTTCCGCCGAAAGAATCAACCGCGCCCAACTGCAAAAGATATCTGCCATTGCTTCCAGCGCAGATTCCTCTGACAGTAAACGCCCTACGGTAGCTGCACGCCAGCACATCAGCGCCCGTACACGCAATGGACTGGTGTTGATCCCAATCGGCGAAGTGCGGTGCTTTGTAGCTGACCACAAGTATGTCACCGTCTATCACACGAAAGGCGAGCTGCTGATTGATGATGCATTGAAAGATCTTGAAGACGAGTTTGGCGACCGTTTTGTCCGCGTACACCGCAATGCACTGATTTCGCTGCCGCATGTAGAAGGCATGGAAAAAGTGCCGCCGGGCCACTACTGCATCCGCGTACAGGGAACATCGATGAAACCCATCATCAGCCGTCGCAATGTGACGGAGCTGCGCAACCAGTTAAAACTGTTATAGGTGCAGGATTTATAAGNNGTCTTGGCCAATAATTGCAGCGGTGACCCGAAATCATTTACAGGCAAGACTGTCACGGTCGGATACAGGGTGTCATTCACTATAGGAATCCCGAGACTGGTCATGTGCACACGCAACTGGTGTTTGCGACCGGTAACCGGTTGTAGTTGATACAATCCCAGCTGACCGGAATTCTCTATCATCTCGATACGGGTTTCGCTATTGGCTTCCCCTGCCACTTCCTTCGTTCGAAAAAACTGCTCGTCTTCCACTAAGCGGCTGCAGTAAGTAAGCGGCCATTTTTCCATGGGCAATTTTTTTGTGGGTAATATTGGCGCAATGGCATGATAGGTTTTCTCTACAATGCGACGCCTGAACAGTGACTGGTAAGCATCCCGTGTAGCAGGATTCACAGAAAACAGGACAAGACCGGCTGTGTCTTTATCAATGCGGTGCGCTGGCGACAACCCGGCTATGCCTGTTGTCTTTTTCAGGCGCACCAATAATGTCTGCTGGACATACTGGCCTGACGGAATCACCGGCAGGAAATGTGGTTTGTCCGCCACAAGAATATGTTTATCCTGATAAAGAATCGTTTCCTGGAATGGAATCCCGGTTTCCTGCTCCAGTTCACGATAATAATAAATTCGCTCGCCGACTGGACACGGGCTGTCCGGTTCCAGGACATTGCCTTGCGCATCCAGCACCAGTTTACGCGCGCACCTCGAACGCCAGATGTCTTCGCCCACTGCCGGAAAATGTGCACACAGGAAAGACAACACAGATGGCCACGCGCCCGGCAATACTTGCACACGGCTGGCAGCCACACCGTCACGCAGCGGCGGTGCAAATAAAGGCACGGGCGATACATGTCTAGCCAAGCGGGTAAATTCCATCAGGACAGC
This sequence comes from Cellvibrionales bacterium UBA2034, assembly GCA_002333095.1. Taxonomy (GTDB): domain Bacteria; phylum Pseudomonadota; class Gammaproteobacteria; order Pseudomonadales; family UBA7239; genus UBA7239. Next base: position 22,700 of record DDBK01000185.1, read on the forward strand.
TTCCACCACACTGCTGACATGCAGCAGAATGGCGACATGACCCAGTATACCTTCAGCGCCATTGGCACCCTGCACTCGCCCTTTCGCGAGAAATTCGGCATCCCGCGCCAACCCGGTCTGGCGCCACATGCCATCAGTCGCCTCGTGCTGCTGCCAGAATATGCCACTGCAGAGTGCCTGGAAGGGCTCGAGGGTTTCTCGCACCTGTGGCTCACCTTTGTTTTTCATGCCACTGCAGCACAAGGTTGGCGGCCTGGTGTGCGCCCTCCCCGGTTGGGCGGCAATGAAACGCGCGGCATATTTGCTACACGCTCGATGTTTCGCCCTAACCCGGTTGGCCTGTCTGTGGTGGAGCTGTTGGGGATTGTCGATGGCGCCAGCGGCAAGGAACTGCAGCTGCGCGGCGCAGACCTGCTCGACGGCACACCGATACTCGATATCAAACCCTATCTTCCTTACGCCGACAGCATTCCCGCTGCCCACGCCGGTTTCGCCGCTACAGCGCCCGCGCTGCTAGCCGTGCAATGGAGCGCGCAGGCACAGGCCGATGCAGACGCACTCAACATCCAGACCGGTCTGCGCGCACTGGTCAACGAAGTGCTCGCGCAAGATCCGCGCCCGGCTTATCGAGCCACACAACCGGATACGCATGAATATGGCGTGTGGCTGGAAAACGTCAATGTACGCTTTCGTATCTCGGGAAACCTTGTTACTGTCTCTCGCATTGAATCCAGAATTATCTGATTGAATCCAGAATTGCCTAGCGCAAGGAAGCCTGCCAACTATGCTAACCATTACTTTTACCCGTGAAATCCAGGCACCCAGACAAGTTGTATGGAACGTGATAACCGATACCGCGTCTTACGCACAATGGAATCCGTTTGTCACTGCATGCGAGAGCAGTTTTGTGATTGGCTCTCCCATTGTGATGAAAGTCCGGTTACTGCCATCACTGACAATCACACAAAAAGAAACTATCCAGCAACATCGCCCCGGTGAATTCCTGGCGTATGGCATCAACATCCCGCCCTCGATATTGTCCAGTACCCGCCAGCAAATACTCACGGCTATTGATGAAAACACGACGCGCTATGAATCGGTGTTTATTCTGGAGGGTTTACTTTCGTCGCTTGTCTCCCTGATGCTGAAAAAGCATTTGACCAAAGGGTTTAACGAGATGACTGATGGATTGGTGGCACGCGCGAACAGCCTTGCCTAGCGCTCCCGGCCACTTTCCTGCAAATGTTTTTGCAGTGGCGATAAAAAATATTCAACCAGCCGCCGCTCACCCGTCATTATTTCTACCGTGACCTGCATGCCGGGAGCCAACCTGACTTCCCGGTCATCTACTGGCAGGGTGTTTTTCTCCAGCAGTAAACTCATGCCGAAAAAAAGCCTGTTCTTGTCCTTGTTATCTGCAACGGCATCATCCGATATCCGTGTCACTGTCGCATTGATCGTGCCATACCGGGTGAAAGGGAATGTGTGCACCTTGATGATCGCCCGATCATTTTCCTGCACAAAACCGATATCCTGATTGGGCAGCCATGCTTCCACTTCAAGTGGCGAATCACCGGGCACTATCCGCATTAATAGTTGGGCCTCCAGCACCACGCCACCCACAGTATGCATCGTGAGATCCTGTACCTGTCCTGATACCGGCGCGTATAGCACCTGTCTGTCATCAAGGTCTTTTGCCTGCATAAGTTGTTGATGCAAACTGTTGCGTTGCCGTCCTGCATCGGCAATCCGGGCGAGTGTTTCTGCGTGCGTCTGCGCTGTAAGCGCTGCAATTTGCTGTTCACATTCTGCTATAGCCGCCACGAGCTGTGCATCCCGCGCCCTGGCAGCAGCGAGATCCTGCTGTTGCGTAATACGGATTTCTTCCAGTTCGAGATACTGGTTTTCCGCCACCAGTTTTTTTCCGGCCAACTGCTTCAGGCCATTCACACGCTGGCTGATCATCGGTAGCGTGTTTTGCCATTTTATGATCGTTTCACTGTTTGCCTGTTTTTCAG
>DDBK01000132.1 GCA_002333095.1 Cellvibrionales bacterium UBA2034
GATGTCACTGATACTGCTCGCGCCATCATGGGGCGGCATGATCAACGGCATCATGACACTCTCCGGTGCGTGGCATAAATTGCGCGACGATCCTGTCCTGCGCTTCCTGATTGTTTCCCTTTCCTTCTACGGCATGTCGACTTTCGAAGGCCCGATGATGGCGATTAAAACCGTGAATGCAATGTCACATTACACCGACTGGACTATCGGCCNNTATATAGCATCAATCTGGTCAATGTGCATTTCTGGCTCTCGACTATCGGTACCGTGCTTTACATTGCGTCCATGTGGGTCAACGGCATCATCCAGGGCTTGATGTGGCGCGCTTACAATAGTGACGGCACGCTCACCTACAGCTTTGTGGAGGCCGTAGCGGCCAGCTACCCCGGTTACATCGTGCGCCTCGCAGGCGGCACCCTGTTCCTCGTGGGCATGCTGATCATGGCTTACAACGTGTGGAAGACCGTCAATTTGCCTGCTGCTGTCGGTGAGGAGAAGTAACGATGAGCGATCACAACAAACCGGACACCCTGCACGGCAAGATCGAAAAAAATATTGCTGTCATGATGGTATTGATCCTGCTGGTTATCAGCATTGGCGCACTGGTGGAAATCGTTCCGCTGGCTTTCCAGAAAGATGTGACTGAGCCGGTAAAAGGCCTGAGACCGCTGACAGCTCTGGAACTGGAAGGACGCGATATCTACATCCGCGAAGGTTGTAATGTTTGTCACTCGCAGATGATCCGCCCTTTCCGTGCCGAAACCGAACGCTACGGTCACTATTCAGTTGCTGGCGAATTTGTGTACGACCATCCGTTCGTGTGGGGAAGCAAGCGCACAGGACCGGATCTGGCGCGCGTCGGTGGGCGTTACAGTGACGAATGGCATCGTGCTCACCTGTATAACCCGCGCGATGTTGTGCCTGAATCTGTTATGCCTGCCTATCGCTGGTTATTTGAAAACACGCTGGATGGCAAGCACACCGGTGACAAGATGCATGCACTGCGCGTTGTTGGTGTGCCGTATACCGATGCAGACATTGCTGGTGCGGAAGCTGCCGTGGCAGGCAAACCGGAAGTAGAAGCCATGGTCGCTTATTTGCAGCATCTGGGCACTGTGATTCCACGCAATACGCCCATCAGCAAACAGGCGCAGTGAGGGAATCGCATGAATATTGATATTAATGTCGTGCGCGGTGTGTTGACGCTACTGGTGCTTGTCAGTTTTATCGGGCTTTGCCTGTGGGCGTATAGCCGCAAGCGGGAAAGTGCATTCAACGAAGCTGCCAACCTTCCCTTTGCCGACGAAGACCTGAATTCACGTAGCGGTGTCGCTGCAAACACCAGTAAAAATGGAGAGCCATCATGAGCAGTTTCTGGAGTGGGTGGATCATTGTCCTGACTGTTGCCACCATCATCGGTTTATTCTGGCTACTGTTTGGTAACCGCACCCGTCCCAACACAGAAGAAAAAACCACCGGCCATGTATACGATGGGATCGAGGAATATGACAACCCTCTGCCGGCATGGTGGCTGTATATGTTTGTTATCTCGATGGTGTTTGCCATCGGTTATCTGGTGATTTTTCCTGGCCTCGGAAATTTCAAGGGCGTGATCGGCTGGACACAAGTCGGCCAGTGGGAAAAAGAAAATGAAAAACTGGATGCCAAATTTGATGTGCTGCTAAAAAAATATGCAGCCATGCCGGTTGAGGAACTGGCAAAAGATGAAAAAGCACGCCGCAGCGGCCAGCGTCTGTTCGCTTCCTATTGCGCCACGTGTCACGGATCTGATGCGGGCGGCAACACAGGCTTCCCCAACTTGCGTGACCAGGACTGGCTCTATGGTGGATCACCTGATCGCATTGCAGAAACCATTACCAAAGGCCGCAAAGGTGCGATGCCCGCCTGGAAAGGCATCATGACAGACCAACAGATCAACGATGTCGCCACCTGGTTAGCAGCAACGGATCCCGCGCAAAAAACTGCAGCGGGCGCGCAAACATTTGCTACTTACTGCGCAGCGTGCCACGGTGCCGATGCAAAAGGGAACCTTATGTTGGGCGCACCCAATCTGACCGATAACATATGGTTGTATGGGGGCGGTATCGGCGACATCAAGACAACGTTACTGTATGGCCGTAACGGGCAAATGCCTGCACACGAAAATATACTGACGCCAGAAAAAATCCATTTGCTCACTGCGTATGTGTATGGATTGAGCACCAATCCGCAGTAGTTTCCAGAAGGATGTAAGATTTTCTCTCCATCACACCCGCTTCGGCGGGTGTGATCTTTCAGCCACAGGTGGTAGACGATGTCGTCACATGAAAGCCCCACCACGGATGACCGGAACAACAAGGATCTGATAGCCTCCAGCAATGAATATGCGCCCAAGGAAGTGGGCGAACTGGATCTCTACCAGAAACGTGAAAAAATCTATACACGCAATATCGAAGGATTTTTCCAGCGCCTGCGCCTGTTTACCGGATGGCCTTTACTGATCGGATACTTTTTCCTGCCCTGGACAAAATGGCACGGTCACCAGACGGTATTGTTCGATCTTCCCGCCCGCAAGTTCTATATTTTTGATCTGGTATTCTGGCCACAAGACCTGATCATGCTGGCGTGGCTGCTGATCATTGCTGCCTTTGGCCTGTTCCTGTTTACATCCATGTTTGGCCGGATCTGGTGCGGATACTCATGCCCACAAACCGTGTGGACCAGCATTTTCATGTGGATGGAACAAAAAGCAGAAGGCAGCCGTAACCAGCGCATCAAACTGGACCAGGCGCCATGGTCTGTACAGAAACTGCTTAAAAAAACAGCCAAACACAGTATGTGGATCGGTTTTGCCTTCATGACCGGTTTTACCTTTGTGGGATACTTCACGCCGATTACCCATCTGACGTTTGATTTTTTTAGCGGCGCAGCAGCAATGCCTGCTTACACATGGATTGGCATATTCTCATTCCTGACCTACCTCAATGCAGGCTGGATGCGCGAACAGGTTTGTCTGTATATGTGTCCTTATGCCCGCTTTCAATCAGCGATGTTTGATCGCGACACGCTGATTGTTACCTACGATGCAAAACGCGGGGAACCACGTGGTTCACGCCGGGTGAATGAAGGTGAAAAACCACAAGGACTCGGGGACTGTATCGACTGCCAGTTATGTGTACAGGTATGCCCAACCGGCATCGATATCCGCAACGGCACCCAGTTGGAATGCATCAACTGCACCGCTTGTATCGATGCCTGCGACNNACCGGCAGCGATATCCGCAACGGTTTGCAATATGAATGTATCAATTGTGCATTGTGTGTAGATGCGTGCAACTCGGTAATGCAAAAAGTGGGTTATGCGCCCAACCTGATCAGTTACAGCACTGAGAACCGCATGGAGGGCAAAGCAACCCATATCCTGCGCTTCCGTACAATCGGTTACGGCATCGTCATGCTGGCCATGTGTTCACTGCTGGTTGGCGCATTGGCATTCCGGGAAACCACTGACCTGAAAGTGTTGCGTGAACGAAATACGCTTTACCAACAGAAAGATGGCAAGATAGAAAATATCTATACGTTAAAACTCGGCAACCGTGACAATGCTGCACACGAGTATGTACTCAGTACCGATCTTGCAAACAGTACACTGGATGGCCAGACCACCTTCACGGTCGAGAGCGGCGAGATGCAATCCATTCCCCTGCGCGTTTCTGTACCGGAAAGCAGCTGGGGCGGCCGTAATCTAGATATGCATTTTACCGTCTGCCTGGTTGATGACAGCACACACTGCGTGCATCATGAAAGCCGTTTCACAGGGCCTGTTAAATGAATCACCACGATAAGCACGATCTCGATACTGTCCCCTGGCACAAACAATTCTGGCCATGGTTTTTAATCATCCTGCTAGGTGTGTCTGTACTCAGCAGCCTGCTGACGGTTTACTACGCCGTGCGCGACCCCGACCCGATTGTGGATGGCAATTACTACAAACATGGCCTGACGATCAATGAACAGCTGGAAGACATACAACCGGCAGCGACTCCCGAAAAGCACCCCGCACAGGATGAAGCCCGCTGAGTAGCCAACTCCCAAACACACATCGGGAAAGCTGCTTCCACTGCAGTGAGCCATTGCCGGCACACAACCCCGAATTTTTTCGTGGTGACATTGCCGGCCAGCCACGTTTTTTTTGTTGCCCCGCTTGTAAAAGCGTTGCAGAAACTATCCACCATCTTGGTCTGGACCAATATTNNGATAATAAGCCACAGCAACCTGCCAGTGTTGCACAACACAGCACGGTTGCAGATTTCTCCGATTTTGATATTCCCGACAACACAGCACTGTTTGTACGCGACACCAGTAATACCACCTGCGAAGCACAACTGTTTATTCCTGACATCCATTGCGCATCCTGCTGCTGGCTGATAGAACATCATCTGATGCACCTGCCTGGCATCCAGCTCGCACAAACCCAGCTCGGGAACCACAAGCTGGTCGTGCAATGGAAAAAAGACGCGCTGAAACCCAGCGCTGTTTTCGCTGCACTGGCACAAATCGGCTATCGCACATTGCCGTGGCAACCTACGCAACAGCAACAGCATTCCCAGCAACGCCAGCAACAGTTATTGCGCAGGCTTGGTGTGGCAGGTTTGCTGGCCATGCAGATCCATATGATTGCCATGGGGCAATATTTCGGTGCGGATGATGTCACCCAGCAATGGCTGAATGGCGTGGCATTGTTACTTTCATTGCCTGTGTGGTTTTACTGTGCTGATCCGTTTTTTACCAGCGCATGGCGCAACCTGAAAAGTATCTGGCATGGTTTGCGCAGCCATTCTCCCGAGCTACTCACTGCAGGCATGGATATGCCAGTAGCCATCGCCATTGTTGCTGCCGCTATCACCAGCAGCATCGCCGTGCTCCAGCAAACCCAAGAACTGTATTTTGATTCCATCGCCATGTTTGTTTTTCTACTGCTGGGCGCGCGATATTTTGAAGCACAGGCACGTGCGCGGCTGGCAGTTCAGGCACAAGAACCACAACTGCCCAACAGCTGCACACGCATAGGGAATAACGGCATAGAAGAACGCGTAGCTATCAGCGCACTACAAAATACTGACCAGGTATTGGCTACAGCAGGCCAGATACCGGTAGACGGCATGGTACTGCGCGGGTCCGCCAATGTTGACCAATCCACCGTAACTGGCGAATTCATGCCTGTTACCAAATCAGCAGGCGATCAGGTGCTTGCCGGCACGACTATTATTCAGGGTGAATTGGTTTTACGTGCCGCAGCCTGGGGCCAGAACAGCCATATTGCGGTACTTCACCAACGCATGGAGCAAGCACTACAACGCAAAGACAGTCGCAATATATATGACAAGATTGCACAGTGGTTTACACCAGCGGTGCTGATCATTGCTATCGGCAGCGCGCTGTTCTGGCTATGGCGAGACGCCGATGTTGCGCTGCCTGCCGTTCTGGCTGTGCTGGTAGCCAGTTGCCCTTGCGCACTCTCCCTGGCCATTCCTGCAGCACTCACCGCTGCCACACTNNTTCGCTTTTGATAAAACCGGCACATTGACCCAAGGGCGTATGAAACTGCTCGGGGCGGAAGTTTTTTCGCATCTATCCGCCAACGAATGCCTGGATATTGCACAGGCATTGGAACACCACTCGATGCACCCTGTTGCCAGCGCTTTCGCCATCACTAACCAGAAGAACAGATATCCTGCCAGTGATGTTAACCATATCCTGCATTGCGGAATTGAAGGTACAGTCGAAGGCAAACGGTATCGCATTGGGAAACAATCCTGGTGTCTCGGCGAAAACCATGCCCCGACAGAGAATAAATCGAGTGGAATGACGATTGCGTTGGCATCAGAAAATAATCTTCTGGCCATATTTACGTTAGGTGATGAACTGAGGGATGACGCAGAAAGCTGCATCCATACACTACAAAAAGCAAACATACACTGCACAATCATTTCCGGGGATAACTCCAGTGCAGTTGATGCCATTGCGCAGAAACTCAACATCACTGACATATACAAGAATTGCTCACCTCCACAAAAAGTTTCACGAATAGAAGAAATGAAACGCCACTACGGCCCGGTTGCCATGGTGGGAGACGGCATCAATGATGGCCCGGTATTGGCTCACGCGGATGTATCGCTGGCACTGGCTGAAGCAAGCCATACTGCACAGCTGGCTGCAGATGTTGTATTGCTCAACAATCGTTTGTCTGACGTACTCACCCTGCAAAAAATTGCCCTGCGCACACGATATATTGCCCGCCAGAACCTNNTTATTGCCACCCGCAATAGCCGCGCTGGGCATGGCAATCAGCTCACTGCTGGTCACGCTGAATGCACTGCGGCTGTTTAGCCAAAAAAATAATACATAGGCATCTATTGGTATTTATTGCCGTGCTTTTCCATGTATTTTTTCAGGCCACTAAGCGTCCACTGCAAGCCCCATCCCACTAATGGCTTGCTGATCTTCATAAAAAATGCGCCCGGCCCCACTGGTTCCATACCCACTGTCCACACCAGCCTGACCTGACCGTCACCCAGATCGGTTACCTGATAATGTTCGCCAAATGAGGCGAGCGCCTTGTCCCTGTTGACCTGGTTAAAGCGAAACGCCATTTCTGTGAAGGGTTTCCATAGCAGGAATTCTTCGTGCCCGATCAGGTTTCCCAGCATGGAAACACTGCGGGTGGTGCCTACACCGAATGGTTTGGATGACGTCCATTCAACATGCGTGATCGGCATCGCCCAGGCCGGCCAGGCATCCGCGTCTTCAAAACTGGCAAATAACTGCTGGGGGGTGCAGCGAATCACAACGGTGGAGCGAAACAGGTAAGGCGCATTCTCAAAATAGTCCAGCCCGACTTTCTGCATCTCAAAACGCTCTGTACTCATAAAACCACTCCTGCGGGGATCAGTTAACCGGTAGAATCCGGCTCATTCATAGGTAAAAGCTATCAAAACAATAAAAACAATCCATTTTGCAAACCAGCAAAGCGCGCCTATAGTAGCAACTCCTGAACAGGCATTCCCCCCCTTCACATTCACTGATACACAAGGAGTCACACCATGAGCTCTCTCATCAACACCACTGTCAAACCTTTTGCTGCAGAAGCCTATCACAACGGCAAGTTCATTCCTGTNNACTGAACTGGGCGACCTGGCAGACAACTATGCCGAGTTCCAGAGAATCGGCGTGGAAGTGTATTCCGTATCCACCGATACCAAATTCACCCATAAAGCCTGGCACGATGCATCCGACACTATCAAGAAGATCAAATACCCGATGATTGGTGACCCGACTGGCACCATCACCCGCAACTTTGGCGTGATGATTGAAGAAGCCGGCCTGGCACTGCGTGGCACATTTGTGATTAACCCAGAAGGCCAGATCAAGGTATGTGAAATCCATGATCTCGGCATTGGCCGTGATGCCAGCGAACTGTTGCGCAAAGTCAAAGCTGCACAATACGTTGCTTCACACGACGGCGAAGTATGCCCTGCCAAATGGAAAGAAGGCGAAGCAACACTGAAGCCTTCCCTGGATCTGGTTGGCAAGATCTGA
>DDBK01000052.1 GCA_002333095.1 Cellvibrionales bacterium UBA2034
GTCATGCCGCAGACATACATGCGGATGTGGCCGGGAACCAGTGGGATAAATTCCTGTTTCTGGCGAGCGAGTGTGTTGTAGATTTTCATGTGTACATGTTTTTCATGATGGCACTCACTTGCCGAACGAATCGCGCAGGCTGATCGTACGGTTGAATACAGGTTTGCCCGGTTTTGAATCGTAGCGGTCAGCGCAGAAATAACCTTCACGCTCAAACTGGAAGCGAGACTCTGCAGTGCTATCCCGCAAGCTGTATTCCGCTTTGGCTGTTTGCACAACCAGTGACTGCGGGTTGATGAAATCCGTGAAGGATTTTTCCTTGTCGGCTTCCGGGTTTTCCACGGTGAACAGCCGGTCATACAGGCGCACTTCTGCATCGACACAATGCGTGGCTGATACCCAATGAATGACGCCTTTTACCTTGCGTCCGTCAGCGGGATTCTTGCCGTGCGTATCAGGGTCGTAGCTGCACAACAGTTCTGTAATCTCGCCATTGGCATCACGGATCACCTCATCAGCGCGAATAACATACGCATTGCGCAGGCGTACTTCCTGGCCCAGCACCAGTCTCTTGAAGTCTTTGTCTGCTTCTTCGCGGAAGTCATTTTTATCGATAAACAGTTCGCGTGTGAATGGCAGTTCACGGGTTCCCATGTCTTCGCGTTGGGGGTGGTTGGCGGCAGACAGCTGCTCGACTTTCCCTGCTTCGAAATTGCTGAGGGTGATTTTCAACGGATTCAGCACGCACATGGCGCGTGCGGCGTTCTTGTCGAGATCGTCGCGGATTGCAAATTCGAGCATGCCCACATCCACAATGCTGTCACTGCGCGTGACGCCGATCATGTCGCAGAAGTGGCGAAGTGCANNGCTGTTACACCGCGGCGGCGCAGGCCGGAAATAGTCGGCATGCGCGGATCATCCCAGCCACTCACAAAACCTTCGTCAACCAGCTGCTTGAGTTTGCGTTTGCTGGTGATGGTGTAATTCAGGTTCAGGCGCGCAAATTCGTACTGCCGGGGACGGGAGGGTACGGGCAAATTGTCGATAAACCAGTCATACAGCGGCTTGTGGTCCTCGAATTCCAGCGTGCAGANNCGGATGCGGTAAAGAATGGGGTCGCGCAGGTTCATGTTGGGGCTGGCCATATCAATTTTCGCGCGCAGCACACACTCGCCATCGGCGAAGGCGCCGGCCTTCATCTGTCCAAACAAGGCGAGGTTTTCCCCGACGCTGCGGCTGCGGTAGGGGCTGTCTTTGCCTGGCTCCGTCAGGGAGCCACGGTATTCGCGCGCTTGTTCGGGGGTCAGGTGGCAGACATAAGCCTTGCCATGCTCGATCAGGTACACCGCCCAGTCGTACAGCTGGTCGAAATAATCCGAGGCGTAATGCACATCCCCGGCCCACTGGAAACCCAGCCAGCGCACGTCTTCCTGGATCGACTGGATATATTCGTCGCTCTCTTTTTCGGGGTTCGTGTCGTCGAAGCGAAGGTTGCACAGGCCTCCAAACTCCTCGGCCATGCCGAAATTGAGGCAGATCGACTTGGCGTGCCCGATATGCAGGTAGCCATTCGGTTCCGGTGGAAAGCGGGTATGGACCTTGCTGCTATTCAGGCCAGCTTCGACATCGNNAAGTGCGCAGGTTTGGGGCTGTCACCTGTCTTGCTGGCACCCGATTTCGTACTGTTATTGCTCATGGAGGAAGAAAGTCCTGTCCGGCTGTTTCGGCTGATCGGTGGCACCCGCGGCGTTTGGCGCGGGCGGCGCAGAGGGCGTATTATAGCCGCCCATTTCCTCGACCATATACACAGGAAGCATTATGTCAGCAGACTTGCACCACGTTGTTTTGCATACCACGCACGGCGATATCACCCTTGAACTCAATGCAGCCAAGGCTCCTGCCACTGTCGCGAGCTTTATGGAGTATGCCCGCAGCGGATTTTATGCCGGCACGATCTTTCACCGTGTGATCGACGGTTTCATGGTCCAGGGTGGCGGCATGGATGAAAACATGAACCAGAAGAAGACCAATGCCCCGGTCAAGAATGAAGCCAATAATGGTTTGAAGAATGATGTGGGCACTGTTGCCATGGCGCGCACTATGGATCCCCATTCAGCCACCGCACAGTTTTTCATCAACGTGAAAAACAATGACTTCCTGAATTTCAAAAGTGAAACCTCGCAAGGTTGGGGCTATTGCGTATTCGGCAAGGTCAGCGATGGCATGGATGTGGTCAACAAGATCAAGGGCCTGAAAACCGGCTCGAAGGGCGGTCATCAGGATGTGCCACTTGAATCCATTATCATCCAGTCAGTGACTGTAAAAGATTAAATGTGTCGCCAATGAACAGATTGTTCATTTCTGATTTGCATTTATCTGAAGAAAGGCCGCATACCACTGCGGCCTTTCTTGCTTTTCTGGCAGAGAAAGCCATTGCTTGTGAGCAACTGTACATACTGGGTGATTTCTTTGATGCCTGGATTGGCGATGACGATGACCGGCCGCTGGCAGCAGAAATCGCCAATGCGCTGAGAAAAATTTCAGACCATGGTGTGCAGGTTTTCTTCCAGCATGGCAACCGGGATTTTCTGCTGGGCGACACTTACGCTGCGCGTTGCGGTATGCAGTTATTGCCTGAGCTTTACGTCATTGAGCATGCATGCCGACGATATTTGCTGGCGCATGGTGACCAGTTCTGCACGCAGGATGCGGCGTACCAACAATTCCGTGAGCTGGTGCGTAACCCGGAGTGGCAGCGTGACTTTCTTGCCAAACCGTTAACAGAGCGTCGCGCCATAGCTGCCCAGCTGCGTGCAAAAAGCAAGGAGGCTAATAGCATCAAGGCTGAAGACA
>DDBK01000040.1 GCA_002333095.1 Cellvibrionales bacterium UBA2034
GGCCCTGTCCCGCCGGTGCGCCGCCGAGCTGCCCCGCCACTACCTGGACATTCTGTTCGCTGATCTTGCGGATCAGGTCTACCGGTGTCAGGCCAAATGAATAGAGTTTGTCCGGCTGCATCCAGATGCGCATGGCGTATTGTGTGCCGAGTAATTGCACCTGGCCGACACCGCTGACGCGCCCGACCGGATCCTGCAGGGTGGAGGCAATGAAATTGCCGACGTCGATACTTTTCATGCTGCCATCAGTGGATGAGGCAGTGAGTACCATCAGGAAGCTTTTGCTTGCCTTGTTGACGCGCAGGCCTTGCTGCTGCACTTCCGGTGGCAATAACGGCATGGCAGCCTGCAACTTGTTCTGCACTTGCACCTGGGCAATGTCCGGGTTGGTGCCTTGCTTGAAAGTCAGTGTGATCACGGCCTGACCCGAACCACTGCTGTTGGATGCGATGTAATCGAGGTTATCGATGCCATTCATCTGTTGTTCGATGACTTGCGTCACCGTGTCTTCCAGTGTCCGTGCAGATGCACCGGGATAAGTGGCAAAGATCGCCACCGAGGGTGACGCGAGTGAGGGATACACTGCTACCGGCAAGCGTTGCAACGCCAGTACGCCTGCCAGCATCACCACGATCGCCAGCACCCACGCAAACACTGGCCTGTCGATGAAGAAGCGTGACATCAGTTTGCCCTCGCGCTGTGCATGCTCATGGCGCCCTGATGGCTGTGTTCATTTCCACAGCAGATACGGCAGCGCCGGGTGTGATTTTCTGCAGGCCTTCCATGATCACCCGGTCACCGGCGGTGAGTCCGGAGGTCACCAGCCACTGGTTACCCAAGGAGCGTCCCAGTTGCAACACCCGGACTTCAACCGTGTTGGTTGGCCCCACCACCAGCGTGGTGGCCTGACCTTTTGCGTCGTAGGTGACCGCTTGTTGTGGAACCAGCAGCGCACCTTCACTCACGCCACTTTCAATGCGGGCGTGTACAAACATGCCCGGCAATAACTGGTGTTCCGGGTTGGGAATCACTGCACGCAGTGTCACAGTTCCGGTGCCCGGATCCACGGTACTGTCGGCAAACTGGAATGTACCGGTATGTGCATAAGTGGAACCGTCTTCCAGTTTGATGGTAACGGCGGTGGCGCGGGAATCGGTCTGTGTCACCACGCCTTGCTGGATGTCCTGACGCAATTGCAGCAATTCAGCGCTGGAACGAATCACATCCACATACAATGGATCCAGTTGTTGCACGATGGCCAGTGGAGTGGCTTCTGTCTGGCGGACATAAGCACCTTCCGTGACCAGCGATTTGCCAATGTTCCCGTCAATCGGTGCTACCACTTCGGTGTAACCGAGATTGATGCGTGCACTTTCGACGTCTGCGGTTGCCACGTCCACGTCAGCCTGTGCCTGTTGGTAGCTGGCTTGTGTGTCGTCATTCGCCTGTTGGCTTACCAGGTGTTGTTGCTTCAGGCTGTCTATGCGCCTGGCTTGCAGGGTCTTGGCTGCGAGGTCTGCCCTGGCTTTTGCCAGCGAGGCATTGGCGCGATTGAAAGTCGCCTGATAGGGAGCCGGGTCAATCTGGAACAGGCGTTGGCCTGCTTTTACATCGCTGNNCGCTGCCTTCGGTGAAGTCACGTTTCAGTACGATACCGTCCACCCGGGCCCTCACTTCGGCAATGCGATAGGGAGCTGTGCGGCCTGGCAGCTCACTGCTGATGACCACGGATTGGGGCTGGATGGTTTTGACGGTGACTTCGGGCACCGGCGGGGTTGGTTTATCCGCCGGTCGGCCGCAGCCGGCGAGCCACAGGCAGGCCAGCAGCACAGCAAGCCCCGGGCCAACGGGGTTCCTGGGGAATGTGTTCATGCAATCTCCGCATTGATGGCTTGCCCCGCTGGAAGCCAAGGGGGGCGACGGCTGTCATTCTGGGCATAATTGACACTTTCGTCAATTATGACATCATTGTCATCGACCGAAACCCGAGTCATTAACCGAAACCCGACCACGATTGCCACGGATGACTGATGACTGTTATGCCACTCACCAAAGCTGCATTGATGACAGAACGAGTACCAGCCGGTGCCGGCAAACGGGAACGTACCCGCCAGGCATTGCTGGAGGCCGCTATCCGGATGCTGGCAGAACGGGGTCTGGAAGGGACCAGCATTGACGACCTGATGCGGGCGGCCGGTATGGCCAGGGGCACCTTCTACAACTACTTCCAGACGCGGGAAGCACTGGCAGTCGCAGTCAGCAACCACATCCGGGAAACCGTGTACGAGACAGTGATTGACCGGATCCCTGCAGGCTATTCGGCAGAGGAAATAGTGGCCTGCACCACCTATGGTTTTATCCGCTATGGTCTCCAATACCCTGAAACCGGCTGGGCACTGGTGCGGATTGGCGGCAGTGCGCACTGGGTTACCGGCGCACGTTTTGAACGGGCACACAGCGCATTGCAAGCCGTGTTGCCAAACGNNGGCGAGCCGCTGTTGGCGGGATTGATCTACATCGAAGGTGTAGCGTTGATGGTGTTGCGACGCCTGCTGGAAGGCACGATTGATATTGCACAGGCAGATACCATCCTGCAGCTGGCATGGCGTGGTCTTGGCATCACCCCGGTACGCATTCCGGCCTTGATACAGCTGTCACGGTGCTTTATCGAATCGCTGGGGCTGTGAATGTGCAGTGCCGGGCATTGTGTTATTACTTGCCAAACACCTCCCTGAAAAACGCCTGCATCCCGGTCCATGAGGTGTTGCCGGGCAGGTCTTGCGATATGCAGTGGCCACTGGCAGAGCGGAGCGTGATTGCACTGTCGATCTCAGAGGTGCTCTGGTTACTGCAAAGTCTAAGCATAGAGCCGCTATTACCGATCCTGTTGAATTGGGTAGGCTTCTGGTTGCCATTGAGAAATTTGATGGAACCCCAGTGGTCAAGGCAGCACTCAAACTCACGCCCATGTTATTCCAGCGCCCAGGTGAGATCAGGACTATGGAATGGAAGGAAATTGACTGGGAGCAGGAAAGATGGGAAATACCCGTTTCAAAAATGAAGATGGGGAAGCCTCACATTGTCCCGCTGAGTAGGCAGGCCATAGATATTTTAAGAGACATCCACAAAGAAACTGGCCGTTCCAGTTATGTATTTCCTGTAGGCAAAAAATTCAGCAAGCCTTTATCTGAAAATGGCGTTAGAACTGCTTTAAGGAATATGGGTTTTGGCAATGAAGAGGTATCGCCGCACGGGTTTCGAGCTACAGCCAGAACAATCCTGGATGAGGTGCTGGAGTTCAGGGTTGATTTTGTCAATGGCGGAGTAAAAGT
>DDBK01000012.1 GCA_002333095.1 Cellvibrionales bacterium UBA2034
TTATCACTCCAGCACTTTGTTTCCTGCGGTCCTATCAATAGACCCCGGCATTTGTAGCTGACTTATACATCAAACAGCAGCCAATAAAAAACCCCAGCCTGTTTCCAGACTGGGGTTTCGGATTGGTGGAGGCGAGGGGAGTTGAACCCCTGTCCGTCAGTCCGCTACTGCGAGATCTACATGCTTAGGTCCGTTAATTGATTTAACCATTCACAGCCCAGCGGGCAGGACGTGAACAGCGATCCTGTGAGTTTTAGGGGATTGGCGCCAGGCGAGCCGCTCCACGATCCCATTCTGAATGACAGTCAATAACGCGGTACGGGCACCTTGTTACCGACCGCTAGCTGCGATTAAGCAGCTAGAGCGTAGTTGTCGTCGTTGGCAACTAAGAGTTTGCAACTTTGATTTACGAGATTGGTTGCCATCTCGGCATGCACCCGGAGCTTTGTAACCGGCGTCGAATCCAAAACGCCCCCGATTAAACAACTCTCACAAAGAGCTTGTTCAGTATATGGGGGTGTTCCGAAGGATTACAACATAAAGATTTTCAACAATTCCTTCACAATTATTCCGCTATCATGCCCGCTGTCAGAGGTAGCGGGCATATTGGCGTGGATTGGGTGTTGATTGTAAAGGCCATCATCATGGGCCTGGTAGAAGGGTTAACTGAATTCCTGCCCATTTCCAGTACCGGCCACCTGATCATAACTGCCGAGCTGCTCCATTTCCTCGACAAGGATTTGCGCGCCGTGTTCGAGGTTGCCATCCAGCTGGGGGCGATACTCGCCGTGTGCTGGGTATACCACGAGCGGCTATGGCGGGTGGCATCCACGTTACACACAGAAGCATCCCGGCGTTTTGTGCTGAACCTGATGATTGCATTGCTGCCGGCCGCGGTGTTGGGCTTTCTGCTCATCAAGACGATCAAACTTTACCTGTTCAATCCGGAAGCGGTAGCTGCTGCCTTTATTGTGGGTGGCCTGGTGATTTTGTGGGCGGAGAAACGCCAGCACACTATTACGGTGCAATCGATTGATGACATGCAGTGGCGCGATGCGCTGAAAGTGGGTTTTGCACAAGCACTGGCGCTGATTCCCGGCACATCGCGTTCCGGCGCCACCATTATCGGTGGATTGCTGTTTGGTTTCTCGCGCCAGGCCGCCACGGAGTTTTCATTTTTTCTGGCGATTCCCACGATGTTTATCGCCACATCCTATGACCTGTTCAAGCATCGCACGTTGTTGCATGCCGAAAACCTGGATATTTTTGCAGTGGGATTTGTAGCGGCGTTTATCAGCGCCATGTTCGCTGTGCGCGGGTTACTGCGGTACATACAGCACCATGATTTTACGGTGTTTGCCTGGTACCGCATCGTGTTCGGTTCGCTGGTACTGTTTACCGCCCAGACAGGTCTGGTGAACTGGCAAAACTAGGTAGCGCAGGCTAGACCAGACGGATTTGTTGCCCGCCGCCATTCAACAATTCCAGCAACACACCTTCACGCAATGCCGTCTTGCTGTGGCGAATCACAGGAATCTGCAACTCTTTCATAATGGCCATCATGATGGCCAATCCCGGCAACAACACACCCTGTCGCGAGCTTTTCAGGCCCGGCAATTCAATCTGGTGAACGCGCGGAAATGCGAGTGCATCATCGCGGATTTTTTTCAGTGCATCCATCGTCAAGGTGCCATCGGTGTATTTCTGCTCTTTGGCAATGCTGCTTAACATCTTCGCTGTACCGGAAGAGGCGTAAACGTTTTCCCAACCCACTGCATGGAGTTCACGCCGGCTTAAATAAATGTGTTCACGCGCCGCAATCATCGCTTCACGGAAACTGTCGATGTCCACTGTGCCGCTAATAAAAAAACGTTCGTGCCAGCTCACCCAGCCGAGATCCAGACTGCGCAACAAGACNNTGTGCCGCTAATAAAAAAACGGTCGTGCCAGCTCACACAGCCGAGATCCAGGCTGCGCAACAAGAGCGGCGTGCGGTTCAGGCCGATAGAAAACTCTGTGCTGCCACCGCCAATATCAATCACCAGCCGCTGTTTGTTGTCATCAGGCAAGTTGCTTGCTACGCCGCTGTAGATCAATTGCGCTTCGCGTTCGCCAGAAATGATTTCAATATTAAAGCCCAGCTGCTCTGCATCACGCACCAGTGGGCCAATATTGCTGGCGGTGCGGAATGTTTTGGTGCCTACGGCAGCGATGGCCGTCACCGGATAGCGGTTGATTGCTTCACGGAAATCGGCCAGGCATACCACGGCGCGCGCGCGTGCGATTTCGCACACCTTGCCGGTGGTGGCCACGCCCTCACCCAGCTGCACTTTTTCACTGAAACGCTCGATCACGCGAAAGCCATCACCGGATTTTTCGGCAATCAGCATGTGAAAACTGTTGGAACCCAGATCGAGTGCAGCGAGCATTGACTATTAATCCACAGAGAGTACGGTGAACGAATCCACCGTTTAGGATGGACAAACTTCAGGTAGTGCGATTCTAGCGCAGGAACTTGTCATGTTTATTACTTACCCCGATATCAAACCCTACCACACCGAGCGCTTCCCGTTGGATGCGCTGCATGAAATGTACCTGGAAGAGTGCGGGAACCCAGACGGTATCCCGGTGTTGTATCTCCACGGCGGGCCGGGTATCGGCTGTGCGCGGCAGAGCCGGACGTTTTTTGATCCTGACATTTACCGCATCATCCTGTTTGACCAGCGCGGTGCCGGCCGCGCTACGCCGCACGCCGAGCTGCGTGACAACAGCACGCAGCATCTGCTGGCGGATATCGAGACGATCCGCACCCGGCTGGGCATTCGCACATGGTTATTGTTCGGCGGTTCCTGGGGTTCCACGCTGGCGTTGCTGTACGCCGAACAGTACCCGCAGCATGTGAGCGGCCTGATCCTGCGCGGGATTTTCCTGTGCCGACAGAGCGATCTGGACTGGATTTACCGCGATGGCGGCATGAACCGTTTTTACCCCGATTATTGGGAAGACTTCATGCGGCCGTTGCATGGCCATCCGCTGGCCAACGCTGATCCTGTGGCGGCTTACTATGAAATCCTGACGGGCGACAACGAGTTGACCAGGATGGCAGCGGCGNNGCGAACGCCCACCAGCTGCGCGGCATTCCGGGCATCATCGTGCATGGCCGCTATGACATGTTGTGCCGCCCGGAAGCTGCGGTGGCACTGCAGTGCGCATGGCCCGATGCCGAGTTGCACATCGTACGCGAAGCCGGGCACGCGGCATCCGACCCCGGCATCACCGATGCGCTGATCCGCGCGACACGCGATATGGCGCGATTGTTGTCAGGCGATACGGAGAGCGCCGGCTAGATTACAATGCGCGCCATGAATACATTGCCATTGATTGTTGAACCTGCGGAATTGTCTGCACATCTGGCGGATCCCGGTTTGTTGCTGGTGGATCTGTGCAGCGCAGAAAAATATCGCGACGGCCATATTCCCGGCGCAGTGCATCTCAATACTGCAGAGCTGATTGCCGGCACGAAACCCGCACCCGGCATGTTGCCAACGGCAGAACAATTATCCGCCCTGTTTGCACGCATCGGCCTGACGCCGGAAAAACAGGTGGTCTGTTACGACGATGAAGGCGGCCCGTGGGCCGGTCGGTTGATCTGGACGCTCGATGTCATCGGCCACAAAAATTATGCTTTTCTCAACGGTGGAAAAACAGCGTGGGTGGCAGACGGATTGCCATTAGAGACCGGTGAAAATATTGCGCCGCTGTCGCCCCTGCGCCTTTTCACACTGGATACGCGTTATATCGCCGATGCCGATGACATCCTTGCGCATCTGGCAGACAAAAACTGTCTGGTGTGGGATGCGCGCGGACTGGATGAATATACCGGAGAAAAAGCTGTGTCGTTACGCGGCGGGCATATTCCCGGTGCGATCCATTGTGAATGGACGGAGTTGCTCGACAGTCATCGCGCATTGCGTCTGCGTGAAGATCTAGCGGGATATTTGCAGGCAAAAGGGATTACCGCAGATAAACAGATTGTTATGCACTGTCAGACACACCGCCGTTCCGGGTTGACGTATGTCGCTGCAAAAAGCCTCGGCTACCCACACATTCGCGCATACCCCGGCTCATGGTCCGAATGGGGAAACGCCGATCATTTTCCTGTCAATACTGGAGCCTTGCCGTGATCAAGAAAGATTTTTTTTCAGACAGCGCAACATGGTCAGACAAGCTGTTTATTGTGCTGCAATATGTAGCGCCCCAACATCTCCTGTCGCGCCTTGTGGGCATGTTGGCTGAAAACGAAACGCCATGGCTGAAGAACTTCCTGATAGAAAAATTTATCCGCCATTTCCGTGTCAACATGAACGAGGCAGTGCAATCTGATTACAAGCTGTACCACAACTTCAACAGTTTTTTCACGCGGCCACTGGCAGACGGTGCGCGCCAGATTTGTGCAGAAGGCATTGCCAGCCCGGCAGACGGCCAGATCAGCCAGCTGGGAAAGATTGAATACGGCCGCATTTTCCAGGCCAAAGGCCAGAGCTACAGCGCAGTGGAATTGCTCGGGGGCGATGCGGAACAGGCAGCTAAATTTGATGACGGCATGTTTGCCACTGTGTATCTGTCGCCACGCGATTACCATCGCGTGCATATGCCGGTAGCGGGCAAGTTGTTGCGCAGCATTTATATTCCGGGAGATCTTTTTTCTGTTAATGCCACTACCGCCGACAATGTTCCACGCCTGTTTTCCCGCAATGAAAGGTTGGTGGCCATTTTTGATACACAATACGGCGAGATGGCGCTTGTGTTGGTGGGCGCCATGATTGTGGCGGGTATCGAAACAGTGTGGGCCGGTCAGGTAAGCCCGCGCCAGCGCAAGATCGAAGAGCAGGATTTTTCTGCACCGCCCAATCCCGTTGTGTTGGATAAAGGTGCAGAAATGGGCCGCTTCAAACTGGGTTCAACGGCAATTGTATTGTTCCGGAAGGACAGTGGGTTGCAGTGGCAATTGGCAGCAGGGGATGCTGTGCAGATGGGGCAATTGCTGGCAGTAAAAAACTAACGCCGCTCCCTGGCGGGTATCACGGGATGTTCTGATACCCACTGATCCGGGTCGTAGCGCCCTGGCCGCATTTTTTTCAGATAGCCTGAGCGGTCAGCATGAGTTTCCAGTGTAATGGGATGGCGCCATTCCATATTGAAATCTTTCCAGTATTTTTTGCCCACCGTGTTGCATTCGCGTATGTAGGCGCGGTTGATTTCATTCTGTGTCCATTCTTTGCCCATAAACAGTGATGCGCTGAAATGCGGGCGTTGTTGATCCAGGACTTCCTCAAAATCATCCCCTAGCTCTACCGGTTGGAAAAATACTGCGATGCCTTTGGGGAACAGGCTCAATAGCCTGTCGGTGTCAGTAATGCCAGGTATCCAGGGTGCCATCAATACACAGGCATTCACACCGGCATTGTGCAATGTGTGCAGTGCTTCCATACGCGATTCTGGTGACGGCGCTTGTGGTTCTACTGCATTGGCCAATTCGGTGGTAGAGGCAGTAAAAGAGATAATGACCTTGTAACGGTCTGGCGCCATCTGTTGGAACAAATCGATGTCACGCGTCACTAGCGGGCTTTTTGTGGTGATGGAATAGCGGCGATTGCGCCTCGTCAGTTCTTCAATCACCCAGCGTGTGTAGCCCCATTCTTCCTCGATATCGTTGTAAGAGTCTGTAGCCAGGCTGACACCGAATAAATAGCGATCAGATTCAAAATCGGCGAGCTCGGCCAGAAACCGTTTCTGGAAGCTGGCGAGGTCGGGTTCGATCGGGCGTGTTTTACCCTGACTGTCCGTAATGCAGTAGAAACAACGGAAGCCACACTTCTCATAAGGCTCCACGCCGACAATGCACAGGTTCTCGGCATAATCACGTTCGTGTTTGATAATTTTGTACTGATCGCCGGTGCGATCAAGGATTTTCATGCGTGCACAATCCGTGGGTGATTTCGTCGATTTCTCTGTTCACTATGCAACATGCGTGGGTAGAGGGTCAATCAATCCCGTGGACACCGCTCCCCCCTTTCCCGTACAATACCGGCTCAGGTAGCAGCCTGAATACGAGGGGCCTCAGTGGCACTGTAAAAGCTTTCAAGAAAACGGGATGGACGCGAGTTCAGCCCGTTTTTTTTAAGTCACATCTCAGCTGCTTTTCAATATTTTCAATGAGTTACCTTGCAAGAGGGGTCGCTCTTTGTGCCTAGAAAACGAGGGGAAAGCACTTGATCAGCCAGACCAGAAAACCCGCCCTGCTCGTACTGGCCGATGGAAGCGTGTTCCGCGGTACCAGCATTGGCGCCGAAGGGATATCGACCGGCGAAGTAGTCTTCAACACGGCGTTGACGGGTTATCAGGAAATCCTTACCGACCCTTCGTACGCCGAACAGATCGTCACGCTCACTTACCCCCATATAGGCAATGTAGGTTGTAACCCTGAAGACGAGGAGTCTGGCCGGGTGTGGTGTCGCGGTCTCGTGATCCGTGACCTGCCCCTGGTCGCCAGCAACTTCCGCTCCACCGAAGACCTCGCTACTTATCTCAAGCGCCACAATATTCTGGGTCTGGCTGATATCGATACCCGTCGCCTGACCCGCGTTTTGCGTGAAAAAGGCGCCCAGAACGGCTGCCTGATGGCAGGTGATACGATTGACGAAGCCAAAGCGCTGGAGCTGGCGCGTGCCTGGCCCGGCCTCAAGGGCATGGACCTTGCCAAGGTAGTGAGTACTGACAGAGCCTATTCCTTTACTGAAGGCGCCTGGCGTCTCGGGGCAGGTTTTAGCGGCAAGGGTGTTCCCCGGTTCAAGGTGGTGGCCTACGATTACGGCGTGAAGCGGAACATCCTGCGCATGCTGGTTGAGCGCGGTTGTGAACTGACGGTCGTGCCCGCCCAGACACCGGCCAGTGAGGTGCTGGCCATGAAGCCGGACGGTGTGTTTCTCTCCAACGGCCCCGGTGACCCGGAGCCCTGTGATTACGCGATCAAGGCCATCCAGGACATCCTGGCGACAAAAACGCCGGTCTTCGGGATCTGCCTCGGTCACCAGCTATTGGCGCTGGCCTCTGGTGCCAGAACGTTAAAGATGAAGTTCGGCCATCACGGCGCCAACCACCCGGTGCAGGACACAGACACCAAACGCGTGATGATCACCAGCCAGAACCACGGTTTTGCCGCCGATGAGGCCACGCTGCCAGCCAATGTGCGTGTGACCCACAAATCCCTGTTCGATGGCAGTTTGCAGGGCATAGCCCGGACGGATGTACCTGCTTTCAGTTTTCAGGGGCACCCGGAAGCCAGCCCCGGTCCGCATGATGCCGCCGACCTCTTCGACCGGTTTATTGATTTGATGGCGGAGAACAAAAATGCCAAAGCGTGATGACATCCAGTCCATCCTGATTCTCGGCGCAGGCCCGATCATCATCGGCCAGGCGTGCGAGTTCGATTACTCCGGCGCACAAGCGTGTAAGGCGCTGCGCGAAGAAGGCTATCGCGTCATTCTGGTGAACTCGAATCCTGCCACCATCATGACTGATCCGGCTATGGCGGATGCCACGTATATAGAGCCGGTTGAATGGCGCACAGTCGCAAAAATTATTGAACAGGAAAAGCCGGATGCCTTGCTACCGACGATGGGCGGTCAGACGGCACTCAATTGCGCACTGGATCTGGCGCGTGAAGGCGTGCTGAAACAGTTTGGCGTGGAAATGATCG
Source organism: Cellvibrionales bacterium UBA2034 (assembly GCA_002333095.1). GTDB lineage: Bacteria > Pseudomonadota > Gammaproteobacteria > Pseudomonadales > UBA7239 > UBA7239. The sequence goes on from DDBK01000012.1 coordinate 7,760, forward strand.
GCGCAACGGCCGATGCGATTGATAAAGCCGAAGACCGTCACCGTTTTGATGTAGCAATGAAAGCCATCGGGCTCGACACGGCGCGTTCCGGCATCGCGCATTCATTGGAAGAAGCGTTGCAGATTCTGGACCGCTTCGGTTTTCCTGTTGTCATTCGTCCTTCATTTACCATGGGCGGTTCCGGTGGCGGCATTGCATACAACCGCGAAGAGTTCGTCGAGATTTGTGAGCGCGGTCTGGATCTTTCACCCACCAATGAATTGTTGATCGACGAATCGTTACTCGGTTGGAAAGAGTACGAAATGGAAGTGGTGCGCGATAAAAATGATAACTGCATTATTGTGTGCTCGATTGAAAATTTTGACCCGATGGGTGTTCACACCGGTGATTCCATCACGGTAGCACCGGCGCAGACGTTGACCGATCGCGAATACCAGATCATGCGCAATGCCTCGCTGGCAGTGTTGCGTGAAATTGGCGTGGAAACCGGTGGATCGAATGTGCAGTTCGCAGTGGAACCCAATACAGGCCGCATGATTGTGATCGAGATGAATCCGCGTGTATCGCGTTCATCAGCGCTGGCATCAAAGGCCACTGGTTTCCCGATAGCAAAAGTCGCAGCAAAACTGGCCATCGGCTACACGCTGGATGAATTGCAAAACGAAATTACGGGCGGGAAAACGCCGGCATCGTTTGAGCCGTCAATTGATTACGTAGTTACCAAAGTGCCGCGCTTCACGTTCGAGAAATTCCCTACAGCCGATGCGCGTTTGACCACGCAAATGAAATCCGTTGGCGAAGTGATGGCAATTGGACGCACATTCCAGGAATCCCTCCAGAAAGCCATGCGCGGACTGGAAGTCGGTTCTGCAGGTTTTGAATCGCGCCTAGCGAAATTGCAGGAAAACGATGATGCGGATGTGATGGATGCTGTGCGTCGCGAGCTGACTATTCCTGGCGCAGAACGCTTGTGGTATGTGGCCGATGCGTTTCGTCTCGGCATGACCGTGGATGAAATTTTTAATATTTGCAGTATCGACCGCTGGTTTCTGGTGCAGATTGAAGAATTGATGCAGTACGAGAAAGCGATACAGGCCTCGTCATTGTCAGCCATCAATGCCGATAATTTGCGCGCGGTGAAACGCAAGGGTTTTTCCGATGCACGCATCGCCCATTTGCTGGATGTTAAAGAAGAGCAGATACGCGCACTGCGCCACTCACTGAACGTACGCCCTGTCTACAAGCGCGTTGATACCTGCGCAGCAGAGTTCTCGACCGATACTGCCTACATGTATTCAACCTACGAAGAAGAGTGCGAAGCCAACCCAAGCACACGCAATAAAATCATGGTGCTTGGCGGCGGGCCGAACCGTATTGGTCAAGGCATTGAGTTTGATTACTGCTGCGTGCACGCAGCGCTCGCCATGCGCGAAGATGGCTATGAAACCATTATGGTCAACTGCAATCCGGAAACTGTATCGACCGACTACGACACCTCAGACCGTCTGTATTTCGAACCTGTGACGTTGGAAGACGTGCTGGAAATCGTACACAAGGAAAATCCGAAAGGAGTGATCGTGCAGTTTGGCGGCCAAACACCGCTGAAGCTGGCGCGCGCACTGGAAACGGCTGGCGTGCCGATTATCGGCACAACGCCAGAAGCCATTGATCGCGCAGAAGATCGCGAACAGTTCCAGAAAATGATTGAAAAACTGAAGCTGACACAACCGCATAACGCAACGGTGCGGTCGGCGGAAGAAGCCGTGCTGAAAGCGCAGGAAATCGGTTATCCGCTGGTGGTGCGTCCGTCGTATGTACTCGGTGGCCGCGCGATGGAAATCGTTTATAAAGAAAGCGAATTGAAAACCTACATGCGCGATGCGGTGCAGGTATCCAATGACGCACCGGTGTTGCTCGATCACTTCCTTAATGCTGCAATTGAAGTCGACATCGATGCGGTATCGGATGGTAAGGATGTGGTGATTGGCGCGATCATGCAGCATATCGAACAGGCCGGCGTGCACTCCGGTGATTCTGCCTGTTCATTGCCACCGTACTCGCTGCCTGCCGATGTGCAGGACAAGATGCGCGATACCGTGAAGCAGATGGCGCGCGAACTGAACGTCGTCGGTTTGATGAATGTGCAGCTGGCATACCAGGATGACACAATCTATGTGATTGAAGTGAATCCACGTGCTTCACGCACGGTGCCGTTTGTGTCGAAGTGTATCGGCGTGTCGCTGGCGAAAATTGCTGCGCGTTGCATGGCCGGCACTACGTTGGCAGCGCAAGGTTTTACCAAAGAAATTGTCCCGCAGAATTTCAACGTGAAGGAAGCGGTGTTCCCGTTCAATAAATTCCCAGCTGTGGATCCGATTCTTGGTCCGGAAATGAAATCGACGGGTGAGGTGATGGGCACTGGTGCGACCTTTGCCGAAGCCTACGGCAAGGCACAGTTAGGCGCGGGTGAAAAATTGCCCCGTCACGGTGGCATGGCATTTCTCAGCGTGCGGGAAATGGACAGGGGCGGCGTGGTTTCTGTTGCAAAACGCCTTAGCGAAAACGGCTTCAAGTTAATCGCTACACGCGGGACAGCAGCTGTATTGCAAGCGGCGAATCTGGAAGTTGAAGTCGTCAACAAAGTGAATGAAGGTCGTCCGCATATTGTCGACCTGATCAAGAATGGAAAAATCCAGTTGATCGTGAATACCACAGAAGGCCGGCAGGCCATTGCAGATTCTGCCACTATCCGTCGATCGGCTTTGCAGCACAAGGTGTACTACAACACAACCTTGGCGGGTGGCGAAGCATCATCCCTGGCCTTGATGATGAAAGGCGAGACAATTGTCCGGCGCTTGCAAACTTTACATGAGCAAGTGAAAGCCTCCCAACAATAAAAAGGCGGAAAAAAATGACCAAGTTTCCAATGACTGTGCAAGGTGCTGAAAATCTTCGCGCCGAACTCGAAAAATTGAAAAAGGAAAAACCGGCTGTGTCACAGGCAATTGCCACAGCGCGTGAGCACGGGGATCTGAAGGAGAATGCCGAATACCATGCGGCGCGCGAGCAGATGGGTTTTCTGGAAGGCCGCATCCAGGATATCGAGGCGCGTTTGTCGAATGTGCAGATTATCGATATCACTGCGATACCGCCCGGCGATAAGGTGATTTTTGGTGTGACAGTGACGGTAACTAACTGCGCCACCGACAAGAAAGTTACGTACAAGATTGTGGGTGAATATGAAGCGGATGTGAACAAAGGCCTGATTTCCCTGACCTCGCCCATTGCCCGGGCGCTGATTGGCAAGGAAGTAGGCGATATCGTGGTAGTGAAGGCGCCGAGCGGCGATGTCGAATATGAAATTGATGATGTGCAACATATTTAAGTGCAATCACCGACGATGAACCTGACAAGGTTTTTTGAAAAATCCCCTATGAAAATAATAGCCGGCATGTTGCTGGCTTTTTTTATGCTGTATCGCGCAGCGTTATTCTGGTTCAAGGCTTTCCATGGCTTCGCGTGGGATTATTCCATCAACTGGACTGCCGCGATGGCGTTACGGGAAGGGCTGTCTCTCTATGATAGGGTAGCGCTGCACCAACTGGCGGTGTCGCAAATCGGCAATGGCGCGCAGGCATTGTTTAACGGGCGCTTTACATCGTTTGTCGGACTGCCAACTACCGCTATCCTGCACCTGCCATTTTCCATACTGCCATATGAAGTGAGCGTGGCGTTTTATCGCTGGCTTGCCCTGTTTGCAATGTTGGTGGCAATCCTGTTGACCGGGTTGGCATTGCCCGCTGCGTTACGCTGGCGCGCTTGGCTAGCGGGCGTGCTGTGTTTATTGTTATGGCACTCGTTTTCATTTTCGTTGCAACTAGGGCAGGTGGATGCCTGGGTGATGCTGAGCCTTGCCACGGCAGTGTTTGCAACCAGCCGATCGCAGTGGGCATTGGCGGGTGCCGCCATCGCTGTGGCAGTGTTGTTAAAAGTCAGCCCGGTGTGGCTGCTGCTTTTTTGCCTACTGAAAAGGCAATGGTCTCTGGTGTTTGTAGCAGGCATGTTCATTGTTGCAGGATTATGCCTGTCTTGTTGGCCGCAGCATGGCCAGGACATACAACAGTTTTTCGCAACGGTCCTGCCTTCGCTGGGCGATAGCCCACTGCATGTACAGAACCAGTCACTGGGCGCATTTCTGGCCAGGTTGGCCACACCAGACACCCAGTTGCTGTCTTTTGCTGTCGGCATTGGCATCTGGAAAACAGTGGGTGCCGGCATTGCAGCGGTATTGCTGCTGGTGCTGCATCGGGCAACGCGCGGCACAGTGCTGCAGGCCGAGGATCTTGCAGCTGTTATCCTCCTGGCATTGTTGGCCGGGCCGCTCACGTGGGATCACTACCTGACTTGGGCCGTTATACCGGTGATGTTGTTGGCGGCAAGGTTGTCACCGGTTGGGATAGCGTTCCTGATCCTGCTGCTGTTGCCAATGGCATTCCCCGTGCAATACCTGAAAGCAGACATTATTGCCACCAGTGACTGGTGGCGCGTGCTGACTGGTGTACAAATCAGCGCCCTCCTGCTGGTGATGGTCTGGATAATCAGGCGCTGCAGCATACAGGCCTGCCAGCTATACAAGGCTGAAGTGTAATATGATCCGCGAGGCTTTATAACGCATGGAGCGCGGTACCCAAGGAGTAGCCATGAAAGTCACGGATATCCCCACTGAAAAAATATGGGAATTATGTCTGCTCACTACCATTCTGGTGGTGGCGGCCTGTGTGCGTTTCTATGCGCTGGACCAGAACGGCCTGTCGGTCAGTGAGTTGTCGAACCTTGCACTGTGCGATGTGCGGGGCTGGGTGGCCATGATGAACCAGTTTGCAGGAAACAGTGGAATGCCGCCGTTGTACCCAACGCTGCTATGCCAGGTTACAGCACTCACCAGCGACGCAGATTTCTTTGTGCGTGCGCTGTCTGCGATGGCAGGCGTAGGACTGGTCTATGCCACATATTTACTGGGCAAGGAATTCCTCTCGCCATTGACAGGGCTATTAGCCGCAGCGCTGATGGCAACAGATTTCCAGACAATCATCATTAACAGGGACGCAACGCTGTATAGCCTGTTTGCCTGTGTGTGTGTGCTACACAGCTATTTCTTTTGCAAACTGCTACTGGATCTGGGCAAAGAACCCCGCCCGATTGAAATAGGCACTACCGGCCTGCGTTTCCATTTTATATGGAAGTGGACCCCGGCATTTGTTTGTGATGCCCGCATGCTACTGGGATTCTGGATAAGTGGAGCGCTGGCGTTTTATACCAGTCCTGTGGCGCTATTGTTCTTTATGGTTGAATTGCTGGCATCCTGTTTGTTGGTGAAGAATTCTCTCCGCCGCCAGATGCTGCAATCAATGTGGATGCCGGTTTTTGTTGTTTTATTGCCATGGTTGTCAGTGCTGTATGATTTGAGCGGATGGGCATTGAATGGCAATCTGTTTGGTGTGCAGGCCTTGCAGGAGGTCATGCAAAAAACCAGCTTTTTATTACCTGGGAACCCAGCGATATTGACAGTGCAGGTAATACTGCTAGGCATTTCGTTGCTGGCTATAAGTGGCTTTTGTGTCTGGGGTCGTTATGAACTGAAGCAGCGGCAGTTTCTGGGGTTTGTGGGGATGTATATTGTGCTTGCCCTGCTGGCGCTAGGCTTCATCAAAGCGATGGATTTTCGCTCGGTGCTGTACAGCACGTGTTTTCTGTCTATTGTTATGGCCGAACCCCTATCGTTTTGCATAAGAAGGATTTCTTTTCCCTTGTTGCGTAATACGTTTTTGACTCTGGTTGTTGTAGCGATAGCTGTTTGCCTGACAAATGCAAATGCAAAGCAGAGAATATACATACGTGGCGGCGATAGTGGATTCAATCAGACAGCTAAAATCATTAGCGCCGATGCGGAGTTTATGCGCGGCAATAGGAAAGTGTTTATTTCTACCGAATTGTTTGATCATTATCTTCACGGCTATGGCATAGCATCACAGAACAATATTCTTTCAGGGAAAGAAAATCCGGATGCGATTCGTAAAGTGATTGATACAGAACACTTTTATGTTGTTGAATATCGCGGGGAAGACAAGGATTTCGAGCAGGATTCCCCGGCATTCGCCACGTCGGTTGAGCAGTACGCCGTATCATGCATAACCCGCATCCCGAGGTTCCGGATTGCACGATTTTCCAGAAGTGCGGACGTGGCGGATGGGCAGCCGGGTGACTGCCGTGAATTTTTGGCAATAAAAGGCGCATCACTGTGAATAGCACAAGCGCAACAATAAAAAGTGTTGATAATAAAAATACAGGGTATGGG
>DDBK01000172.1 GCA_002333095.1 Cellvibrionales bacterium UBA2034
CCACTCGCCCACTATGTTGGCGCGATGATAAAAAACCGGGCCAGACAACTTCCCTTGCCATGCATCACTACCACTTGCAGAAATGCCTATCCAGGTAGGCTCACTGATTTTCACATTTGCCAGTGAATCAATTTGCCACCCTGTTCGCGCCACTTCCTTGCCATTCACTGATAACAATAACTCTGTCGGGTTCACCGTGTTTGCAAGGTTGGTATAGCGATCATAAATATCTGCATTCAAGCCGATCAGCGTACAACCTGATGGCAGGCTATATGGCACTTCCCATTGATGCCCATGCATGTCAACAGACAACATTTTTTTATCCGCGTGATACCGCATTGACCAGATCCCCGCCTGTTCAGCCAACACTTGCACAGCATGGGCTGATGGATCCGGGGAAACCGCCAGATAAAAGTCCCATTCTCTTAATGGGGTACGCAAAAAATCATTACCACTTACCCTGTTGGGCGAATCCTGTTTGACTGCTGTTCTGGAGACATCTTCCAGCCATAACAGAAATCCTTCCTGCATACTGGAAACAAGCCTGAAATACCAGAAACGCCATCTGCTGCTGTCATCCACTGTAGATGTATCAATCCGCAAAAACTGGAAGGTTTTTTTCTCCCGGAAAACCCATTCTTCAATACTGCGCCATAACTTGTCTGCCGATAATACCGACGAGCTGCCACGCGACATCCAGTACAGTGGCCTATCACTGATTATCTTTACGTTATCCAGATTATCCCAATCAATACCATCCACGGAAAACGATAAGGACGCACCAACACGAGCAGCCAGCGTGGGAAAAACATCTGCAATCGTGACAGCCCGCTCATCCAGCGATCCCGGCATGGTAAAGCCCAGATCAACCCAGACCATGGGCGTGCGTACAGCACCTTCGCTATAGTGCGCTTTGCCACCGCTGAAACCCGCGTTGCTGCCACTGCGTTTTTCCGGCGCACCATTGTCACTGAGAAATACGACGATAGTATTTTCACGCTGCCCGGAATTTTCCAGTGCACCCAACAACTCACCTACATTGCGGTCTAGATGAGCAACCATGGCAGCATATTTTTCATCATCCGTATCAATTTTCGCGTTGTTTGCATCTGGCGGGGCATGCAAGGGAGCATGCGGCAAGGGGGTGGCATACCAGAGAAACCAGGGCTGCTGCGTTTTTGCCAACGCTTCAATTTTTTCTGCAGCACGCAATGTAAGGATATCGGGCAAGTAGCCACTGTACTGTCTGGATTCTCCAAGTTCATTTTCCAGCCAGGGATCCAGATACACAGGCTGACGCAGCATGGGTTCACCACGGGCATCTGGTCCTTGCAAGAACCACTGGTTCAAAAAACCGAAGCTGGAATCAAAACCTTGTGCGGCCGGCTTGGCTTCCGCATTGAGTTCGCCAATGTGCCATTTGCCGATATGGTGCGTGCTATAGCCTTGTGAGCGCAACCATTCCGGCATGGTGGTGATAGCAGGGTCAACGCCTCTTGCAACAGGATGGAAACCCAGGCGCGCAGGATGCTGCCCAGTGAGCAATGACGCACGACTGGCTGAGCAGGTGCTGTCTGTGTAGAATCGGCTAAAACGCATACCACGTGCTGCCAGTGCGTCTATGTTGGGGGTTTGCTGCATCGTTGTGGCATTAAAGCTGCGCACATCGCCCAATCCCAGATCATCAGCAATAATCAGCAGGATATTGGGCAGGTGCTGCTTTACAGGCAAAGGCTCTGCTGTTAAAGGTATGGCCAGCCATCCAATACACCACAACAGCGCGGCATAAAAAAAGTGTCTTTTCATCTCGAACAGCAACATCCAATAGAACACGCTGCATGCATTGAACGGGATCACCCGGGTAAAAGCAACGCTGCGCTGCTGATGATTGCCGGGGCATTTGCACTGACAGCTGTTCTGCTCACGTTTTTTTCTGTCTATCTGACTTTCATACTGCAATGGCAAGGGCCTTTTCGCGATCTGTGGGAATTTGTTGATGATATAGAACGACAGTTTCATGGAGACTGGTCATGGGATTATCTGCTGGAGGCCTATGGCGGGGCACACCGGATTTTTCTGCCAAAACTCCTGTTCTTTGCGGATTTCTACTGGTTGGGTGGCCGTAATTGGCTGACGATAGCCATTGCCCTGCTATGCCAGTTTTTCTATTTGCTTATAGTCATACGCCTGCTGTTACAGCAATCTTGCATGAACACTGCCGAGCGCACTGTGCTGGCGACTTCTTTCATGCTGGCGTTATTCAGCACCACCCAGGTCAGCAATTTCCTGTACGCCATGGATGTGCAGTGGTATCTGTCCAACCTGTTTGGCCTGATATGTCTGTACATGCTTGCAGACCAGCCCCGTACACTTTCAGGCTGGCTGGCTGTTATTTTATCTGGCAGCGCCGCAGCCCTGTGTAATTTTACCGGGCTGATGACACTGGCACTAGCCGCATTGATGCTGTTGCTGGATTGTCGACCTGCACGGTGGCGGTGGCCGCTATTAATTCTGGCAACCACATTCTGTTTGCAATATGTCTCGCATGATAAAAACAGTGAGCACCTGATACTGAAGGGATTGCAAGGCAGCGATAACTGGCGGGTATCGATTTATATCCTTCTTGATACCGTACAAAAAATACTGCCGTACATGCTGCGTTATCTCGCCAGTCCGTTATCCCGCGAATGGCCGATTGGTGGAAGCTGGCTGTCATTGATCGGGATAGTCGTCACACTGTATTACTGGATCCGGCTTTTCAGGCATACGGGGCAATTATCCAACTGGCAACGACTGTGCCTGTATATCTCCACGTGCATTATCGCCAGCGCTTTCTTTACTGCATTCGGGCGCATTATCTACCCCAACTCTGCAACAGCTGAGCGCTACCAGACATTGGTGCTGCCGTGGCTGCCAGCGATATTTGGATTGATCTGGCTGGATATACGCCAATCACGCCATGCCGTACCGGCATTGCTGGCATGGACAATAATTTATGGCTGCTATCTCCTGCCAACACAGCCCGTCAGCGCAAAAAACATGGTGACACTGAGCCAGCGGGTCAATCTTGCACATACTGCAGCAAGATCTGGCGTACTTGAACCGCCATTTATTACAGCCACCTTGTCCCACCCCTTGATAAAGAATGGCATTAACTCAGTGAAAGACAATGATCCGTTCCTGCGCAGCAATACACTGGGATATTTTCAAAAGTTACCAGAGTTTGCGCTGGATAAAAAAACTGAAACACCTACAAACCTGCCATCCTGCGCTGGCTATAACAGCATACAACTTGATACGACTAGCAGCACTCATGTTATTGATGGCCAGCTGCTGAATGATGGAAAACCAGTCACTGATATTGTCCTGCTGCAGAACAGCAAAGTGATAGGGTTGGGCATACTGGTAGGCTCAGATGATTCACTATTGCCCCCCGTCTGGCAGCCCCCCCAAAGCAGCCGCTTTCGTGCCTTTATGCGCGCTGACCGTCTACAACTTGGCGAAACATTGACCGCGTTGGGCATATCAGGAAAACAAGTGCTGTGCAGTTACCCTGTTACTTATTAGCGCTTCAGGCGTTTTTGTACTGTTTTTGCCACTACCAATTTCTCTTTTTTTATTTTCCGCAACAAGGATTCATCCCACTGAAAAATGGCCAAGGCTTCGATATGGGCCGTTTGCGGAAACATGTCAACAAACTGGACGCTATGCAGTAAAAATCCACGCGCAGCAAGAATGGCGGCATCACGTGCCAGCGTTGATGGGTTACACGATACATACACAATACGCTCCACACCTTTCCAACTGACTGTTTTGCAAACTTCCTGCGCACCATCAC
>DDBK01000033.1 GCA_002333095.1 Cellvibrionales bacterium UBA2034
CATTGCAGTGGGCGCAACGGGCGAGAACCTGAACGCCAGCGTCAAGGCAGCCGGCAGTGTCACGGTGTACGAACTGGACGGTGACGTGCTGATGCAAAAGCTCGGTGCCGGTGCCAAAGCGGCTTTCGGGCAATCCGTGGCTGTAGGCGATATTGACCAGGACGGCTACGACGACATCATTGTCGGCGCCAGCGGCTTTGCCGGCAGCGTGACGGTGTTCTCGGGCAATGGCGGTGCGCAAATGCTGCGTCGCTACGGCAACGGCGCACAGGCAGGTCTGGGTGGCAGCGTGGCAGTGGGCGATGTGGATGGCGATGGCACTCTCGACATCCTCGCCGGTGCAGCACGCACCGACAAACCGGGCACCACAGTCACCAAACAGGCCGGTAGCGTGACGGTATGGAGTGGTGAAGATTACAGCGTGTTGGCCACTGAATATGGCGACACGGCGCAGGCTTATTTCGGTACCGCCGTGAGTGCCGGTGACATCAACAGCGATGGCCAGGCTGATGTAATCGTGGGGATACCGGGCCTTGACCTGCTGGTGCCCCAGGCGGTGAAAGATGTGGGCGCGGTGCAGGTGTTGTCGGGAACCGGTCTTTGATAAAGCAAATGGGCAACCGCGTGGTTGCCCTTTTTTTCAGGTTGTCCGGGCCAGGGCGAGGTATTGTTGGTGGACTGTATCAACGCGTTGTTGAAGGGTCGCCAGATCACTGTCATTGGTGATGACGTCATCCGCCTTTTCCAGCCGTAACGAACGGGAAGCTTGGGTTGCCATGATCGCCTTGATCTGTTCCGCAGAATTGGCGTCGCGTGCTGTGGCCCTGGCCAGCTGGATGTCCTCAGGCACATCCACCACCAGTACGCGTTGGCACAGCGCGGTTTGGCCAGCTTCGATCAGCAAGGGGGATACCAGGATGGCGTACGGGCTTTCTGCGCTCTGCAGCTGGTTCCACATCTCATCAAAAATCAGCGGATGCAGCTGTGTTTCCAGCCATTTGCGCGCGGGCTCATCGGCAAACACAATCTGCCGTAACTTTGCGCGATCCAGGGAGCCGTCAGGATTGAGAACGTCATTGCCGAAATGTTCGACGATTGAGCGCAGGGCTGGCTTGCCGGGTTCCACCACGATTCTGGCACAGACATCCGCATCCACCACTTTGATGCCCAGCTCAGAGAAACGGTCTGATACAGCTGTTTTGCCGCTGCCAATACCGCCTGTGAGCCCGACGATATACGTCATGGCGCCAGACCACTGACTCCTGCATACCAGGCACTGATCTCACTGCCCCAGAGCAACGATATCCAGCCTGCTGTAGCCAGGTAAGGGCCGAAAGGCATGGGAATCTGGCGGTCGCGCCCCCGGAAAATGATCATCGCAATCCCGAACAGCGCTCCCGTCATCGACGAGAGCAGGATGATTTGCGGGATAGCCTGCCAGCCCATCCAGGCGCCCAGTGCCGCCAGCAGTTTGAAATCGCCGTAGCCCATGCCTTCACGACCTGTCGCCAGCTTGAACAGCCAGTACACGCACCAGAGAATCAGGTAACCAGCCGCAGCACCGATGACCGCATCACGCAGGGGTACAAAAATGTCTCCCAGCGCGAGCAGTAGCCCTGCCCACAACAGTGGCAAGGTGATGTCATCTGGCAGCAGCTGGGTGTCAAAGTCGATGATAGAGAGTGTCAGCAGTGCCCAGGTGAGCCCAAGGGCGGCAGCACACTGCCAGGTGGGACCAAAATGCCAGGCAACCACTGCGCTGAGCAGACCGCACGCGGTTTCAACCAGCGGGTAGCGCATCGAGATAGACGTCTGGCAGCCTGCACAGCGGCCGCGTAGCAGCATGTAGCTGATGACGGGAATATTTTCCCAGGCGCGGATGCTGTGCCCGCATTGCGGGCAGCGTGAAGGGGGAAAAGCCAGATTAAAAGGTTCTGCTGGCTCCAGCGGTGTTTCCAGCAATTCGCAGCACTGTGCCTTCCATTCCTGTTGCATCATCCTGGGTAAACGCAGGCAGACAACGTTCAGGAAACTGCCAATCGTGGCACCCAGTATTAATGCGATAGCGGCCAGCAATGCTGGCTCTGTGGCCAGCAGGTTGATCGCCTCCACTAGACCACTTGGCCCAACTGGAATATTGGCATGTACATGGCCACCATCAGGCCGCCTACCAGAATACCCAGTATGGACATGATCATCGGCTCAAGCAGGGCAGTCAGGTTATCTACCTTGTTATCCACTTCGGCTTCGTAGTGCGTGGCTACCTTGTCAAGCATGGTATCCAGCGCACCGGATTCTTCACCGATGGCACACATTTGTATCAGGAGCGTAGGGAATACGCCAACAGTGCGCAGTGCAACGTTAATCATCGTACCGCCGGTTACATCATCACGTACCCGTTTCACCGCATCACGGTATACCGCATTACCTGCAGCGCCAGAAACAGAATCGAGTGCTTCTACCAACGGTACACCGGCAGAAAATGTTGTCGACAGCGTACGCGCAATCCTTGCAATAACAGCTTCATTGACGATCATGCCAACAATCGGCACTTTCAGCGTAACGCGATCCACTGCATCAGCAAATGTCTGGCTGGTTTCTTTGGCTTTCGAGAAAGCGATGGCGATGATGGTGACGCCACCAGCCAACTTCCACCAGTGTGCTTGTGCCATGACCGACAACCCCAGGACAAACTGGGTAAACGCTGGAAGGTCGGCGCCGAACGACGAGAAGCCNNGGCGCCGAACGACGAGAAAGTCTCGGCAAAAACCGGCACTACCTTGACCAGCAGGATGCCGGTAACGATAAAAGCCACCGCAAGAACCGCGATGGGGTACGTGAGTGCTTTCTTGATTTTTTTCTTGAGCGCTTCGGTTTTTTCCTTGTAGGTAGCCACCCTGTCCAGCATGGTTTCCAGCGTACCGGATTGTTCGCCGGACTCTACCAGGCTGCAAAAAAGCTCATCAAAATATTTCGGGAATCTACGCAAGCCACTACCAAAACTGCCGCCGCCGGATACGTCATCACGGATGCTCAATACCATTTTGCGCATATTCTCGTTTTCAAGACCGTCTGCTACCAGCTCGAACGATTGCACCAATGGAACACCAGCTTTCATCATGGTAGCCATCTGGCGCACGAATACTGCAATGTCAGCAGGCTGAACGGCTTTACCGCCGCCAAATAATGGCTTGGGTTTTTTCTTGATCTTGGGTTTGAGTTGACCCTGTTTACGCAACTGGTTTTTTACATCAGCGAGAGAGCGTGCCTTGATCTCTCCACGAACCACCTGACCTTTCTGGTTCTTGCCCTCCCAGAAATACAGATCCGGTTCCTGGATCTTGGGCTTTTTGGCAGCCGCTGTTTTCGAAGCTGGCTTGGCTGTTTTTGTAGCAGTTGTTGTGGCCATGGTTTAATCCTTGGTAACCCGGTTTATTTCTTCGAGACTGGAAAGACCCCAGGCGCATTTTCGCAAACCTGAAGTGCGCAAGTTATAGAACCCTTCTGCTTTGGCGGCATCTGCTATCTGTATGGAGTTGCCTTCTTCCATGATGATGCGGGCAATGCGTGGCGTTACTTTCACTACCTCGTAAACACCTACCCTGCCTTTGTAACCGTTGCTGCAAAGATCGCAACCCACGGCTTTGTAGATGGTGATTTCTTCCCGCGGAATACCGCAGTCCAGTAATCCTTCTTCTTCCAGGACTGATTCAGGAATATCAGTAGCAGGTTGTTTGCAGCTTGGGCATAACCGGCGCGCCAGACGTTGGGCAATGATCAGGTTCACGGAGGTGGCCAAGTTAAACGACGGCACACCCATATTGAGCATACGTGTCAGTGTTTCCGGCGCCGAGTTGGTGTGCAGTGTAGACATAACCATGTGACCGGTCTGGGCGGCCTTGATGGCAATTTCCGCGGTCTCGAGGTCGCGAATCTCGCCGACCATGATGATGTCCGGGTCCTGNNGCCGTGGAAATATTGCGTTCAACGGTATTGAGGATATTGAGGCCGGTATAGAGCGATACAGTCTTGCCTGAGCCGGTAGGGCCTGTGACCAGGATCATGCCTTGTGGCCGCTCCAGCGCTTTCATGTACAGTTCTTTCTGGTAATCCTCGTAACCCAGCGCATCGATACCCATCTGGGCGCTGCTCGGGTCGAGTATCCGCAATACCACTTTTTCTCCCCAGAGGGTGGGCAGTGTATTAACGCGGAAATCGATGGCCTTGGTTTTGGACAGCTTCATCTTGATACGGCCNNCCGTCTTGCGGTACACGGCGCTCGGAAATATCCATCCGCGACATAACCTTCAGACGTGCAGACAGTTTTGGCCCCAGGGCAAGCGGTGGACGTGTCACTTCGAACAGGATGCCGTCCGTACGGAAACGCACGCGGTAGGCTTTTTCATACGGTTCAAAGTGAATATCCGACGCACCACCCTTGATGGCATCCAGCAGCACCTTGTTTACGAAACGCACGATAGGCGCGTCGTCAACGCCGTCTGTGCCGCTTTCGCCCTTGGGCGCGTCTTCGTCAACGGCTTCCACGTCCAGGTCAAAGTCGTCATCGAGGCCTTCAAAGGCTTTGCCGGCATCTTCTTCGGTGTCTGCAAGGAATTTTTCGATGGCCTTGCTGAGTTGGTCCTGTTGTACCAGAACAGCCTCGGTAGTCAGGCCGGTCTGGAACTTGATGTCATCCAGTGCGCGCAGGTCGGTGGGATCTGCCATGCCAAGAAACAGGCGGTTTCCACGCTTGAAAAGCGGCAATACCTGGTATTTGCCGAGCAGCTCGCGTTTGACGACGTCTTTAGGTATCTGCTGGGGGTTGTGGCAACTGAAGTCATAAAGTGGAACGCCAAATTCTTCCATCGCCGCCACGGCAATCGGTTGCGCGCCAACAATTTTGTGCTCGACTAGCCACTGCGTAACGGGTTGCTTGGCTTTGCGGGATTCCAGCAGCGCATTCTGCGCCTGCTCCATATTAAGCAAGCCGTCGTTGACCAGACGTCGCGCCAAACCGCTGACAGGAATGTTACTCATAGCGTGCTGCTGCCATTTCACCGGGATAATTTCCGAGTCTATCGGCAAAGCGTTATCTGCGCAATAAATCAGGATTTACAATGCGATAGCGGTCACAATTGAAGTCGGTGCTGAGCAATGGGCAAATATCGGGTGGCACAGGACAAACTGACCAAAAAGGTCACATANNAAGACTCTGAGGAGAGACTTCATGAAAACGATGCAAAAGGGCTTTACCCTGATCGAACTGATGATCGTCGTGGCGATCATCGGTATTCTGGCTGCCATCGCGCTGCCTGCGTATCAAGATTACACCATCCGTTCAAAACTGACTGAGTGTTCTGGCGTATTGAGCGCTTGTAAACTGTCTGTTTCTGAAGCATTTGCTTCTGTGGGCACTTTGCCTGCTGATGAAACAGTAGCAGGTTGTGGCACTAACGCTACCCAATACTGCGACGTAGCTACTGTTGCTAACGGTGTTATCACTGTGACCATCGGTGGTAACAACGGTGTAAACGCAGCGGTTGACGGCAAGATCCTGGTCCTGACTCCAACACTGAGTGCTGACAGNNCCCGCTTCGGCGGGGTTTTTTTATGTCTTGAAAACAGCAGGCCGGCACTTTCTGGTATTTTTGGCAGCAGTCTTTGCCATGGGTTGGAACACCATGTACATCACAATTGCACTTGTCGCGGCTTTCTTTACTGCACTATGGGGCTGGCGTAAGGGGTTTTTGCACCTGTTATTGCGTCTGTCTGCTTTGTTGCTGGCATACGCATTTACCTGGCAGGAAACCCCCGCTTTTGC
>DDBK01000081.1 GCA_002333095.1 Cellvibrionales bacterium UBA2034
GCGCAGAACGAACACGCCTTCGCCATTCGCGATGCGTTTCCCGTTTCACCCGGCCATACACTCATCATCCCCAAGCGCCACGTCGGTTCGTTTTTTGATACCACGCAGGAAGAAAAACTCGCCCTGCTTGCATTGCTGGATGAGGCCAAAGCCGTTATCGATGGCGAACACCAACCTGCCAGTTACAACATCGGCATCAACGATGGTGCCGCCGCAGGCCAAACCGTTCCGCACCTGCATATCCATCTCATTCCGCGTTACACAGGTGATGTGGAAGACCCGCGAGGTGGTGTGCGCTGGGTGGTGGCGGAGAAGGCGAGGTATTGGGAATAATGCTTTTTCGAGGATGCGCAAGTTATTGCGCCAAAATTAGTTAGCAATAAGCTTACTTATCTCTGTGATTGGATCGCTTCCCAGCGCTTCGATTACTTCAATAACTTCGATGAAATCCAGAGATCGTTCTCCGCTTTCGTATTTTGAAACAAAAGACTGTGGTTTCCCAAGTATTTTGGCTACTTGATCTTGAGTCAGTCCAGCTTCTTTCCTTAATTGAATTAGAAAAGAAATAAGCTTCTCTTTTGTTAGTTTCTTGGGCATGACTACTCTGGCTGATTATGTCGTGTGCCAGGATATATCCCATTATGGAATATCCCAAAATGGGATAAATGGGTGTGCAATGTAGAGTCTCTGCATAAATTTGCTGAGAAGTAGCGACTACATGATTCAGAGAGCGTATTACGAAGCTTCAATAGCTGATTTTCTTCAAGAAGATTCTGCGTCAATAATTGGAACGCTCTCACAAAATCACAGTCAGAATTTAGTCCGACTGCAAACTAATGCATGGATGCAGCAAGTCGAGATTCTTAAGAGTCAGCTGGAGCCATATTCATCGGCAAACAATTCTATATTTTTCGAATTTGGCATACCACGCATGGGTAAGCGAGCTGATGCTGTAATCGTAGCTAATGGCTTTGTCTTTGTTATTGAATTTAAAGTCGGATCTAGTGATTTTTTTCGTCACGATAAAGAACAAGTCCTGGATTATGCGCTAGATCTTAAGCACTTTCATGAGGGGAGTCATAAGGCTTGTATTGTGCCAATATTATTGGCTACAGAAGCTCCATCTATCGAGAATGTATTTACTATTAGTGATGATGGTTTAGCTGGTTTGTTATGCGTTAATAAGAAAGATTTAAGCCTGACCATTAGACGTTGCCATAATATTTTTCATGATGCGTACAAAGTTGATTTTTTGACTTGGTTACAAAGCGCATATAAGCCAACGCCTACCATCATTCAAGCTGCTCAAGCTTTGTATCAAGGGCATCAGGTTGAAGAGATTTCTCGAAGTGATGCTGGCGCTAAGAACCTCTCGGAGACAGCAGCAGCTATAAATGCTGTGATTGATCGCGCTAAAGCTAAATGTGAAAAGGCTATTTGTTTTGTGACTGGCGTTCCTGGTGCGGGCAAGACTTTGGCTGGCTTAAATGTTACTACTAACCGTATGAGGTCTGCCGATGATGAGCATGCAGTTTTTTTATCTGGTAATGGCCCATTAGTAGAAGTCTTGCAGGAGGCATTGGCCCGTGATGAGCATTCACGTGCTGAGTTGCCAATCGGGATTGCTAGAAGAAAATCTCAAGCCTTTATCCAGAATATTCATCATTTTCGCGATGATAGCCTGAAGAGCAATACTGCGCCGATTGAAAAAGTAGTTGTATTTGATGAGGCGCAGCGTGCATGGGATAAGCATAATACGGCAAAGTTTATGCAGCAAAAAAGAGATCAATCGGGTTTTGACATGTCGGAACCGGAATTTTTAATTCAGGTTATGGATCGTCATGAGGATTGGTGTGTCATTGTTGCTTTAATTGGTGGCGGGCAAGAAATTAACACGGGTGAGGCTGGTCTGCCAGAATGGTTTTCCGCTCTGCGTCGTAGCTTTAGTCATTGGCGAGTGTGTTATTCGGATCATATTTCAGGCGAAGAATACACTCAGGGGGAGGAGTTATCCAAGCATCTTGAGGGTTTGAATTCTGAGTCAAATCACAGTTTGCACTTGGGGGTATCAATAAGGTCATTTCGTGCGGAAAAGCTGTCTGCTTTTGTGGGTTGCATTATTAATAACGAACAGGATTGTGCGAGAGAGTTATATAGAGAAATTAAAGATGTTTATCCGATAGCTTTAACAAGAAATCTGCATTCCGCACGTGTTTGGTTGAAAAATCATGCTCGGGGGAGCGAGCTGTATGGTCTTGTAGCGAGTAGTGGTGCTAACCGGTTAAAGCCCGAAGGTATCAACATAAAAGCTAAAATTACTCCATCTGAATGGTTTTTGAATGGAGAACAGGATGTGCGCTCCTGCCAGTATCTTGAAGATGTTGCGACAGAGTTTGATATCCAAGGGCTAGAGCTTGATTGGGTTGGGGTTTGTTGGGATGCAGACTTTAGATATGAGAGTGGTGCCGGAAACTTTAGCGGTTGGTCATTTAATGCGTTTAAGGGCACGCGATGGCAGTGTGTAAATACATCTGATAGGAGGCGGTATTTAGCCAACTCATACCGCGTTTTACTCACTAGGGCTCGTCAGGGAATGGTGATTTATGTGCCCACAGGAAGTTATGAGGATCCAACACGCCCGCCGATTTTTTACGACAAGACATTTGAGATGCTAAAGTCCTGCGGGATCGATTTGATCGTGTAATGCTGCACTAGCCGCCTTCCTGGTTAAATGCCCCTGTTTCTAGGTTGATATTTGTGGCGGGAAGGCAGTAGGGTATTGGCAGGATTAGCGTGGGGAATGGCGACAGGGTGACGATCTGATGCGGGACGGGAGCATTGCTGTGCCAGCCATGCTGGAGCGCTGGATGCCGCCGGGTATGGCCGGCAACGTCAATGAACGTGTGCGCGCTGCCATCACGCTGATGGTGTTGTTCGTGAACATGATCCTTTGTCTGGTATCGCTGCTGTTCATCGAGTTTTTCCTCTCGAAGGCTGTTCCGGTTGAGTTGCAGTACGCCCGTGCGGTGATTTACCCCTGCGCAGCGTTGTATGCGGCGGCGGCTTTTTATCTGTTTTATCTGCGGAATTATCACGTCGCGCGGCTGTTGATCGTCACCAATATTTTGCTCTCCTGTTATGCCGGCATGATGATGACGGGCGGTTTTACCATTTCGCCAGTGACCAGCCTGATTGTATTGCCCGTGATGTTCAGTTTTCTGTTGATGGGTGTGAAGGCGGGCATCCTGTGCGCGCTGATGTTGTTGTGCCTGTTCATCCCCGCATCATTGATGGAAATCTACGGCCTGTACACGCCGGTACAATTGATACCCAACCAGTTGGTGTGGCAGAGCATTGCGCTGTTTGTGCCATTGGTGGCCACGGCGCTGGTGGTGTTCAGCCTGATTTTCTATGAGATGCTCACGCGGCGACTGCAGTACGCCTTGCAGGAAGAGCGCAACCGGTTCCACTGGGATGCCACGCACGATGCGCTCACCGGTTTGCCAAATCGTCCGGAGTTTTACCATCGCCTGGAATTGGCTATGCGTACGGTGGAACGTAACCATCAGGAACTGGCGTTAGTGTTTTTTGATCTCGATGGTTTCAAACCGGTGAATGACAAACTCGGCCACCATGCCGGTGATATGGTGCTGCAGGCATTGGGTGAGCGCCTGCAAGCGGTGGTGCGCGGTGTGGATACTGTGGCCAGGTTGGGCGGTGATGAATTTGCTGTAATCTTGCAGGATGTGTCGGCTGATCCGGAGAGGCTTGAACCCGTGTTGCAGAAAATCCTGAGAACCGTTGAAGTACCCACCAGTGTGGAAGGCACGAGTGTCTCGGTGAGCGCCAGTCTGGGTGTGGCGTTCTACCGTGCGGGCTGCACGCAGGGTGAGCTGTGCAAGCAGGCGGATATGGCGATGTATGCTGCCAAGAAAACCAAACGCACCTGGCGTTTGTATACTGCGGAGCTGGACACATGTCAACGCTGCTGTTATTTCTCGGATTGCTCTTTGTTGTTATCGGCGGTTTGATGTTGCTGGTGGCGACGTTTCGTGTGGGAATTGGCTGGGGCATTTTCTGTTTTATTTTCCCGCCCCTGCAGTTTGTTTTTGTTTTCAAATACTGGAGTGAATCCCGATCTGCCATCGTGACCCAGACCATAGGCCTGCTGTTACTGC
>DDBK01000082.1 GCA_002333095.1 Cellvibrionales bacterium UBA2034
CAATGGTCAACTTTTCATCCTGAATTTGCTTTCCTTCCAAGAAAATTCAAGATAGCCGTCAGCGGCTCAAAAGCAGATCGTGCTGCAGTACAGGTGCATGATATCGGCATTGAGTTGATCAAAAATGCTGCCGACGAAATCGGGTATCGCATTTATGTCGGAGGAGGTCTGGGTCGTACACCTTGTGTTGGCCAGGTAGTGCGTGAATTTCTGCCAGAAAAACATTTGCTCACCTATCTTGATGCAATTTTGCGCGTATACAACTTGCTAGGACGCCGTGACAATAAGTACAAGGCGCGCATAAAAATTCTGGTGAAGGCATTAGGGGTTGAAACATTCTCTGCCAAAGTTGAAGAAGAGTGGAATTTCCTGAAAGATGGGCCTGCCACACTGACTGAACAGGAAATTATAAGAATCAAGCAACACTTCACTGCCCCGGCTTACAAGGCACTTGATGAACAATTGGTAGCAAGCCAATTAGCCAACACAGCAGCAAACGACAAGGCATTTGCCAACTGGGTCAGCCGGAACGTGAAGCCGCATAAAAAACCCGGCTATCGAATAGTGATTCTATCGCTGAAGCCAACCGGCGTTGCACCTGGCGATGTCACTGATAAACAACTGGATGCGATTGCAGAACTGGCAGATGAATTCAGTTTTGGTGAAATACGCGCGACACATTCACAAAATCTGGTGCTGGCTGACATAGATGGCACACGCCTGCATGAATTATGGCAAAAACTGAAAAAACTCGGGTTTGCCACACCCAATATCGGCACTTTGACAGACATGATCTGTTGTCCCGGTGGTGATTTCTGTGCATTAGCTAACGCAAAATCCATTCCTGTTGCCGAAGCAATCCAGCGTAAATTTGACGACATAGACTACCTGTATGATCTGGGAGATATTGACGTTAACATTTCCGGCTGCATGAATGCTTGTGGACACCATCATGTTGGGCATATCGGCATCCTGGGTGTCGACAAGAAAGGAGCCGAGTTTTATCAGGTATCATTAGGCGGCCATGCAGGAAATGACGCAGCTATCGGCGAAATTCTGGGCCCATCGTTTTCACAGGAAGAGATGCCCGGGATTATTGAAAAGATTCTTGATGTCTTTGTTGAGCAACGCATTGATGGTGAGCAGTTTATAGACACTTACCGCCGTATTGGCCTTGAACCATTCAAGGAGCGCACCTATGCATGAACAATGCGTTATTAAAGATGGTGAACTTGTCAGCAACAAATGGCATACGGTTCCCAAGGAAGCCCCCGGTATTCCTGATGGGGAATTCCTGATTTTCCCATTGGCAGTCTGGCTGGCGAACCAGGAGAACCTCTGTGGTCGAAACAACATTGGCGTATGGCTTGATAGTGAAGATATGCCAACAGGGGATATCGCATCGGCATTAATAAAATTGCCATTGCTTGCAGTCAACTTCCCTGTTTTTACAGACGGTCGCGGTTTTTCAATTGCGCGTTTACTGCGTGAGCGTTTTAATTACAAGGGTGAATTGCGCGCTATAGGCTATGTATTGCGTGACCAGCTGTGCTTTATGAAACGCTGCGGCTTTAACAGCTTTGATTTGCGTGAAAACACTGATCTTAAAGCGGCGCTAGAATCGCTGAATGATTTTACAGAGTATTACCAGACATCAACTGATCAGCCTCAACCACTTTTCCGAAGAAACTGAATATTGACTAGCGTCTGACACGCGGTTTTTTCGCGGTTGTTTTACGCGCTGGTTTTTCACTGGGGCGTGCAGCGCGCATCGGTTTACGCAACTCACGCTGCATTTTTTCTTTATCTTTTGGCGTTAAAGGACTGATGTCCGGCACAGGCAGCCCCGCTTCCTTGTAAAGAATCGCCAGTTCACCCGGTAACAATTCCTGCCAGCGCCCTTCAGGCAATTTATTCGCCAGGAAAACTGGCCCGTATCGCACACGCTTGAGTCGCGACACGCGCAAACCTTGTGATTCCCACAGTCGGCGCACTTCCCGATTGCGCCCTTCCATCAAAGTACAGCAGTACCAATTGTTGATACTGTCGTTATCGTCATTTTTATGCATCGGTGAAACGTCAGTAAATTTTGCCAAGCCGTCATCCAGCTCAACACCATCACGCAACCGCTGCAGCATTTCATTATCAACTGCACCCATCACACGAACGAGATATTCGCGATCAATTTGCGCACTTGGATGCATTAACTTGTTAGCGAGCTCACCATCAGAAGTAATGATTAACAAACCGCTCGTGTTGATATCCAGTCGCCCCACTGCAATCCAGCGACCTTTTTCCAATGGCGGCATGCGCTCAAAAATAGTTGGCCGTCCTTCGGGATCAGAGCGAGTGCAAATTTCACCAATGGGTTTGTTGTAAAGCAGCACCCGTACGCGCGGACCTTCCAGACGCTTCACAGATATTGGTTTGCCATCTACACATATTTTGTCAGTAAGCGCTGCGCGATCGCCCAGCGTTGCCACTTTTCCATTGAGCGTGATGCGCCCTTCTGACACCCATGTTTCCAGAGCGCGTCTTGAACCAAAGCCGGCACGGGCCAGAAGCTTTTGCAGTTTTTCAGTAGGCGCAGGCTCTGCGACGTGCTTGCTTACTCGTTTAGGTTTTCCAGAATCAGCAACTTTCGCAACTTTTTCATTTGGCGTGCTGGTATTTTTTTTCATCTAATTCACTCAATGCAACACAGAAACATCTGGGGTGCCGTTTGCATCTTCCATCATTTCGCCGCCCGCCCGCTCTGCCAGACGCGGCGCAAGCGCTTCAGCCAACTCTTTGTCCTGTCCGAAATCCAGTTCAGCATTGATTTTATCTATGTCGCGAATTTCGCCCAGCGACGGCAACTCATCAAGACTCTTCAAATTAAAATAGTCGAGAAACTGTCGCGTAGTGGCATACAGCGCCGGCCGGCCCGGCACATCGCGATGCCCCACTATACGTACCCACTGGCGCTCCATCAGCGTCTTGATAATAGCTGTACTGACAGCCACACCGCGTATTTCTTCAATATCACCGCGAGTAATCGGTTGGCGATAGGCAATCAGTGCAAGCGTCTCCAGAATGGCACGCGAGTAGCGCGGGGGTTTTTCTTCCCACAATCGCCCTACCCAAAGCGCCAGCTCCTGACGCACCTGAAAGCGCCACCCACTGGCCACCTCTTTCAGTTCGTAACCATGACTCTGGCAATCTGCGGCTATATCTTCGATGGCCGCCTGGATTTCTTCAGCATCCGGCTTTTCGGCATCCCCAAAGACTTCCTGGTCCGCAAACACTTCTGCAATCCGTTTTACAGACAATGGCTCATTGCTTGCCAGCAACAAACCCTCAACAATTTTTTTCAGCAATGTCTTATCAAACTGGCTCATGGCGATATCTTTTTCCCATTAAATATTTACTGTATTACCAAAGTTATCAGGTAGATCTCGCTTTGACGTGAATCGGCCCATACGTTTCTGTTTGCAACAATTCCACGAGTGATTCTTTCACAAGTTCCATCACAGCCAGAAATGTCACAACAACACCGAGCCTGCCCTCATGCACGGTGAACAATGTGACAAACGGCATAAACTGACCACCTTTAAGCTGCTCCAGCACTTGCGACATACGTTCTCGTGTAGACAGGCGCTCTCGCTCAACTTGATGGCTTTCAAACATGTCGGCACGCCGCAATACTTCAGCCAATGCCAGCAGCAACTCTTTCATGTCAACTGGAGGATCCGGTCGACGACTCTCACGCTCCGGCGGCTCTGCACTGCCAAGAAAAATATCACGCCCTTCACGAGGTAGGTCATCCATATTTTCAGCTGCTAATTTGAAGCGCTCATACTCCTGCAAGCGTCGGATCAGTTGCGCCCTTGGATCTTCTTCATCTTCTTCTACATCAGAAGAACGGGGCAACAGTACACGCGACTTGATCTCTGCGAGCATGGCTGCCATCAAAAGATATTCAGCAGCCAACTCAAATTGCATGGCATCCATCAATTCGATGTAATGCATATACTGACGTGTAATTTCTGCAACATTGATATCAAGAATATCAAGATTTTGACGACGGATCAGGTATAGCAAAAGATCCAGTGGGCCTTCAAATGCCTCAAGGATCACTTCCAGCGCATCCGGAGGGATATATAGATCTTTGGGCAGCTCGGTCATGCTTTTGCCATGAACAATAGCAAATGGCATTTCAGCCTGCTCTGGTGAGCGCGCCGGGGTATTCCCTATATCTGCCACTACCTGACTTTCAGGAGGATCTATTACGTCATTTTCTTGCATCATGGTTAACTCAGTGAATGCTGCGAATCTGTATGGCATCAACGCCAAGACCAGAAATAATGTCTGAAATAACTACCACTTTATCTCCGGATTTTAATCCATCATCGCGCTTAAGCATCTCGAATGCTGACAGCAAGGTCTTTTCCGGATCACTGGAAAAAGCAAGTCGATGGGAAACTACAGCTCTATTCAAATTCATCTGACGGCGCGTACGGCTGTCATTCGTAAAAGCAAAAATGGTTGTTTTGCTGGGACGACAATTCGTCACGAGATTAGCCATCACACCTCGCCGGGTGATAACAACGATACCTTGCGCATCCATATCTTCAGCCAATTGCACGGCAGAGTGCGCCAGATGTTGTTTATTGTTATCGCGAATAAGCCCATCGCAAAAACGCAAGCCCGGCATACGTTCAGCTGTACGGGAAATACGATCCATGTATTCGACACACTTGATCGGATATTTACCTACGGTTGTTTCACCGGACAACATAATTGCATCCACTTCCTCGTAGATTGCATTGGCGAGNNCCCTGGTAGGAATGGGATTTTCGATCATTGATTCCAGCAAGTGTGTAGCAACAATGACTCGCTTGCCTTGTTCATGACACAGGCGAACTATCTTGCGCTGTACATTAGGCAGGTCTTCAATATTGATTTCTACGCCGAGGTCACCGCGAGCTACCATCACACCATCGGCAGCAGCAATAATTTCATCAAGATTTTTTACGCCTTCCTGATCTTCAATCTTGGCAATAATCTTGATCTTGTCAGCCTTGTTGCCCAGCAATTTTCGCAAGCCACGAATATCATTGGCCTCCCGAACAAATGACAACGCAATAAAATCCACTTCCTGCTTCATGCCAAACAGGATGTCATCACGATCCTTGCCGGTAATAGCAGGAAGGTTGACCCTGATACCCGGAAGGTTGACATGGCGCTTGCTTTTCAGGCGACCACCATCGATCACCTTGCAACGCATCATGCGATCAAGTTTTTCCAGCACTTCCAGATTGATGATGCCATTGTCTACCGTAATCTTGTCGCCAATTTTCACATCGTCTATCAAATCGTGATAATTGATATGCAGCGATGTTGATTCCACATCCTCGGCACGCGCCGTCACTGAAATGATATCGCCCTGCTTGAGCTCGAGATCATTTTTCAGTGTGCCCGTGCGTATTTCCGGGCCTTGTGTATCCAGCAGCAAGGGAATCGGGTGCGCCAACTCTTTGTTCAGCGTCTTTATCGCTTTGATGACCTTGGCATGCGAGGCATGATCACCGTGTGACATATTGAGACGCACGACATTCATGCCCGCCTCGGCCATTTTTTTCAACATATCGTACGATTCGGTCACCGGACCGATTGTGCATATAATCTTGGTTTTTCTCACACTACTGCTCCCACAAGCACAGGACGCTATCTTAGCCGTTTAACTGCAATTGTTGGACAATTTGTGCCAGCAATCTTTCCAGTTGCCGGATACGTGGATAGGCCTGCCACAAGGTATCGGCTGCGAGCTGCTTTTCCAGCCATTCGCAGATATCCGCAAATCTTGTTGCCCCAAGCTGGCGGGCACCGGATTGCATTTTATGGCCCAATTTCTGTATTGACTCGATATCACCTGACTCCAGTGCGCGTTGCAACCCGGCAATATCGGTACGTGAAAACGCCACAAACCTTGTAGCAATAGCCAGCGCCTTGTCCATATTGCCGTCATACAGCGCAGATAGCACACGGGTATCAACCGGATTGGAAACGCCAAAGGAAAGCCATTCATCAAGGGTTGTTATCAATTCTGCTGGCCGGACCGGTTTGCTGAGAAAATCATTCATACCGGCAGACAGGCAGCGCTCCCTGTCCTCGATCCAGGCATTGGCGGTCATTGCAATGNNATACGCAATCGTATTTCCTGCTGCCGAGACACGCCAGCGCCTCCTGGCCATTGTTGGCAGTGACAACGCTTGCTCCCGCGAGCTCCAGCAGTTCACGGGTCACTTGCTGGTTGAACAGGTTGTCCTCTACCAACAGGATGCTGGCACCCTGCAGGGAAGGCCGGGACTCTGACGGGGCTGGGTCAGACTGTGGGCCACCATCTGACAGGGAACGGGCACGAGCCAATCGCGCCGTAAACCAGAATAAGCTGCCCTTGCCAGGCTGGCTGTCAAAACCGACTTCACCGCCCATCATTTCTGCCAGCT
>DDBK01000030.1:0-15223 GCA_002333095.1 Cellvibrionales bacterium UBA2034
AGGCCGGCAGCTATCCAGCCGCGTTCAGTGGCCGTCAGCTGGAACCTTTCCAGCTGTTGTTGCAGAGGTGATTGTTGCAGGGGTGACTTGGCATTGTCGTCCAGGGCATTGTCATCCAGTGCAATGTCATCCAGTGTCAGCCAGCCAGTGGGCTCTTGCTGAAATGGTTGGGCGGCGCGTGCCAACACGTCCGGTGCAAGCCCTATTTTTTCACGCCACGTACCAGAAAAATTATTGTAGAGATTGCGCAACAAATTAAAATTTTCCTGCTGCCGTTGTTGCGAGGGCAAATAGTGGCTCAAGAGATCGGCAGACAGGTGAGGTTGTTGTACAGCTAACCAGTCATCCAGTTGTTCCTGGCGTTGCAGTAATTGCTCCTGTGTCTCGCCTTCCACCAGAAAAAAACGGCCAGAAGTCTGGATATCTGTCAGTGCCTGCACGCGCTTATCCATCGCGCTGATGCTGGCTTTGGGTGTTTGCAGCAGACGCAAATCATCATTGGCGTGGATATGCAAAATCCCCGGCAGCATGGCGAGTGCAAAGAGGGCGAGTGCCACCAGACTGTAACGGCGATCAAACAGATGGCGGAGGCGCGTATCCAGCCAGTGGCTCCACAGCAAATAGCGCGGATGGGAAAATGCAGCGGGTTGTAACAGGTGCGGATAGAGGCTGATCACGGTCAGCCATGCGATGGCAAGGCCTGTGCAGGAAAACAATGCAATTTGCCGCAACACGGGAAACGGTGCAAAACCGATAGCCGCGTAAGCAATGGCGCTGGTCAGCATGGCCATGGTGATGCCCGGGAAAATTTGTTTCAGTGTGTTGGGAGACGCTGGTGTTTTGTAATGTTCGCAGAGGTAGTGCAAGCTGTAATCCATTGCAACACCGATCACGCTGCTGCCAAACACCAGTGTGATGAGATGGATCTCCCGGAAGCACAGCAAGGTCACCAACAGGCCGGCAATCACACCGGTTCCCAGGGGCAGCAGTGAAAGCATCAACACGCGACCGCTGCGAAAAACAATAAACACCAGTGCGATGATGCCGAGTAAAGAACCATTGCCAATGGTGGAAACTTCCCGTTTTGCGCTACTCGCTCCCCATACGGCATGTTGTATGGCGCCCATCAATAATAATTCTGTCTGTGGATATTGTTGCTGCAACGTCAGTTGCACATTGTCGCGCCACGCTTCATAGCGCGGGTGCAATGCCATATCAAAAACATCTTGCTGGATGTCTACCACGATGNNGACGCGGTAATCGCGGTCATTGGCGTGTACCTGTAACGCACCATTCACGCTCTGGATTTTTCCCTGTGGCGGCGGCAGGGAACGCATGAAATGGTAAAACGTCAGGAGCGGATCGCCCTTGAGCAATGCAGCATTGATGCCGCCAATCGGGCTATACACCGCTTGGGTCAGCTGGTGTTCAAGCGTGGATAAATCATTGGCCTGCAATAACCTTCGCTGTTGTTCGCTGAGTAATACAGTGCGCCACTGATAGTAAAACTGCCCGATAGCGCTGGCTTGCCCAGTTGTCATGCCTGTCATGGGCTTGCCGAAAAAATCCTGCTGTTGCAGGCTTTTTTCCACGATGGCGGCGGCTTCGGCAGTTTTTTTTGTATCGGTGTCACCGACCAGTATTAACAGTTTGCGACTGACGCCGCTGTTGCTGCGTTGCAAGGCGTGTAGCAGCACGGGATCATCGCGCAGTGCTGGCAGCAATTCCATGATGTTGTTGCGAACCGGTATGCCAGGCCATATACCGGAAGTGACTGCCAGCAGGGCTGCTGTACTCAGCACAACGAGCAGTGTCAGCCACACGCGTGGCAACAGCTTTTTCATGGCACTGTGATATTTTTCAGATGAATCGTGGTGCTGTCGCCATTGCTTTCCGCTATCACCACCGTATTGATCACGCCTTCATGGCCGGTGACGGCAATGGTCTTGATCAGGGGTTGCAGATCAGCACTCAACGGCGTGACCAGTAATTGCCAGTCAGCCAATGCGCCAGTGGCAGTGACAGCGGCCAGTGTGTCATTGTCCTTCCATTGGCCGCTGAATGTGGCGGTCATCGCTTGTGTCAGTGCGGCAGCAATCGGGTTTTGCCCTACCTGCAGCGTTCTTTCTCCCTGTGTATCGATTTCGCGAATCGTGTTACGAGTGAGTATGTAACGCAGCGCGTAAGGTTTCTGTATGTCCCAGATAATCGTGTGTTCTTGACCATCGGGATTCTGGTTGATTTGCAACTCGCCTTCGGTCACCAGTGGTTTGTCCAGCATGGACAATTTTTTTTCCTGCACGAAATAAAAATGCTTTTGTGTCTGGCCGGCCAGATTGGCCAGTATCTGTTCGCGTAATGGGCTGTCAGCAGCAACAACTGGCGCGACAAGGAATAAACATGCCAGCCACACACAGAGGCGCTTCATGATAACAAGCCCGTGGCAGGTGGTTGGTTCAGTGCCATTTTTTTCTGTTGGTAGTCGACCAGTTTTTCGCGCAGCAAGGGAGGCGACACAAAACACATTTCCTTCGTTCGCATATCAACAGCTACCTGGATGGAGTACGCCTTGCTCAACTTTTCGCCTGTGTGGGCATCAGTGATCAGGAACTCAATCTTGAGCCGGTTTTCAAATTCAGTCAGTGTGGCGCAAACGCAAATACGCTGTTTGAAATGCAGTGGCTTGATGTACTTGATGCGCATATCAATGATGGGCCACGCATAGCCGGAATCGCGCATACGCGGGTAATCGTATTCAATGCAGTCGAGCAATGCGCAGCGTGCTATTTCCAGATAGCGCGGATAATTGCCATGCCAGACAATCTCCATGGCATCGATATCCTGGAATGGAATCTCGATATCGATGGTAGTGCTGATTGGCAGTAAGGTGTCGGTCATGCATCTGGCTTCGCTGGCAAGTGGAGCCGGTATTCTACCCGACCGCCGATTACGGCAATGCCTCTATTTGCAGGCAGTAGTCACGTTCCAGATGGCAGTAGCGCGTCTGGTGCCCATCATACTCAATCCGGATAACAGTCATGGCCTGCGCATTCAGCAGGATGCGTTCACGGATAGTGCCGCGGGTGTTTTCAGTCAGGCTGCTGCCAGAAGGCAGGGCGCGTTGCAGCGCAGCAAGATCCAGTGTGGCCAGCTCGAAATCTGCCAACACGTAGCTGCCATCAAAAGGCGCGGTGAATAGTGGTGACTGCCAGCTTTCCACAGTCTTGCCGTCAAACGAGAGGCTGAACAGGCGAGTGCCGGTTGGCGTCAGGCCGGCCATTACTACCTGTTGGGGTGAAGCCTGTACCTGCATGATCAGGGTATGTTGTTGCTCGCGGTAACGCGCATGGATTTTTTGTGTGAGCGCGATATCCCGTGTGGGCAGCAACAGCTGCATCGGTATCCCGTTGGCTACATTGACAGTGGAAACCGGTTGCACTGAGGTGCAGCCAGCCAGAAACAGTGTGTGTAACAAGTTGATCGTCAGTAGCGTAAGGATTTTTGCGATTTTCACGAGAGTGATACCTGCAATACGTTAAAGCGTCCGGCGGGATCACTGTCGATGTGCAGCAGTGTGCGTGCAGGACGCAGCTGGAGAAACTGGCCAAGTGTGTTCCCGCAGTGGCTGTCGTACCAGGGTGGCTCAGGTGAAGCCGCCCATGCGCTACATCCGGTCAAGTGTTGCAATAACAACCGGGTTGGCGTGTCGATATGTTGGCCGCAAGCCAGCACGGTATTTGCTGGCGATTGTGGCGATAGAAATTGTGTTGCCAGCCATTGCTGTAGAGCGTCTTTGTCCGGCAGCAAGATGACGGCCTCTATCGTCGCCAGTGTTGTGCCCGGATACGTGTCATTCGAGAGCAGGAACCAGTGACTGCCTTCACCGACAGCTGTGTCTGCAGGCACGCACAACCGTGTGCGGTGATCGGCAAGTGGCATGGTGCAGATATCCACTGAACCGACGAGTGCAGATTGCAAAGAACCGTGATCAAGATCCAGTGCGGCTAATTGCAACGCGCTTTCCAGTGGTGCATGGCGGCGGGTAACAAAGTGGCTGCGCCCATGTAACCCGAAATGTTTCGCAAGATAAAAACAGGCGGAGTTGCTTACGGTATTGATAAAACTGAGTGGCTTGGGCGGTAACCCGTGTTCTACCATTTGTTCCAGAACATCGAGTGTGATTTCCAGATCACCGCGCCCTGATGTGAGATAAACGCCGGTATTTTTTGGCGCTGGATTCGCTGTCAGGCAGCGGCCAGCACCGATCAGTGCCAGCTGGATAAAGCGGCCTACACGCCGCACCGGTTCGCCTGTGGCCTCTTTGACCAATTCTTTTAATGGTGGCAGCGCGTCTTCTATTTTTTCAGCGTAATGGCCGTGGGCGATAATTTTCATCGGGCATCTCCCGTGCCGATCAACAGGGCCGTGTTGTTACCGCCAAACCCGAAATAATCCAGCAAGTAAATGCCTGCTGCTGGCACTGCGGGTGTTTGAACCAGGGAGATTCCCAACACGGTGTTATCCGCGCCAATGCCTGTGGTGGCGGGTATAAACCCGTTCGACAATGCTTGCCAGAAAAGAATCAGTTCTGTGAGGCCGCACGCACCCAGCGTGTGGCCAATAAACGGTTTCAATGCGCATACAGGTGGTAGCGTTGAACCGGAAAAAATACGCAACAAGCCTGCAGCTTCTGCTTCATCATTGAGAAGGCTTGCTGTGCCATGTGCCTTGATGGCGGTAATCGCTGTGTGCGAAATACCTGCTTCCGCCAGTGCTGCTGCAATCACAGCTGCTACAGAAGAACCATCTGCATTGGCTGCCGACATGCTGTGTGTATCGCACATATTCGCGCCGCCAAGCAGCCGAAAATCGCTATCGTTGCCAGGGCCTAACAGCAATGCACTGGCAGCTTCCCCCAGTACAAGGCCATCGCGTGCTGCATCGAAAGGTTTCATCACAGAACGTGTGAGCAAACCCAGGCCGTGAAAGCCTAACGCGGTGATGTGGTTGATCACTTCCACACCCAGTACCAGTGCATAACGAATCTTGCCGGCTTGTATCAGGCGCGATGCATACCACAAGGCATTGGCGCTGCTGGTGCAGGCAGTATTGAAACTGAAGTCAGGTCCGCGAAAGCCGAAGCGCTGGCGCACGGCTTCGCCGAGTTTGCCAAATGACGGCGAGTCTTCCATCGGAATGGCATCGTTACGCACAGTGTGCGCGTGTTGATAGCTGTATTCAGATAATGAAATATCAAAAGAAGACGAGCCGATGAAAAGTGAAATTCCTGCACGATCCGCTCCATCCAGCCCTGCAGCGGCCAATGCCTGCTCGATGACATGGTCGATAACAGTATCAAGGCGTTGTGTGATGTCAGCCAGTGGAAAATCGGCCAATAATTTGTACGGTACGCATTCATGGATTGTGCCGATATCACAATTAACTGGCTGTGGTGGCAGGGGCGCGCGCTGCAGTGCAGCCAGTTGTGCGGCCATGCCTGTCCCAAGATGGGTAGCGATCCCTGCACCCAGAAAGCAGGCCTGGTTCATTGCCATAACATCAATCGCGCTGGAAGTTGAGGATAGTATCAGCGAGCGTGTTAACCGATTTCAGTGCACGCCTTGCTTCCGGTCCACCTTCAATGCTGACGCCGTAACGGTTTTTGACGGCCATTGAAATTTGTAATGCGTCCAGTGAATCCAGATCCAGGTCGCCACCGATCAGGATGGCATCGTCATCAATACTGCCGGGTTCAATATCTTTATCGCATTCCACCACGATCAGTGATTTCAGATCTGTTTTCAGGCTGGCAAGATCAAGCGTGGTGAGATCCACAGTGGTCATGTATTTCTCCGGAATAGTACGAGTGCCAGTGCAATGGTGACGGCGCCAAACAGGAATAATGAACCGGCTTCTGGCAGCACGTCCTTTACACCGCCGCTGCGCAGGAAAATATCCAGAAAACCTTCCAGGCCCCACGCCATGGGGGAAAAGCCTGCAATCTGCTGCATGCTGTCCGGCATCACAAAACGCGGCACCATGATGCCACCCAGCGCAGCGAGCAGGATATTGCCCACCCCGCCCAGTGTGGTGGCCTGATCGGTTGTGCGCGCTACCACCGCGATCAGGATGCCATACCCGAGTGCCGCTATGCTCAGGCAGACAGACATCAACAACAGGCCCGCCAGTGAGTGACCGAGTGTCAGGCTGTCTGCGCCAAATAGTGGCATCAGGTATACGCCCACGGTGAGCATCAGCAACACCTGGATCTGGTTGATCACAAAATACGGAACCAGTTTGCCGATGACTGGCAGCGCCAGTGGAACCGGCAAGGTGCGTAAACGGCGCAGTGTTCCCTGCTGGCGCTCGCTGATCAGCGTGTTGGCCAATGGCACGACAGAAAAAAACATCGCAAATACCAGCCATGCCGGCACGCTCTGTTGAACAGAGGTGGGTTGAGCAGAAGCAGGTTGAACAGAAGTAGTTTGGTTTTTTTGATAACTGTATTGGATAGTGACCGGGTTGCTATTGAGTGCGTCTTCATCGATGCCATCATCCAGTGAGAAATCGCTGTCCAGCGCGCGCTTCATCTTGATATTGCGCAATAATGCTTCGATGCGCTGC
Organism: Cellvibrionales bacterium UBA2034; assembly: GCA_002333095.1. Lineage (GTDB taxonomy): Bacteria > Pseudomonadota > Gammaproteobacteria > Pseudomonadales > UBA7239 > UBA7239. Next base: position 6,625 of record DDBK01000030.1, read on the forward strand.
TTGCTCATTGCTTCGCCGACTACTGCAGTAAAAATCGCTTCGATCTGCGGGTTCGTGGCAGGCGCTACGAGAATCTCCGCGTGTAAATCATTGTTATTTTGCTGCAGTGTTAACAGGAAAGCGGCTTCATCGTGACGGATTTTTTCGGGTGCGCTGAGAGTGTCCGTCACATGCCAGGAAAAAACATCGCGTTGTTCCAGCAGCTTGATGACGCTGGCTGCGCTGTCGCTTCTTGCCTGGTCATCCACGAGCACAGCAATTTTCTGGCCGCCAGCATTTTGTGCAAACTGGCTTTGCAACGCGAGTGACATGATCAGGATAAATGCAACTGGCATCACAAATAACAGCAGCAAACCATGTATGTCGCGCAGCAATAGCAGCAGTTCTTTTTTGATGGTGGCGATTAATGCAGTCATCTGCGCGTTCCTGCTCAATCCCGCAATGCGTGGTGTGTCAGCGAGAGATAGAAATCCTCCAGTCGCTGTGCGTTTTGCCGGGCAGGCAGTGCCGGCATATCAGCAGCACGTGCCAGTATGTTGGCCAGCGAGTCCTGCACCAGCAGTTTGCCATGATCGATAATGGCTATCGCGTCACAGATCGACTGGATTTCTTCCATGTAATGGGAGGTATAGATAATAGTCATGCCGGCGCGTTGTAATCCGGCAATGGATTCAAGAATAAAATGGCGTGACTGCGCATCGATACCTACGGTTGGTTCATCCAGGAACAATAGTTCAGGTTGGTTCAGCAAGCCGAGTGCAAGATTGAGCCGGCGCCGAACGCCCCCAGAACAGGATGATGCGCGCTGGTGCAACAGGTCATCCAGCCCACACACCTGTACTGCAAAATCAATACGTGCGCGTTTGTGCGCGCCTTGTAATCCATAGAATCCTGCAAAGCAGTCGAGGTTTTCCTGCAAGGTCAGCGTCGGGTAGAACGCATAATCCTGTGGCACGAGCGAAATGTATTCATGCAGCTTGCGCGTATTGGACAGGCGTTCGCCGTTGATCCGGATGTCGCCATGCTGCGGCAAAAGAATACCTGTCAGCAATGCCAGCAACGTGCTTTTGCCTGCCCCGTTTGGCCCCAGCAAACCGAAACAACTGCCAGTGTCTATCGACAGTGTTATATCGTCCACTGCGGGCAATTTCTCGCCGGGATAATGGAAACGGAGATTGCGGACGGCGATAGCCGGTACAGATTCCATCAGCGTTTGCGCGCCAGCACATGGCGCATAGGCATACCAATTTCCTGTTGTACCAGTTCAAAGCCATGTTGTTGCAGCAATGTTGGCACATCCTGTTTATGCCACGCCACTAGAAAAGGTTCATGGATCAGGCGGGCCAGTGTGTGAAAGTAAATTCCACGCCACCCATGGTGACGCAATAAAGCAAAAAGATTCTGGTGCAGTTGTAAAGGCGACGGTTCACAAAAGGCCAGCCATCCACCAGGTTTGAGAATACGCGCCCATTCATCAAAACATCTCGCTATGTAGCGCGGTGGAATTTCGTGCAGAAGAAAACAGGCAGTTATGGCATCGAAACGCGCATCCGGAAAACCGCTTTGTTCTGCCACGCCCTGCACAAAATGTATGCCCGGCCAGTCATGCGCTGCATGTTTCAACAGATAGGGTGACGGGTCCAGTCCCCATACATCCGGAATGCCTGCTTGTTGCAGTGCGCCGGCGAGACCGCCGCCACCACAACCGACATCAAGCACACTGCCGTTCCTGATGGTGGTGTTTGCGGCCAGTTGTTGTGCAATCTGGATATGACTCTTGCGGATTTCACCCAGCATCACACGGTTGAAGCCGGTGATATAGCCGCGTGTGAATCGCCGTGAATAATTGCCGTTCGGCAGGTTATGGAATTCCTGCAAAACATATTTCGGAATGGTGTCGGCGCCGGGTACGCCAGCAGGCAGTTGCACGGGTTTGTTATCAAACCCGAGCGCATGACGTATCAATCGCCAGAGATCACGCGGCCGCCGCAAGTCGAGGCTGTCCGGCCAGGTGTCTGGCAAGGTGATCGCAGACCAGTCCGGAGCTGTGTGGTCATGCATCGTCATGCGCGTACCGGGAGCCAATCCGTTCAGGCAGATCAGGGATAACCGGTTTCGTTTGGATCCACTTGCACTTCATACACTTGCCATGTGTGATCGTAGTACGAACGGTTGGTAAAAATAATGCGGCCCTTCCCTTTGTAAAGCGAATACTGTCTGGCGGTATCCGATCCTTTGAAGTTGAAAGGAATCCACGCCTTGCCAGTGATGTGTCCGGTACTGGTAGTGGGTTCACCGACTAATGCATACGCTTCTGACATGCTCATGCCTTTTTTCACAGTGCTCAAGGGCTGGCCTTTACCGCTGCTGCTTGCGCTGCTTTGTGAAGTGCTGCTGGATTTGCTGGCACTGCTGGCAGATTTTTTCAGGGAAACGGTACCTTTCTTGTATTGAGGCACATTGCTGTCGCTCAGGCTGTCCAGTGCCTGATCTGCGTATTTGCGCAGTTTCTTGTTGGTGCTGCTATTGTTAGTCACAGTACTCAGTGTATCGCGGTAGCGCGGATTGCGTGATTTGCCCAGCGCTTTGGCGGCCCACGACAACGCATCGATGTCGCCAGTTGGCGCATTGGCATAATTCTGTAACAGCACTTCAGCCAGAGTATCCAGAACAGTCTGGTTATCTTCGCTGTTATTGAAGATATCTTGTGATGCCTCCTTGACACTGCGCATGCTGCCTTCGGTCAGCAGATCAATGTAGCGTTGTTCGGATGCATCGAGTGCATAGCCAATGCTGGCCAACCCGAATAGTGCTGCGGCAATAATTTTTTTCATCGTGTGTTTCATCAGTCTTTCTCCTTGAAGTGTATGACGAAATGTAAATCTAGTGACCAATCACATTGCTAGCACGCAGTATGCCAACGATACCGACCATGATCCAGAATGTATTCAGCAGGGTATAGGCAGCATCTTTTTTCAGTATTGAACACCATGACAACATCACGGCATCGATAGTGTTGAAAATCCACACAAACATGAAAGGGCTGGCAGGGCCCAGCCAGCTCACCAGGCTGAAACTGAAAATCCGCATCAGAACGCCGGTCATTTCAAAAAAACGGATATATTTAAGTACAAAATCATTCAGTGCTTGCATGGTTTTTACTGCTTCCAGCGTTTGAAAATCAGCGATGTGTTGATGCCGCCAAAAGCAAAGTTGTTACTCATCACGTATTCGTTGTGCAGGGTGCGGCCTTGGCCAGCGATGTAATCCAGCTCCCCGCAGCGCGGATCGACGTTATCGAGATTCAACGTTGGCGCGTACCAGTCGCGGTTCATCATTTCGATGGTCAGCCACGCTTCCAGTGCGCCGCATGCGCCCAGTGTGTGGCCGAAATAGCTTTTCAATGAGCTGATAGGCATGCGCGACCCAAATACAGCGTGTGTAGCTGTTGTTTCAGCGATGTCGCCAAATTCGGTGGCTGTGCCGTGTGCATTGACATAGCCGATGGCATCTGGCGACAAACCCGCATCCTGCAGTGCCAGTTCCATGACTGCTTGCATCGTGGCAGCGGTAGGCTGGGTGATGTGGGCGCCATCAGAGTTGGTGCCGTAGCCGACTACTTCTGCGTGAATGGTTGCACCGCGTGCTTGCGCATGTTCAAGGTCTTCCAGGATCAGCGTGCCCGCACCCTCGCCAATGACCAGACCATCGCGGCCTGCATCAAACGGGCGCGGTGTGAGTTCTGGCGTATCGTTTTTCAGGCTGGCAGCGAACAGGGTGTCGAAAACCGCGGAATCCGCCGCGCACAGTTCCTCTGCGCCACCGGCAGCCATCAGGCTTTGCTGCCCGAACTTGATGGCTTCATAGGCATAGCCCACGCCCTGGCTGCCCGAGGTGCAGGCGCTGGCGGTAGGAATGATGCGCCCCTTGAGGCCGAAGAACAGGCCGATGTTGACGGCGCAGGTGTGGCTCATCATTTCAATATACGTGGTGGCCGACATCGAGCGGGTGGACTGGTCGGTGTACATCCTGGCGAAGTTGATGGTCGCCTCGGTACTGCCATTGCAGGAGCCGTAGGCCACACCCATGCGGCCATCGGTGATGGACGGATCATTGAGCAGGCCGGCATCAGCCAGTGCCACTTCTGCGCTGCGTGTCGCCATCAATGCCACGCGCCCCATGCTGCGGGTCTGTTTGCGTGAGTAATGGGCGGGTTTGCTGAAATCCGGGATCGGTCCGGCCAGGTGTGTCAGTAGCCCTTCGATGGCTGCCCAGTCGTCCATGGTGCGGATACCGTTGCGCCCGGCGCGGATATTGGCCTCGATGCTCGCCCAGTCCTGTCCCAGCGATGTGATCCCGCTCATGCCGGTCACCACCACTCGTCTGGGAATGTCACGTCTGGGTCTAAATTCTTTCATGTACGCAAGCCTGTCATCTGGGCAAACCGGTCATATCGAGGGCTGCTATTGTATCAGCCCACCATGCCGCCATTCACTGAAATCACCTGCCGAGTGATGTAAGCCGCACTATCGGAAAACAGGTATGCCACCAGACTGGCCACTTCTTCCGGTGTGCCCATGCGTTCAGCAGGAATGATTTTCATGGCGTGCTCCAGCACCTGGGCTTCCATCGCCATATCGGTATCAATCAAGCCGGGCGCGACGCAATTGACGGTGATCTTGCGTTTGGCGAGTTCCACCGCCAACGCTTTGCATGCCCCGATCAAGCCGGCTTTTGATGCGCTGTAATTCACTTGTCCGCGATTGCCCATCACGCCTGATACCGATGACATCGCCACAATACGGCCGCCCTTGCGTGTGCGGATCATCGGCATCACCAACGGTTGTAGCACGTTGTAAAAACCGTCGAGGTTGGTATGGATGACAGCATCCCACTCTTCCCCGGTGATGGCAGGGAATGCGTTGTCACGCGTGATGCCCGCGTTGCACACCACGCCGTAATACGCACCGTGTTTTTCTACATCATCCAGCAATACAGACTGCGCCTGTTCTCGATTGGCGATATCAAATTGCAGGCAGCGCACATTGCGCCCCATAGCAACAATTTCGTCCCGCACTGCGTGTAACTCTTCCATGCGTGAGCGGCAATGCAACACGATATCAAAACCGTTTTGTGCGAGTGCGATGGCCACGGCGCGGCCAATACCGCGGCTGGAGCCAGTGACAAGAGCAGTGCGGGTCATGTGGATATTCCTGTCGGATGCTGGAGTGAAAAAGGCCTGACAAAATTTTGCGGATTGTCTGGCCGGAATGCTTTTATCTGGGCAGTGGCGCGAATGTCTCCCGCCTGGATCACGCAATCAAATGCACCCAGCCCGCTGTCATCGCGATAGACCGGTTTTGCAGCGAGCGCCAGCGTAGAGCCAGCCGGGAAAACAGCGCTATTACAATCATAGCTGCGGCAACCCAGCAAGAACCCCGCTTGCACAGGTTTGTTGTGGGTCAATTGTTGATGGCCAGCCCATATGCCGATGGTCTGTGCCATGTATTCCATACCTACCCAGCTGGGTACGCCACCGAGTTCTGCATCAAAAAACGGCGAATCTGGTGTGATATGTACAAGCGCCTCGGCAAAATTATCGTCGTAATCGACCACTTCGCTCAGCAACAGCAGCGGTGCACGGTGTGGCAATAAAGTTTCCAGATCCAGGATTTTTTTCATGTATGAGCTTCCAGAATGACCGCAGCATTGCTACCGCCGAAAGCAAAGGAGTTGCTCAACATGCGCAGGATATTTTCATTCGGCAAAGTTTCTGTTGTGCGCAATAATTTTATCTTTGCCAAAGTGCCATCTGGTGTTGCTGTATTGATCTGTGCAGGCAGCATGCGATTACTGTTTATATCTGACAATAACAACCAGCACAGTGCGGCTTCTGTCGCGCCAGCTGCGCCAAGCGTGTGGCCAGTCAATGGCTTGGTGGAACTGCACGGTGTGTTTTCACCAAAAACACGGGACACGGCAGCGCTCTCCATCGCATCATTCAGCGGTGTGGCGGTGCCATGCAGGTTGATGTAGTTGACAGAATGTGTGTGGATGCCGGCATCGGCCAGTGCAGCACGCATCGCAGCTTCTGCGCCGATGCCATCCGGATGCGGTGCTGAAATATGGTGTGCATCAGATGATTCGCCAATGCCGGCCAGTAAAATGCCATCGCCATATTCATTTTTTACCATCAGGAACAGTGCAGCACCTTCGCCGATATTGATACCATCCCGATTTGCTGCAAATGGTTCGCAACGGGCAGGTGACATCGCTTCCAATGCAGTGAAGCCGTTTAACGTGAGTTTGCACAGTGAATCGCTGCCACCACAGATCACAGCATCGCACAGATCCAGCTCTAGCAATTGTCGTGCACTGCCGAGGGTTTTTGCGCTGGATGAACAGGCAGTAGAAACGGTGTAGGCAATGCCAGGCAGCTCAAGAAAGCGCGCCAGAAATTCTGCAGGGGAGCCAATTTCCTGCTGGCGATAATGGTAATCAGCAGGCCACACACCGTGGTGCATTTTCTCCGCCAGTGCGGCTTCGCCTTCTGCAATGCCTGATGTGCTGGATCCGATCACAACGCCGATGCGGTCGCGGCCAAATACAGTTATCGCTTCGTCTATGTCGTTTTGTATCTGTGCCAATGCCTCAAGCAGCAATTGATTATTGCGGCAGTCGAACGATTGTAAATGTGCAGGCACAACAGGCAATGTAGTCGTAACACACCCCACCCACACGTTCCGTTCCGGCAGCCAACCTGATTGCTGTTGCATGCCGGCTGCGTGCCCTGCAAGCAAGTTGGTCAATACCTCGGTTTTGTTGTTGCCGAGTGCGTTGAGCAAACCCAGAGCAGAAAGAACAGGCTTCATGCAGCGCGACAAATTTCCGCGAGAACATTCACGCGGCGTTCGCTTTCCTTGACGTAAGGATTGTTTTCATCCCACGCATACCCGGCCAGTATCGAGCAGATCATGGCTTTCACATTGTCGAGTTGTGTGTGATGGAAAATAATGTCCTGGAAGCGCTGGTCATACCATGCCGTCACAAATGTGCGGAATGCATCCACGCCGCGCTTCAATGGCACGGCATATTCTGTTTCCCAGTTGATGCTTTCGCCTTTCAGTTGGCGGTCGAGCAGTGCGGCAGCCATGCTGGCGGATTTCATGGCAATCGTGACGCCGGAAGAAAACACCGGATCAAGGAATTCACCGGCATTGCCGAGTAATGCAAAGCCGTTGCCGTGCAAACTTTTTACGTTGGCCGAATAGCCGGTGATCTGGCGGGCAGGCTGGATGATTTCAGCGCGCTCCAGCAATTTGGCCAGTCGTGGCTCTTCATCCACGATAGTCATCAGCCGTTCTTCCAGATTTTCTGTATACGGTGTAAAAAATTCCTGTTTGGCAACAACGCCCAGTGAGCAAGTGCCGTTGGCAAAAGGAATTGTCCAGTACCAGACATCACGTTGTGTTGGATGGATGCTGACGAGAATCTTGTTGCGATCAAAATGTGTATCGGTAATGTGGTCGCGAACATGGGTAAAGCACGCTTGGCGCACAGGGAAGTCTGACGGGTATTCAAGATCGAGCAAGCGCGGCAGTGTCCGACCGAAACCGCTGGCATCCAGCAGAAATTTCGCACTCGCTGTGCGCACGTCTCCCTCCGGTGTGCGATACGTGACATGGGGGCATTCGCCGCCGACATCCACAGCAGTGATTTCATGATGGTAGCGGATGTCTGCACCAAAACGCGCTGCTTCATCTGCAAGGATTTTATCAAAACGCCCACGCTGTACCTGGAATGTAGTGCCAGGGCCGGGTGAAAACTTTTCTGTAAAATTGAATTCTGTGTATTTGCCGTCGTGCTGGAATGCTGCCCCGTTCTTGAACTGGAAATCCCCGGCTTGCACAGCGGCCAACATGCCGGCTTCTTCCACAAACGCCATACACTGCGGCAACAGGCTTTCGCCGATGGAAAAACGTGGAAATTCCTCGCGCTCCAGAACCAGGACGGAATAGCCTTTCTGCACGAGCAATGCGGAAGCGATTGCGCCGGATGGGCCGGCACCGATAACAATTACATCAGGATCTTTGGCTGTCATGGATTACCCCTGCAGGCATTAACGGAATAGCGGCCATTCTCGGCGCTGGATCAAGTCAATGGTATGACGCAAATCAGTTTCCAGCGCCCGGTCTTCATCGACAAATGCGAAATGTGAAAAAACGGCCCGTTTCATTGAGGCAACTGGCGCTGTCAATGCATCTGCATCGAGATCATTTTGACGGATACGCAACTCAAGCCCTTGCGTAGCAGCCAGCAGGCTGGCCGCTGCTACTTGTTCTGTCAGTTGCAGTACCCGCAAGCAATCGCGCGCTGCAATAGTGCCCATGCTCACCTTGTCCTGGTTGTGGCATTNNGATGCCCCGATCTGTACAGCCTTGAAGCCATGGTTGATCATTTCGCGATCCGCGCCAGCTCCAGATACATTTGCGGGCAAGCCGTGATTAAATTTTGGATCCATCAACAATGCCATCTGGCGGTCGAGCAGGTCAGCGATATTGGCGACTGCATTTTTCAGCGAATCCATCGCAAAGGCGAT
>DDBK01000030.1:15266-17677 GCA_002333095.1 Cellvibrionales bacterium UBA2034
GCGGTTTTACGGAAAATAATTTGGCATCGAAATGGTTGGCATTGCCTTGCAAGGCAAGTGACATCATCGAGGTAATGCGTGCAGCGAGTTGTGCAAGATAATCGGCGCGCACAAATGCAATACAGGCCAGCGCTGTCATCACCGCTGTGCCATTCATCAGCGCCAGCCCTTCTTTCGGGCGCAAGGTCAGTGGTTTGAGTGCCAGTTCATTCAATACGTGCAGCGCAGGGCGGCGTTCGCCGGCATAGAACACATCACGCTCGCCCATTAGGGTGGCAGCAATATACGACAGCGGTGTGAGATCCCCGCTGGCGCCCACAGAGCCTTCCTGTGGAATCACGGGCACGATATTGTCGTTGATGAATACCGTGAGCCTGTCCAGCAGGGCGGGTGTCACTCCCGAATAAGCTTGCGTGAGTGATGCCATGCGCGCGGCGAGAATGGCGCGGCCTTGCTGTTCACTGAATACGTCACCGAGTCCACAACCGTGGAAGCGTGATAGCTGTAATGGCAACTCTTCTACGCGATGCGGTGGTACACGCACAGTGCAGGAATCGCCATAGCCGGTGGTAACGCCATAGATCACGCCATCTTCGCGTAGCAGGCTATCGAGAAATGCCACCCCTTTATCGATGCGTTCGCGGAAGCCGGGGTCATCGGATAGCGCCACACTGCGGCGACCTTCAGCAATGGCAACGATATCTTCTATGGCGAGACGGCCTTCGCCAAACATCAGGGGTGTATCGGTCATGCGCTTATCAATCATTGCCGTGCCAGAAATTAAAAAAGTTGAACCATTGTAACGGAGCTAACCGGCAATAGTGTTCCAGTCTTTCCGCATAGCGGCGGATGGCTTCAGCCAGCAGTGTCTCGCGCTGGCGTCGGGGAAACGTCAGTTGTCCGGCAAACGATTCCAGGAATATCTCGTAACGCTGCCCGGTTTGCAGGGCAAACAGCAGATACACGGGGCATTCCAGCAAGGCGGCAAGAATGAAAGGCCCGTGTGGAAACAGTGCGGGGTGGCCGAGAAAATCCGCTGCCGATGCCCTGTGCAGGGAAGTGGGTGAGGTGCGGTCAGCAGCAATAACCACAAATTCACCGCGCTGCACTTTGTCATGCAACATTATTGCAGTCTCGGGGCCTACATCGCTGACCTGGATGATTTCCATGCCTGCATCCGGGTTCAAGCGCCGCATGACACGGTTGATGCTCTCTGCGTGGTGGGTAAACAGCAGCACATTCAGATGGATGCCTGGTACGCTCGCCACCAGCGCACGGCACATATCCACATTGCCGAGATGCGAGGTGAGGATCACAGCGCCTTTGCCACTGGCGGCTTGCTGCACCAGTTGATCCCGGTTGGAAAATTCAACATCGCTGCGTTGTAACTCGCCGCTCCATGCTGAAAGTTTATCCACAGTGGCGCGGCCAAACGCCATGAAGTGATGGAAGCTGTCTGCCGGCGTGGGTGTGCGATCGAGTACACGCTGGAGGTAGCGTTGCGATTCGTGGCGCGCAGACGAAGCAAACAGGAAAAACCAGCCGATGATCGGATAGAGCAATGCATAGAGCACTTGCTTTCCCAATGCGCGGTAGCACCACACACAAAAACGCATGCCCCATTCGCTGCCGCGTTCTTTATGTTGCGACCAGTGCCCGGGCTTGTTTTTTTTGCGCCGCAGCAGTTCGGGCAGGCGAAATAACATGCCGCACACCAGTTTTGAATGCATCCAGCTGATTTGTATGTTGTCGCGCAGCGCACGGAAATGCGAGATACCATTTTCCGGGTATGTCACACGTGTTGGCAGAAAACGTATGGATGTGCCTGCCCAATACAAACGTACCATGATGTCTGTATCAAAAGTCATGCGCTCACCGATGGCAACGCGTTGCGCCAACGCGTGTGTGGCTGCAACCGGATAAACACGGAAACCGCACATTGAATCCACGATGTCGAATGACAGGGTTTCGATCCACACCCAGAAGTGCGTGATGTAGCGGCCATACAAACGCGCTTTGGGGATATCTTCCCCGTATTGTGGTGCACCGCTGATCAATGCATCCGGTTCTTTTTCTGCCATCGATAACATGGCAGGAATATCATNNTGTGCTTCTGCTATACCCCGCAATGCAGCAACACCTTTGCCGCTGTTTTTTTGCAGTCTGAAGAGGGTGATGGAAGTTTCTTGTGCCGCAAGTCTGTCTAGCACACTGGCCGTAGCCGGTTCACTGCCGTCATCCACCATGATGCAGGGCAGGTTAAAGTGGCGCAGGCGTTCGAAGGTCGCTTCAATGAGCGAACCGTGGTTGTAAACAGGTATCAGCAGACAAGGGCGAAACATGGCAATCAATGCCTGTTCTTGGTTGCTTATCCAATCAACTTTTTCAATTCACCACTGCTCACCAGTTGT
>DDBK01000016.1:0-9304 GCA_002333095.1 Cellvibrionales bacterium UBA2034
CCCATCTTTTCGGGCAGCTGGCAGAAATGGCGCCGCTGCAGGCATTGGCAAAAAAAAATGGAGTTGCACTTGTAGAAGATTGCGCGCAATCACACGGCGCTATGCGCAATAACAAGAAGGCGGGTAGCTACGGTGACATTGCTGCATTCAGTTTTTTCCCCACAAAAAACCTTGGTGCATTGGGCGATGGCGGTGCCGTTGCAACATCCAGTGCAGAGCTCGCAGCGCGCGTGCGCAGCTTGCGTCAATATGGGTGGACCACGAAGTATACGGTAGCAGACGGTGGCGCATGCAATAGCCGGCTGGATGAATTGCAAGCCGCCTTGTTGTCAGTGAAGTTGCCACTGTTGGACAGCTGGAATGAAAAGCGTCGAAACATTGCTATGCAGTACGCCAAAAAAATCACCCACCCTGCAGTCAGAACTCCTGTAATTTCGGGCGCGGACAATGTCGGGCATCTTTACGTTATTCGCTGCCAAAACCGCGATAGCCTGAAAAAGCATTTGCATGAAAACGGTATAGCGACGGATGTCCATTACCCGATACTCGATTGCCACCAGCCAGTGGTCGGTTCAGATTACGCTGGGGTTTCGCTGCCGGTGAGTGAGGCGGCACGGGATACTATATTAACGCTACCCTGCTATCCGGAATTGACAATGGACGAAGTCAATACCATTGCAGATTGCATCAATAGCTGGAAATAATAATGTACTCTCTTGTTATTCCCGTATACAAAAATGAAGAATCACTTCCGGATCTTCTTGACGTGCTAGCTGGCATGAATAGTAGTCTGGGCGGGAATCTGGAGGTTGTCATTGTGGTAGATGGCAGCCCAGATAACTGTTACGAAATCTTGCGAGCCAGACTTCCCAAGATGCCTTTCAGATCGCAGTTGTTACTGCATTCGCGTAATTACGGTTCGTTTGCTGCTATCAGGGTAGGCATGCAGGTAGCAAATGGTGATTTTTTTGCAGTAATGGCCGCTGACTTGCAAGAGCCGCCCGAATTGGCGCTCGAGTTCTTCAGATTATTGGAGGCCGATGAAGCAGATGTTGCTGTGGGTACACGTGATGCGCGAAATGACCCACTTCGTAGTCGCTGGTCCTCCGAGATTTTCTGGTGGGTATACCGCAAGTTTATTATCAAGGATATCCCTGCAGGCGGCGTAGACATGTTTGGCTGCAATCGTCAGTTCCGCAATGAATTGCTGGCGCTGGATGAATCGCACAGTTCTTTGATCGGGTTGCTCTTCTGGTTAGGATTCCGTCGAAAAACGGTTGCGTATCAGCGCCGTGAGAGGGAGCATGGTGTGAGCGCATGGACTTTAAAGAAAAAAATTAATTATCTGATGGACAGTATTTTTGCATTCTCCGATTTGCCTATCAAATTACTGATTTCATTTGGTGGCATAGGCGTTTTATTTTCTGTTTTCTTTGGACTGGTCGTTATTTTATTGAAGTCCACCGGCTGGGTAGATGTGCCTGGATATGCAGCTACTATTCTAACTGTGCTTTTTTTTGGTGCGCTCAATACAGCCGGCATTGGAATACTGGGTGCCTATATATGGCGCTCTTACGCCAACACACAAGGCCGACCGTTATCGGTTGTGATGCGGGCAGAGTCTTATCCGGGTTCTCACTCAGAAAATGATCTTTCTGCAAATCAATCCAGACTATAAAAGGTAAAATCGATGGATTATTTTGTACATGCACANNTTTACCAATGATCCATTCCCCCGCAGCAAGCAATACCCCGCACAATTTCCCCGCACAGTGATTTGCCAGGGTGCCTCTATTGGTGCTAACGCCACTATTTTGCCCGGGCTGACCATTGGCCAACATGCCATGATTGGCGCTGGTGCAGTGGTAACGCGTTCTGTGCCTGCCAATGCTATTGTGGTGGGAAATCCCGCCCGTATCGTTGGTTATGCAGACCAGGAAAACAAGCAGAATCGGCTCAGCGTCAGTTCTGTATTTGCAGAAGATGAAAAGCCAGGTGTGAGAAATACTGGTGTGCATGGGGTTACCCTGCACACAATGCCTTTGGTTACGGATCTGCGCGGAAACCTGACCGTTGGCGAATTCGAACAGCATATCCCGTTTTCGGTGAAGCGGTATTTCATGGTATTTGATGTGCCCAGCGCTGAGACGCGCGGCGAGCATGCCCATAAAAAATGCCACCAGTTCCTGATATGCGCCAAAGGCAGCGTCAGCGTTGTGGCAGATGATGCAAAAACCCGACAGGAGTTTTTATTACAAAAACCTAATCAGGGCGTTTTTCTGCCGGCGGGAACATGGGGCATCCAGTACAAATACTCTTCTGATGCAGTACTGCTTGTCTTTGCCTCAGAGCATTACAATGCGGATGATTATATAAGAAACTACGAAGAGTTTTTGAAATTCGCCAGCAGTGCAACCTAAGCAATATAATTAGTATTTTCAGGAGAAATCAAGAATGTCGAAGGGTATCTTTCAGAAAATACAGGATTTCGATGCTAATTTTCTCCGGGTAACAGGCTTTGAACAGTTGGTGATATTTTTTCGAGACAATAAAGCGCTACTAATTTTCTTATCTATCATTGCTGTTATTGCATACGGCGGAGACGTATTCAACTTTTCCCTGAATATTGATTCAGAAAACCACGCATTTGATTATGGCGCTAAGGGTGGATGGGTGTCTCAAGGGCGATGGGGCATGTATTTCCTTAATTCAATGTTGCTGCCCGATGCTATTATGCCGGTAATCCCAATGCTGATTGCTATTGTGGGTTCGGTAATAGGCGCTTTATTTTTTGTACAAACACTGTCTCCCATTAGGGGAATTGCAGACTATCTAGCAGCTCCAATTGCTATTGCCTGCCCTGTTATTTATTTTGCATTTTATTTTACGACACTGGGGTATGGTGTCGGAATTGCTTTTGCAGTAACCGGTTACGGCATGTACATGCTAACGCGCTGGAAGTGGAGCGGAGCTATTATCGCTGCTTTTTGTTTCTGTTTTGGCATGGGCATTTACCAAGCCGTTTTACCATTGATTGCTGTAATTTTCTGTCTCTATCTTGTCGCTTCTGTTATTGAAGAAGATCATCTGACAGCGCCTGTTTTTATCAAGCGTAACATCATATTTGTGCTAGTAATGGGTTTGGCGTATGCATTATATGAAGCAATTAAGTATATATCTTTGCGTTATATGGAAATTGCATTTGATTCAGGTTATATGTCTGGATTTGTATCGTATAAGCCCACGTGGGAATATTTTTCAGCAACACTAGAAAAGACTTTCCCTATAGCTGTCAACTATTACACTGGCGGGAAGTCGTACTACTTATATGATTTGGTAGTATTGAAAATTCTGTTTCCTCTGACTTTTTGCGCCTCGATCGTAGCTATTGTGCGCTCAAATAATTCCTGGCTTGTTCGCGTCTTGGCGGTTCTTGCATTATTGTTCGCCATTGCAGCTCCCATGCTGATGCATATTTTGAACAGCGGTTATATGCCACCAAGAACTGTGTTTGGTGTGCCGCAAGTGCTAGCTGGCATGGTGTATTTTACTATGCTTAATAGAAGCAAAATGCTACAAAGTATTACGGCAATACTAGCAATTGCCTGCATTTATAAATTTTGCGTCATAAATAACAGGTATGCATTTTCAAATGCAATGGTTTGGCAGGCGGACCGTGATTTATCATTGCAGTTGCAGCAAAAAATTGCCGATGTGCTGCCTAAGATTGCCCCATCAAAAGATCATCATGCAGGTTATCCGATAGAGCTAGTGGGCTGGGTAGAGTATGCAGAAACCCCGATTTTTGTGCAGCGCGAAGTGATCGGCGCGTCTTTTTACAAGTGGGCTGCTGGGGATGTCGAGAGGGTAGAGCGCCTGTTTAGAACCATGGCGGTAACAAACTATCGCGCAGCTACACAGGCAGAAAGGTTATCTGTAGTTGAAAAAGCTAAATTAATGCCGGATTGGCCTTATGAAGGCTCGGTTGATGTTATTAATGGCGTTATTGTTATCAAGTTTCGTGAATATAATCCTAATCAGTTTCTGAGTATGTGCAGGCCGCCGATGGATACAGATCCTGTTTGTTTGGCTAATTCCCCAGCAAATTAATGCCCTACATGACCGTTTCATTGTGCTAAGTATTTGATAGCGGAGTTGTCACTATAATGTCATTTTTAAATATCGCTCAGCAGTGCTGTGATGCAAGTGACTACGTAGCCAATGGCGTTATGTGTGCCAATGGAGTGAAATGCTATGGTGAGCTGCGCCCAATAGGCGATTACCTGTGGTTTGCAATTCCTACGAAGTTGGGCTGGCCTTTGGAGTCGCTTATTGCAATCCATTTTGCAATGACGGCTATCAGTGCGCTGCTGTCTGTTTTTGCGCTGGAAAAATTATTGCCACCGAATGGTGCAGCTATGATTCATGCGAGACGAGCGGTCTGGTTGCTGCTTAGCCTTGTAATTCACTGCGTTTTTGTATGGCCAACGATATTTAATGTACTTTCTGATCCACCAACAAACATGCTTCTGCTTAGCGGCATATGGTTATTGGTTTTGGCTCACCATAGTGATCGAACTGGAATCAGGGTTCTGCTATTTCTTGTTGTTGGTTTGTTTCTCGGTTTTTCTGCCTGGTTGAGAACGTTTTATCTTTATCCCGTTCTAGTGGCGATTGCCTTGTATATTTTACTGTGGATTATTTCCAGCAACAAAAAATGGGTAGAGCTGTTAATTCTTGTAGCGTTGTTGCCAATAGGCACGCAGTATCTCGTAATGTATCGTGAGTATGGAACCATCGGTTACATCGGGGCAGAGTCCAATAAGAGATGGTCAGAGCTCCATCTTAATTCTACAGTTACTGGTTATGACACTGTGTTGCCGCGCAATGGTTATGCATGGCAACCCCAGTTTTGCGAGGCTAAACTGGGCATTCTTAACGGCTTGGCAGCGGGTGATTATAAAAGCATGGCCTGTGTTATAGCCGGGCGTCTGTATTTGTATTTTGGAACTTATGAAAGTAAAACTTATTTATCATCTAGTGTAAAAAACAAGTTGGTTAGCCCGTATTTCGAGAGTATAGGGTCGCCTGAGTGGTATTCCACGGCCCTGGACTGGGAAGAAAACGTTGAGCTGGCTCCTGATGGTAAAAAAACGGCGGATAAGTTAATAGTCGACAAGCCTGCCCCTGATGGCGCAGGGGATGTTGTGCAATGGGTGTCGCTACGCGGCAATACACCCTATACCTTCAGTGCGTGGCTTTGGTCGCCTGTTGCTAAAACCATCAATCTTTATGTTGTGCGACAGCGCGACCCTGTCATTGTGGCGTTGAAGCAGTTCACGTTATCGCCAGTACCGATGCGTTATTCTGTTACGGGTACTACATCGACAACCGGTATGTATGATATCGGCATTGGGCGTTCAATTTATAAAGATGAAAAAATTACATTTGGTACGGAGTCGGGTGATTTCTTGGTTGCTTGGGGCGCGCAGCTTGAAGAGGGAGATCATATGACCAATTACAATGGCATCGAGGTAGCGTTGCCAGATAGTATTCGCAAATGGTATCCCGCCTTGTTGGTTGTAAATGGCGTAATGTTGCTATTTTGCGTTACGATATTCATCCGTTACAGGCAGTTCTGGCTACAGCACAGGGCAGGTATTTCAGTGCTGGCTATATTTCTTGTTGCTATGGCAGAAGGTGTAGCTATTATTCCAGAACAGCGGTTTGCGATTGGGTGGATGATATTTTTCTGGTTGATTACATCAGCATTTTTATCAAATTGGCTGTTCAGCTTTTTTATGAAAAATAAACTTACACATAGCAAAAACCAGAAATAGGACTGCCTCGCAAATAAGAAGTGGGGTATATAGATGGATATTTTTCCCCAAGCCCATCAAGCCGCTTTCCAGAATGGCCGCCCCGACAACAACCCACTGCAAAACAACCAGCAATAACAGATAACTTCCCGCCGCGGAAATTTTCCCATTCGACAGTTTGTCCTTCACGGCGGTCAAGATTGGAAGCAATATGCTGAATATCGCCAGCCAATATAATGCGGCATCTGGTAATATGCGTATAGCATCAATCATAGTGCGCTTATAGCGGTTGACGAGTTCAAATCGACCATGCTCCACCTGGCCATACAAATCAAACACCCAGTTTTTCTGTTGTTGCAATGCGGCCTTTATAAATTTTGCCAGCAGCGAAGGGTTTTTGATAAAAGCAGAAGTAAAAGTCAAATTGCTGGTCTTGTTGAGTTCAGGGCAAACATTGTTTCGTTGAATGTCCTGATCGTAGCCGTTTTTCCCGGCTATTGCCTTACATGTATCCGGCAAACCGAGATCGGTCAGCAAGCGTTCCGGTTCGTTGCTAATGCCAAGCATGGACCCTGCCAGATTGACTTTGTTAACCCGGATCATCGAATCATTGCGGGGCTCAAAATGGCCGCTTGCCTGCAAAAGTATTGGCATAAAAGCGCATAACAAAAGTGCCGGTGCAGTTTTCCATTCGCGCTGGGTCACAGAATATACGGCCAGCAATATGCCAATACATAGAGCCAGCGGCATGTGCAGGGGTTTGGAGAACCCTAGGCCGAGCAAGCCCAGTAGTAGCAGTACCGAGCTGGATACATGCCAACGCCCTGCTGCAAGAACAATGATGCCGAACAAAGCCAGATACAAAAAATACACAGCAGAAAATTCGGTGTAAAAAGTGTTGAAATACAAAGTAATGCCGGGATCAGATAGCGCAACAGCAACTATCAAGCCGTTTGCTAACAGCGCGGCATACATTTGCCTTTTATAGAAATACAGGCTGATCAGCATTGCTGTCATGGCCAGGAATATTGCCCTGACCAGGCCGATAGTTTTTATGGAAATCAACACTTCGCCCGTAACATGGTTTTTGAGTTTGCCCGCTTCGATGCCGATGCTGGTAAACAACAATTCAGAACTGGGAAAACATGGCGTGTCTACATGCTTGTCCAGCGTATAGCGACGCAACGGCGCAGCAGGCGTGCCGGCAGTGATGTTGACTATCCTGTCAGATGGCCAGATCTGATGACAGGCTTGTAGGCGAATCATGTCGTAATTATTGGCATAACCAAGCACCGGGTTATGCATGACCAGGCTGAAAATCCTGCCAATCCCTATGAATAGCAGCAAGCATGCCAGTAATGTTATTAACTGGTTTGAGCGTGAGTCCATTGTGGTTTTCATGGGGAAACCTTGTCCTTGCTGTTATAAATATAGGTGTTGAATATGTCGCCGTTGCCCGTGGTCCAGGGGTCGCCAGATTGTTTCATCTGCTCAAACAGCTGTTGCTCCATTGATGCCTTCAATGACTTGAATTCCGGGTCAGCAGCAAGGTTGTTAAGTTGCCCTGGATCCCTGTCTACTGCATACAGTTCTTCAGCGGGACGCTTGTCTGCAGCCAGCTTCCAGAATTCATCATTTTTATCCCGCTGCATGATGACTTGTTTTGTTGGAGAGCCATCATCAATATCCAGCAATTCTGGCGGGCGGCCTGCTGGCCATCTGTCCTGTGCAAGATTTTGTATGTAAAGATATTTGTCGGCATGGAGGGCGCGTGAAGGATAACCACGGTTTTCGAGTCGCGCATTCACGATATGACGTTCAAACCCTGAAAAAACTGCGTTGCGTTGTTGGTCTATGCGACCGGATTTTTTTGCAAAGAGTTGCTTCCGGAAACTTTTTCCCGTCATGGCCGCTGGTGGTGTAATGCCAGCCAGATCAAGAAATGTAGGGGCAATATCTGTAAGGCTGATAAAATCAGTCACTTCCTGATGGTCTGCAATGCCATTACCCCATCGCACAGCAAATGGGACATGTGTGCCGTATTCATAGTTATTGCTTTTTGCTCTCGGGAACGGCATGCCATTGTCAGAAGTAAACACAATCACGGTATTATCCAGTTCATCATGGTCTGCCAATGTTTGCAGAACCCTTCCCAGCTCTTTATCAAACCACTGGATCTCATACAGATAATCAGCCATATCCTTTCGTACGACTGGATCATCTGGCAGAAACGGTGGAATGATGATTTTATTCATCGGAATTTCACCACTTTTCTCGCCAATATCCCGTTTATAAGGGCGATGTGGTTCTGTAGGAGAAACCCAGAATGAAAATGGTTGCCCCGGCTTTTTTTCCTGAAGAAATTTTTCCAGATTTTCCACATGATCAATGGTAGAAAAGTTTGGATCACCATTATTCTTGATCTGGTTGTAGTCGTGTCCGGCAGGGTTTCCATTGGCGGCTTTGCCTGGCCCCCAGCCTTTGCCGGTGTAACCGGTCTTATAGCCATTTTTTTCAAGAATAGACTGGTAAGTTGTCAGTGATGCTGGAAATTCGCCCCACAGTTGTGCCGCAGTACCGAGTCGCCAGAAGTGTTGTCCGGTAAGAATGGCCGAGCGGGATGCGGTGCAGGTGGGCGCGCTGGCATAGGCATTCCGGAAGTAGATCCCTTCACTGGCTATGCGATCAAAATTGGGTGTTTTGACGGCGGGATACCCTGCGAACGATGTATGCACCCATGACTGGTCATCTGTAATAACCAGCAAAAAATTAGGTCGCTCGATGGGTTTGGGCGGAGCCGTCTTGCTGAACAGCACCACGCCAATCACCAGACCGCATAATGCCGAGATCGCCAGCAGGCTGTTAAATATTTTCTTGCTTGCCAAGGGTGTATCTCCTGTGAAATCCGGATTTGTCCAGTAGAGGAGCCGGGATGCTGGGCGTTGTTATTCAAGGGTCGCCTGTTATTCCACGAAGTGTACCGGTGATTCCGCCCCTGTGTCAGCATTCAAGCGGCATGCATAGCAGGTGCAGCAGCCGGTATGTAGGACAAGCTGCTAGAATCGCGACACGTCCCAACTATGGAATTGATTCATGCATCTCCATTTTCTCGGTATCTGTGGCACTTTTATGGGAAGCCTTGCCATGTTGGCTAGGGAGCTTGGCCATACGGTGACGGGCTCTGATGCCAATGTGTACCCACCGATGAGCACGCAGCTGCAGGAACAGGGCATTACGTTGATTGAAGGGTATGACCCCGCCCAGTTACAGCCCGCACCTGATCTGGTGATCGTGGGCAATGCCATGAGCAGGGGTAACCCTGCGGTGGAGTACATGCTGGATGCCGGTTTGCCTTATACCTCGGGGCCGCAGTGGTTATGCGATCACGTGTTGCCCGGGCGCTGGGTGCTGGCGGTGGCGGGCACGCACGGTAAAACCACCACCTCAACCATGCTGGCCTGGATACTGGAGCATGCCGGCATGCA
>DDBK01000016.1:9373-9822 GCA_002333095.1 Cellvibrionales bacterium UBA2034
CATCATCTGGTGCGCACGATTCCCCGGAACGGTCTGGTTATTTCGCCAGCCACTTCGCAGCCCATCAATGATGTGCTGGCCATGGGTTGCTGGACGCCTTGTGAATTCGTGGGTGGCGAGCAGGCAACATGGCGCGCAGAAAATATAAAAACAGATGGGTCGCAGTTTCGCGTATTTCATGCAGGTAAGCTGGTTGGTGAGGTGGCATGGACACATAGTGGCGAGCATAACGTGAGTAACGCATTGGTAGCCATTGCTGCAGCAAGACATGTTGGTGTAGCACCCGAAACTGCATGTGATGCACTGAGTCATTTTGCAGGTGTGAAGCGACGGCTGGAGCTGTTGTGTGATGTAAACGGTGTGCGGGTTTATGATGATTTTGCCCACCACCCGACAGCGATTGAAACCACATTGCTTGGGTTGCGAAAAAAAGTAGGCAACGAAAAGAT
>DDBK01000156.1 GCA_002333095.1 Cellvibrionales bacterium UBA2034
CAGCAGCCATTTCCATTGCAGGACCAGCCGCGATGTTCACGGCCGATTTTTTTGCCAACAATAACGTGCCATTCATGATGATTGGTGCCAGCGGTGATGCGATGGTACCGTTTGATAAAAATGCCGCATCGATTCCACAAAAAGTGCCCGGCAGCATTCTCGTCAACTTGCACAATGCATCACACGCTGGCTTTGCCCAACCTGCATCCACATTCATGCGTTTTTTTGCCAATCCAGACAGCATTGGCTGCCGTGAATTGCGCAAGAACCTGCCGGCCACATCAGGAGACAATAATAATTCATTCATGCCCGGTCTGGATGGTGCTGAATACGGCATTGACCTGAGCGACCGCACCATGCCATGTTCGGGTGATATGCCGGCGACAGCCATGAAAGCCAGCCGCCAGCATCTGTTCACCAAAATCGCTGTATTTGCATTCCTGGAAAGCGTTTTTTCTGATGACGTGCCATTTCGCAAAGTAGCACACGAATATTTAGTGCAAACTTTACCCGCAGAGAACAGTACGGAGGTCTCTGTTACACAATCTGCAAAGTAATCCTTGCCACATCAAAGGAACGGCGATGCGTATTTGCTGATCTTGCTGTTGTAAGCCTGGCTGCCCAGCTTGCTTTCGAACAATGTCACCGAGGTGAAATAACTCATGCTTCCTATGGTGAGTTCCACCCCCACATGCGCCTGCGACGCATCCAGTGGCGATGCCAATACCAGATTTTTCAAAGAGATTTTCAGCAGCCCTTTCTTGCTGTCGAAACTGAAGCTTGACAGGATATTTTCCATTGCAGGATCAGTCTTCACTACTTTTTTCATCTTGTAGCTCACCACTGCATGGCTGTCTTCAATGCGAGTGGCGGCAACCAGGCTGGTGATATCCTTGTCGAGCAACACATTAACGCCATCGTATAACTTGAGTTTCACAACTGGCTGGTTGCAGTTCTTGTTGCTGCTATCACACACAGCAAAATCAAAATCAGCAAGCAGTGAAGGATCCGCAAGATACATGCTTAATGTCGCATTATCTTTAGTGCTACCAGTGTCTTTTGCGCTAGCACCCGATACCACAAAGCTGGCACTGCGATAGGAGGATGTTGGCAGGAATTTACCTTTGGAATCCAGAAAGGCTTCCAGCTTGTAGCCCTTGCCGCCAAGAGTAATATTGTTGCTCACCATCTCGGCCGGGAATGCGGTGATGCCCAGCTCTGTACTGGTAAATTTTATTGTCAGGTTCTGGCTGGTGGGCGTGCCTTTTACTTGCAAGCCAGGCTGCACACCTTTCGCTGTTTTGTAACTGAATACACCGCTGGAAGACTGCGTGAAAGCAGGAGACAGAATGGTGGTTGCACTATTGCCCAACGCCAGCAACACAGATTGTGTCAGCGGGTTGAAAATCTGCCCCGTGCGCCGGTCTGAATTATAAATATATTGCGCTTGCCAGCTGTCATTCGGTGCACTGGTCACATCGGCATTTACCTTTGCCGACAGTTTCTTGATCCACAAATTAACGGCAAGGCGATTTGCATCCCCGCCGCCTGGCGGCAATACAATGAAATCAAAAGATAGCGTCAACACGTCACCAGATGGGCTGTCTGTAGCAGTAAATATCACCGGATACACGCCCACATCAAATGATGTTCCCGCCAATTCACCTGTGCCACTGTTGTACGTAATGCCCGGCGGCAAACCTGTAGCGGCATACGTCNNCCGCCGTCTGTGGCAGTGAGCAATACATAAAACGTACCGGCTGACATGGGCGTACCCGACACAATCCCGGTAGCCGAATCCAGCGTAAGGCCATCCGGCAAGCCAGTAGCCGAATACGTGACTGCACCATCTTCATTTGTCACAAAATATTCATCTGTATACGCAGTTCCTACCTCACCACTATTCAGCACATAGGTGTCAAATTTGAAGTCGTAAGTAGGTGGTTGCGCTGTATCGGCAGGATAAATTGTCAGGGGCAATGTAGTAAAAATACGGTTGCCGCCTGAGTCGTACAGCGACAGCGTGATATAAAACGTGCCCGCCACTAACGGCGTACCACTGAGCGCACCGGCAGTCCCGTCCAGGGTAATACCGGCAGGCAGATCCTGCACTGCCCAGATATAAGGACTGGTTCCACCTGCAGCTGAAAGCGTTAATGCATAAGCAACGCCTACACGCCCATCAACCAATGACGCAGTGGTAATCGACGTGCCGCTATTGCCGCCCGCTGCACTGATATGAAAGTTACTGAAAAATATTTCAATGGATGTGAGATCATCATCCGCAACGATTGTCACATCAAAATTTCCAGGCTGTGTCGGCAAGCCTGAAATAACGCCAGTGAGTGGATCCAGCGATAGACCTGTAGGCAGCGGGTCACACTGCGCACCACAACCCGTTTTCAATTCAAATTGCACTTTTCCGGTGCCATTGGCAGTCATCACACGGGCAAAATATTCGCTGTCGGTTGAGCCGTCAGGCAATGAAGTAGTAAGAAACCGGAAAGTTCCCGCTGCCTGCACGGGTACAGCAGCAAACATAAACACTGCAGCCATCGTAAACAGGCATGAACGAAAAATATGG
>DDBK01000019.1 GCA_002333095.1 Cellvibrionales bacterium UBA2034
TTGGCAATTTCGATCAGTCGCTTGGCAATCAGCGGACGCGCAATCGATGTACCCAACAGATACTCGCCCTCATAGATAGAATTGGCGCGAAACATCGGGAATACAAAATCACGTACAAATTCTTCACGCAGGTCATCAATATAGATCTGTTTGATGCCCATCGCCTTGGCTTTGGCACGGGCTGGCTCCAGCTCCTCACCTTGGCCGATATCAGCAGTAAAGGTCACCACTTCACAGCCATACTCTTCCTGCAACCACTTCAGGATGATGGAAGTATCCAGACCGCCGGAGTAAGCCAGTACGACTTTCTTGATGCCTGATTTACCTGCTTTCTTGGTTTTTGCTGCGGCCATGGTCGCCCCTGTCAGATGAGCTTCAAAAGATGGCGCGCATTGTAACAAAAGACTTGCGGCAAAAGTCCTAGAGCAAGGCTTCAATATCCCTGGCAATCGACTCCGGCGATGTGGCTGGCGCATAGCGGGATACCACCCTGCCTTCACGATCCACAAGGAATTTGGTGAAGTTCCACTTGATGCCTTCGCTGCCCAATAGCCCGGGCGCCTCTGNNTGGAAAACTGACCCCAAAATTCATTTCACAAAAACTGTTAATGTCTGCCTCATTGCCCGGCTCCTGATGACCGAACTGGTCACAGGGAAAACCCAGCACTTCAAATCCCCGCTCAACGTACTGCTCAAATATTTTTTGCAGCCCTTTGTACTGCGGGGTAAAGCCACACTTGCTTGCTGTATTGACGATCAATAATACCTTGCCCTTATACGCCGACAAGTCGAGAAACTGGCCATCAATGGTAGTCGCTGAAAAATCAAACACTGACTTGCTCATCACACATCCTCCTTACGCTCTACCAGATTCAATGATGCCGAATTAATACAGTAACGTAATCCGGTAGGCACTGGGCCATCGGCAAATACGTGCCCGAGATGTGCAGCGCAATGACTACACACCACTTCTGTACGGATCATGCCATGCGCAGTATCCCTGCTTTCCGTAATGGCGTTCTTGCTAACCGGTTGCCAGAAGCTGGGCCAACCACTGCCAGAATCATATTTCACAGCACTGTCAAAGAGCGCCTGACCACAACAGACACACAGATAAAGCCCGTCCTCCTTGCAATCCCAATACTTACCCGTGAATGCAGGCTCAGTGCCTTTTTCACGACAGATATGAAACTGTTCCGGCGTAAGATTTTTATCGTTCATTTTTTGCCCTCACTTGCCATACGCGCAAGACTAACAGAAGCAACATCATCAAAGCAGCCACAAACATTGCGTAAATGCCGTAGCGCAAGGCTGGCGGATCATAATAAAAACGCACCTGATGCCTGCCCGCAGGCAATGCTATGCCACGGAAAGCCTCATTCACTCTCGCAACCTCAACAGCAACACCATCCACCGTGGCATTCCAGGACGGATGCCAGACATCCGACAACACCAGCGTCATAGCATCATCTGTTTCGGTTGCTACGATCACTTCCGTATTGCGATAAGTCAAAATATCTGCCCGGCCATCCAGGCGAGTGGCATCCATTTTTTCACCCAGCGATGCAGGCGCNNTTGCAGAATCGTCCACCAATACATATTTTATACTCGCTACATCCAAAGCTGCTTCATCCAGATCATGCATCTTACGTGAAGATTTCTTGCGCTTTCTTTCAGCTGAACCATCCAATGCCAGAAACATAAATGTGTCATTACCAAAGTAGGCTTCAAAGAAATGTTCGTACCATGGGAAAAGCCCTGGATTTTGCGTATCTGCTTGCTTGACGCCATACATCGCGCCATATTCCGGATAGAGCGTTCCGTGTTGACCGATATTCAGCACCCGACCATCTGCAATGTTCTGCCGCAGAAAGGAGATATATTCTGGCGGAGAATCCAGCGGACTGTAACGGAATGGCCTCACAGTATTCATATAAGAAAGAAGCTCTACCAGCATTAGAATCAACACCAGCGCCGCCATCAAGGATGCATTAAAGTATTGTCTTTTTGCCAGAAGCAATAAGCCACCTGCCAATGCCCCGAAAAACAAATAGAGCACCACATAGTGCGAATACAGAGAAATTGTTGGCCAGCCTAACCGCCACCATAGCCAGGCAAATGCAGACCACTGCAATAGCAACACCAATAACAACGGGATGACAGGTACTTTGCCAAGACGGATATTCTGCAACCCGAAAGCCACCAGTAAAGGCATTACCACTGCGGCCATGCAGCCCCAATACTGCCCTCCAATCGAACGGAGGACGGGAACATATTCCATCCATTCAGAAAAACCAAAAATCCGCATGTAACTCAACACCAGCAGCGCCCAAGCCAGCCAAATGACTGCAAGATATTGCCGTCTGGTATTTGCAAATGCACAACTGGCAACAAGCGATGCCACAACGCCCAAATAGGCGATCAAATTGTCATTTCTTTCTAGACCAGCCTGCGGGTAAATAGAAAATCGCGGGATATGGCTGCCATTATCCCAGAAATGTCTTGGCGTAAAAACAGATAGCAGGCTATCAATACTACGCGTCCATCCCCATTTTGTTCTCGTATTAAAATCGCCGACCATGTCGGTAACAAAAAATGAATCCACAATCGGAAACCAAAGCGGACCAACCAACATGAATGCAACTATTACTGCTGAAATTATCAAAACGCCATACTGAAAAACTTCCAGGATTGTCCGGCGTCGGTCACCTGACCCAAAAATAAAATAAACAAGTCCCAGCAGATGCACAGTGATCAATACAATACTTAGCGTTGTCAAAATATTGATCGTCAATAAAATTGCATGGGAAAGAACCAGAAAAAACCAGCGCCACAAACTATTCTTCTGTATAAAAAACAGGATTGAAAACAACAACACAGGCGAGAAAAAATATGGCTGCCCAATATGGGTATTCAGGTTCGGCAATGCAAATCCATTCAGCAAATAAACAAACGTGCCTGCCAATGCTGCCAGCCAGCCCAGTTGTAATATCTCAAGAAGAACCAGCAATACAAAAAAGACACCCACACAATAGATAATCAAAAGACCAAAATCGAAACTGGCAGGTGATGCATCAAAAAACCACGCTGAAATCAGTGTGTGCGGAGAAAACTTGATATCAACCAGCACTTCTGGCCCTAGCGTTCCCGATGCCGAATANNAATGCAGGAATGAAAGCGGAGCTCGCTTGCCAGCCATCAGGTTTTCCCATGTAGGGAACAATATTGGATGGCTGCAAAGTCCGATCCAGAAAAACAATATCAAAAAAAACCAGCCCGACAATAGCCAATGCCAGAATACCCAGAACGGGCAATGATATTTTCTGGTGCTGGCTGCTCATTACATCTCCGTGAATTGTAGCTGTGAAGCTGTAGCTGCTAAGCTGGCTCTGGTCTGCTACCAGGTCATTATAGGCAAATCCTCCTGGATTCCTGCATAACCACCGATACCCTGTCTTTTTGGCCTCCCAAGGTTACAATGTCAGTCCTGTATTTTCTCAGTGACCGCACGGCGGCCCCATGAAAACGATCCTGAAATCAAAAAAACTCGAAAATGTCTGCTATGACATCCGCGGCCCGGTACTGGAAGAAGCTTACCGCATGGAGGAAGCTGGCCAGCGCATCCTGAAGCTGAATATTGGCAACCCTGCGCCTTTCGGATTCATGGCGCCAGACGAGATACTGAAAGACGTGGTGTACAACCTGCCACAAGCAGAAGGGTACAGTGAATCTCGCGGCATGTTTGCTGCACGCAAGGCAGTTATGCACGAAACCCAGCGTCTGGGCATCCCAGGCGTGCAGATAAACGATATTTACCTCGGCAATGGCGCCAGCGAACTGATCGCCATGGCGCTTATGGGGCTATGTGACCTTGGCGACGAAATCCTGATTCCGGCACCGGACTATCCGTTGTGGACGGCCTCAACATCCCTGGCAGGCGGCAAGCCGGTGCATTATTTGTGCGATGAAAACAA
>DDBK01000005.1 GCA_002333095.1 Cellvibrionales bacterium UBA2034
GGGGCAGTGGCTGCCGATGATGGCAACAAGACTGAAGCAGCCTTGGGGGGCGGGCTGGGTGGAGCAGGTGGCGCCCTGGCAGGCCAGGCGCTAGGAGGGGAAACTGGACAGCTGGTAGGTGCCGGCGTTGGCGCTGCACTGGGTGGCGCGCTGGGCGCAAACATGGGTGACAGCGGCGACAAGGATAAAGAAGAGGAATACNNAACAGCACAAACAGCAGCAGAACCATCACAAACATAACGATAAAAAATACGACGACGTCAAGCACAAACAAGACAAGCACGACAAAGACAAACATGACAACGGCAAACACAAGGGCGAGAAAAAACACAAAAAAGACAAAAAAGACAAGGATTGATCTTTTGTAGTGCTAAAAAAACGGGCACAAAAAAAGCGAGGCTACAAACCTCGCTTTTTTATTGAGTGATATCTACATGCAACGAATAGCGATTACTGCACTTTTTCCTGCTCGCTGAACACACCTTCAAACAACGGTGAGCTGAGATAACGCTCGGCAGAATCTGGCAACACCACCACAATCAACTTGCCGGCATTTTCAGGTTGTGATGCCACACGCTCGGCCGCGGCCATTGCAGCGCCGCTGGAAATGCCCGCCAGAATACCTTCCTCTTTCATCAGGCGATGCGCCCATAACATGGCATCGTCATTGCTGACAGCTTCCACCTGATCCACCATCGCAAGATCCAGCGCCTTCGGAATGAAGCCGGCACCAATGCCCTGGATTTTATGTGGGGTGTGTTGCGGCTCCTTGCCATCTTTTGCTGCGCGAATCATGTATGAGGATTCCGGCTCTACNNCCCGTGATCGTCCCGCCCGTTCCTACGCCACTGATGAGAATATCAATCTTGCCATTGGTATCGCGCCAGATCTCCGGGCCAGTGGTTTTTTCATGCGCTTGCGGATTGGCCGGATTTTCAAATTGCTGCAACAACAAATACTGCGCAGGATTACTGGCGACAATTTCCTGCGCCTTGGCAATCGCACCGTTCATGCCTTTTGGCGCCTCTGTTAACACCAGATTGGCGCCAAGAGCTTTCAGGATTTGCCTACGCTCCAGACTCATGCTCGCAGGCATGGTCAAGGTAATACCGTAACCTTTTGCGGCAGCAACAAACGCCAATGCAATACCAGTATTGCCACTGGTCGGCTCTACCAGTTCCATACCAGGTTTCAACACACCGCGTTGTTCTGCATCGGCAATCATGTTAGCGCCAATACGGCATTTGACAGAACCTGCAGGATTTCTGCTCTCTACTTTTGCATAAATGTTATGCGCAGTAATCCTGTTCAGTTTTACCAGCGGGGTATCACCGATTGTCTGGCTGTTATCAGTAAACAATGTCATGCCATTTCTCCTTATTGAATCCACTGGTAGCGCCATACAGGGCGCACCGATGGGTCACTGCCTGCTGGCGGCAACATTTCTTCCTGCCATTGCAGGGATTTGAATAATGAAGCGAGATTGCGAAAACTTTCGCGGCCTTTCACATCCACATCCACAATCACTGTTGTGCCGTTGATCTGTGTGTTGCCAACACGCTGTACCGCTTCGAGTTTTTCAAGATACTGACGCAACTGCATGTAAGCTGCGTATGTGCGTACACCGTCAATCTGCAAACGCAATTGGGCGGGCCCGGTATCTACAATGGTACTGTTGAGGTAGCTACCCGATAAATAAGCAGCCGTCTGGCGCAAGGCAGCTTCGACCAGTGCATGGAACGTCGCTGCTTTCTGCTGGAACGATTGATCCTGATTCTGGAAATGCAAAACCCATTGCCCGCTCCAGCCCGATGCATCACTGCCACTTATATTTCCCAGCAATAGTGCATCCGCTTTTTGTTGTGTAGCTTGCGGCATGAGAGAAACGGTATTCAAACTTTGCACATCAGCGGCGACAGTAATGTCTTGATCAGCAGGATCCGGCACCAACAATGGCACGCCACGCAACTGCCCGATCTTCACCAACGGTGTAATGACATCAACACCATCCGCTGCAGGCAGCGGCAACAATGTGGCCTGTTCGTTCACCATGAACAACATGACCCGCGGGCGATCCAGCGGCCACAAGGGAATACCCGCAGCATCCAGCAACTGATTCACCGGTTCCGGTGAAAAAACCAGTTTTATCCTCCATGCAGTTTGTGCAGCCAATGATGATGGTTGTCCTTTTGGTGCAGCAGTCTGGTCTTGCACATAGGCAAATTGCAGCAGGTAATTCTCCGCTTTTGCCAGTGCTGATTTAACCTGCGGATTAGCATCCAGTGGCTGGCCGCTGAGCCGCTCCAGCACCATCAGCAAACCTGAACGCTCAGCCACTGACCGTTCAGTTGCGCTCTGGTTCGCGACGGCAATTTCAACGGTATAAGGCTCATCCAGCCGAAGTGCATACGCGGCAGGACAACAGAGCAATGACAGGCAGGCAATCGCAGTAAATACAATTTTCATGGGCAATATTCAGTCATATTCGGGAGACAGATAATGGCGGCCAGACTGCTACAATCACGCTGTCATTACAAGGCACGCAGCCACTACAA
This sequence comes from Cellvibrionales bacterium UBA2034, assembly GCA_002333095.1. Taxonomy (GTDB): domain Bacteria; phylum Pseudomonadota; class Gammaproteobacteria; order Pseudomonadales; family UBA7239; genus UBA7239. Next base: position 2,556 of record DDBK01000005.1, read on the forward strand.
GGATTGACAGCACATGCCGGCACGGTTCACCCATCACCTGTTAACACTGGCCCTGTTACTCGCGCTGCTTGTGCCTGGATTGCCGATCTTACTACCTGCCACTGCGCGGATGGATTTCCTGTGGCTGGATCGACTGACTGCCGATCAGGCACAACGCGATCAGGCAGATCCGGATATCGTATTGGTCGACATTGATGACTATAGCCTGCGCGCCATGGCCGATACCGTGGGTCGCTGGCCATGGCCGCGTGCGACTCACGCCGAATTGGCGGAATGGCTACTGGCACAGGGCGCTCGAGCGGTGGTATTCGATATCTGGTTCAGTGAACCGGATATCCAGCGGCCGGAATTCGACCAGTATTTTGGTGAAGTACTGGACCAGCATGACAATATTTTCCTGCCCAGCCTGTTAATGAACAGTGCAGAACCGGAGCGCACACGTCGCTTCGACAGTTATCCGGCCAGCCTCCCGATCCACCGTACAGAAACCGCATTGGCGGATGCACGCGGTGATTTACTGCTGCCTGCCATGGGCTCACCCGATCACTGGCATCTAGGCCTGATCAATTACCTGGCGGACTCCGATGGCATTTCCCGTCACTACCGGACGCGCCAACTGCAGCAGGGCTGGATGCTCCTGTCACTGCCGCAAGTGGTAGCTGATCACCTCAAGCTGGACACCACTGGCGTGCCATCTCCGCTGCGCATTGCATGGTCCGGCAACGGCAAGGATTCTCCGTACACCAAACACAGCTATGCCGATATCTGGCAGAACGTGCAAAACGGCACTGCACAAAATCTGCAAGGCAAGATCGTATTTGTTGGCGCCACAGCAGCCGGGCTGCATGATTTGCGGCCGACACCGGTCAACGCACAGTATCCGGGCGTTTACCTGTTGGCCAACACCTTCGACAATCTGAAAAACCGCCAGTGGCTAACCTATCAGGCATGGCATGGCATGGCACTGGGCCTACCTCTCCTGCTCTGGCTGTACTGGCGTTTACAGCGCCAAAAACCTTTGTTGGCTACCGCTTTGCAGTTCGGTTTGCTCAGTATATTTTTACTGGTGTCGAGTCTCGTGGCCGTACGCTACCACTTGCTGCTGCCCATACTGACACCTGTGCTGGCAGGCGTAATACTGCTGGGCACGGGGACAGCATTGCGCTACTGGCAAGAATTTGCAGCACGCCAGGCGGCCATCGAGATGTTTGGCCGTTTCCTCGACCCTGTTGTGGTGCAACAACTGGCTGAACAAGGGCTCAACGAGCAGACACTGGCGGGCCAGCAGTGTGAAATCAGCGTACTGTTTTCCGATATTCGTGGCTTCACATCCATGTCAGAAAAAACCACTGCTGCAGAGATCATGTCCCTGCTGAACGCCTACTTTACCCAACAGGTTGGCGTCATCTTCAAGAACCAAGGAACGCTGGACAAGTTCATCGGCGATGCCATCATGGCCTTCTGGGGAGCGCCACTCCCCGATACCCACCACGCCATCCACGCAGTGAATGCAGCGCTGGACATGGTGGATGAACTGGAACGTTTCCGGCTAGAACGCGGACTGGCAGACTTTGATGTAGGCATTGGCATACACTCTGGGTCAGCAGTGGTCGGTATGCTCGGCTGCGAGCAACGGCTTGAGTACACGGCGATTGGAGACACGGTAAACCTGGGCAGCCGGCTGGAAGGGATGACCAAGGGCATCGCACGCATTCTGGTATCGCAAGCCACACGTGATTTGTGCGGCGACACGTTCTTGTTCACACCACACGGTTCGTGCAAGGTGAAAGGCCGAGAGGAACCCGTCAATATTTATGAACCACGGAGGAAAGCAACATGAAACCAGTCAATTCCACACCGATGCTGCTCGGGGGCCTGTTGTTGTCGACAGCATTGTTTGCCTATGCTGATCCCGGCCAGACCACCATCGCTACCGACTTGAAGAGCTCCCCGGATGCCAATGCCAGCACCGTCAGCCAGTTGCCGGCAGGGCAAGCTGTACAGATCGGCACGCGGCAAGGTGCCTGGTATCAGGTCAAGACCTCACAAGGTGAAGGCTGGGTTCGCATGCTGAATGTGCGGCTGCAAAGCGGCACTGCATCCGGCGGTGAATCCACCCTGAGCGGGCTCGCAGCCCTCGGCAAGGCCACCCGAAGCAGTACCACCGTGGCGACCGGTGTACGCGGCCTGAACCGCAAGGATTTGCAAACGGCACAGGAAGACCCGGCTGAAGTTGCCAAACTGGATCAATACCGGGTGAGTGCCGATGAAGCACGCCAATTTGGCCAAGCTGGCGGATTGCCAGCACCAAGGAGATAAGCTGATGAGATCCATACATTCTCTTGTCAAATTTGTCGCAATTTTCTCCTCTGCCTTTCTCTTGAGTTGCGCTGAAATGCGCGGCGTGCAAGTGGGTGGTTACGATCTCACACCGCTGGCTGATGCTGGCGACAAGCTCGCCAAGGGCACAGCAGAGACACCTGTTCAGGAAGAGGAAGCGATTGGCCGGCACATGGCCGGCACATTACTTGGCGCTTCAAAATTGAGCACCGTGCAACAACAGCAACGCTACGTAAATCGTGTAGGGCGTTTGCTCACGCTGAGCACCCCACGTCCACAACTGGATTGGCATTTTGGTGTGCTGGCTGATGATGACGTGAATGCCTTTGCAGCACCGGGCGGCTATGTATTCGTCACCAGCGGCCTTCTCAACATGCTGGACAATGAAGCACAACTCGCTGGCGTGCTGTCGCACGAGATTGCGCACGTCACACACAAGGATTACATCAACGCCATGCGCAGTAATAACCTGCTTGGGGCTGCGCTTGATGTCGGCGCTTTTGTTGGCGGTGCGGCCACCAATGGACAAACTTCGGCACAACAACGCGAATTTGCACAAAGTGTGGTGAATGCATCCAGGGAAGTTTACGCACGCGGCCTGGATAAAAGTGATGAGTATGCTGCCGACAAAGCCGCGCTGGAAACCATGACAAAAGCTGGCTATGACCCGTATGCATATGTTGTTGTGATGCAAAAGCTGGAAGCCCGTGCTGCAAAAGACAGTGCGATGGCCCTGTTGTTGCAAACACACCCCAGCCCCACAGATCGTCTGGAAGCCATGGGCGCATCACTGGACACCATGAACATTCCCGGCAATTTGCTGACGCTGGACAAGCGCTTCGCGCAATCAGCCCGGTAAAGAAAAAGGCTAACAAAGCAAAAGGCCAGCGTTGCTGGAGGAATATTCCATCCTTGCAGCGCGTTGGCCTTACTTTTAACTATCTCCCACGAAACCAGCGCACATCCAGTGCGTATTTATCAACCTGGTCCACCACATCCAGAATCAGCGCGAATAGCGCCATACGGATGACAACGCCATTATCCGCTTGCCGGAAAATAGCCAGATTGGGATTTTCATTGAGATCATTATCCAGCTCATTGGCTTCCGCGCGGGAATCGCGTGGTAACGGATGCATGATTACTGTATTGGGTTCGCAGTACTGTGTATAGACTTGCTGGTTAAGGCGAAATTTTCCCCGATACAAATCGGCTTCCGCCTTGCTGGCAAACCGTTCTTCCTGGATGCGGGTGGAATAGGCAATGTCCACTTTCCCGATGCTCGCTTCCAGTTGGTCTGTTTCTGTCACGCTGATACCCGCAATTCGCATCATCTCAACCAATTCAGCCGGCATTGCCAGTTCAGGTGGCGAAACCAGCGTGACCTGAACGGTGGGATAAAGACAAAACAGTTTGCATAAAGAATGCACTGTACGGCCATATTTCAGATCCCCGATCATCGCAATACGCAGCTGCGGCAACGTTCGCCCGCGCGACGCAATTTCCTTGCGAATGGTATAGAGATCAAGCAACGCCTGACTCGGGTGTTCATTAGCCCCATCGCCACCATTGATGACAGGCACACGGCTGGCAGCAGAAAACTCTGCCACGGATCCTGCCTGAGGATGACGCATACAAATCACATCACTGTAGCCGGATAGCACCCGTGCTGTNNTGGCCAGCGCGGATGATTCAAATCCAGTGGTTTCGCGGACATCGCCGCCGAGCAAATTAAACGCACAACCGAAACTCACACGAGTGCGCGTACTGGCTTCAAAGAACATATTGCCAAGAATAGCTCCCTCCAGAACGCGAGTGACCCTCTTGCGCTGGGCATAAGGCTCCATACGATCTGCTACCGCAAAAACATGCTCGATATCTTCACGCGTAAACTGCGCGATAGACAGAATATGTGATCCTGGAAAATGCATCAGTTAACCTCCGGTTCCCATGCCCTCAGGGCAGACAGTATTGCCAGCTTCTCAGAAGAGCCTGCATTGGCCTGTTCCAATTCAGCAATTCTAGCGAGATATGACTCGCGTGTAAGCCAGTCCTCGCTGATCTTGTTGTGCAGACGAAAATGGCGAAACTCCTGCCACTGCGCGCGCTCCTCTGCAGACAGCGAAGCAGGGAAATTACGCGCACGGTAACGAAACAATAACTCCCTCAGCCGCTGGTCTGAAAAGACAAAATTGCGGGTCGCCAGCTCCTGCTCTGTGGCGCGCCTGACCGCTTGCTGCTCACGCTTGTCCTGCTCATTAAAGAACCCGTCATAGATAAGAAACTCCGCATCACGCACCGTCGCCTCATAAGGCTGTGAAAAAACATCCAACAATTTCAGGCAAACGTGTTGTAACTGTGGAAGTAATATCTGCCAATGCTGCTCACAGCGCGCACGATCCAGCCCAATCCTTGCCTCTACCTGCTCATTCAGCAAACTCATCGGCGCCACCATGGGCGATTTGTTCAGATGAACCGTTTTCAGCGCCAGTCGTTCAATCCCTTCTTCCATATTTTTTGTAGCCGTAAACATACGCCTACGAATTTCATCTGCAGGAAGTTCAATCAATGCCGAAGGATGCTGCATGAGATCGAACACAACCACACCATTGTTATTGCCCGGCTGTTGCATCAATGGCATCACCAACGACGTGAACAAAGACTTGCCGCCCAGTTTGCCCGATGTGTGCAATACAGGTCGATGACTTTTCAAATCCAGCTGCTCCGCTGCAAATTTTTTACTGCGCAACTGGAATGCAAAATCGTATAAACGTGGCTGGGATTTTTTTAGCAAGCGTGCCATCGCAATGGTTGCGCGCACATCCACCAGTGCATCGTGCGCACCAACGTGCTCGATATTATTAGCTGAAGTGAGACGCTCCAACTTCATCGTGGGAGCACCCTGTTCATCAAAAGGCCACACAATGCCTTCTGGCCGCAAAGCGCGCGCCATGCGCAATACATCGAGTAAATCCCAGCGCGAATTGCCGTTTTTCCATTCCCGCTCATAGGGATCGTAAAAATTGCGGTACAGGAGCTGTCTGGTGAACTCATCATCAAATCGGATATTGTTAAAGCCGACTCCGCACGTACCTGGCCTTCCCAATTCACGCAGTAACACTTTGGCAAACTGATGATCGGACAGACCATGCTGACTGCAATGCTGTGGCGTGATACCCGTAATCAAACAGGCCACTGGATCCGGCCAGGTATCCTGCGGGGGCTGGGAATACACCATCAATGGCTCACCGACTTCATTGAGGTCTTCGTCCGTACGAATACCCGCAAACTGGGCTATCCCTGTCCAGCGCGGGTTTTGCCCAAATGTTTCATAATCGTGCCAGTAGAGCGTCGTGCTCATCAAACGGTCTCCGTTCAAATGATCGGCAGTCTACAACAACAGCAAACAACTGCAGTAAACAAGCAAACAACAGGCACAAAAAAGCCCGGCATGCCGGGCTTCTTCGGTACCGTCTATCAACTTACTCTGGCAGACCAGTTACAACCGCTTCAATGCGACGGTTTTCCTGACGGCCTTCAGCAGTATCATTTTCAGCTACTGGCTCAAGTTCACCACGGCCAGACGTTTCGATCGCTTCAGGGTTTACACCTTCTTCAACCATTACGTTTTTGACGGCTTCAGCGCGACGCTCAGACAAGCCCTGATTGTATTCTTCAGAAGCTGTGCTGTCGGTGTGACCTACGATAGTAGCAGTGCTACCAGGGTTCTGTTTCATTGACTCAGCAACAGACACGATTTCTACACGGTCATCAGCGCGAACGATGCTCTTGTCAGTGCTGAAATGTGCATGCAGGGTTTTGGTCATGACCACTGCAGGCGCCACTTTCTCTGGCTCGTCGGCTACATCAGCTTCCTGATGTGTACCAAAATGGTAGTTCAGCGCCAAGGTAGCAGTTGCATCAAGATCTTCATCAAAATGCTGCCATACAAGGCTCTGTACAGAAGCGCGTACTTCTACCTGGTCAGTGATGTAGTGAGACAGGGCAACACCTACGCTGGCTGCAATGCCATTGTCAGCATTTTGACCTTCCATGTTTACGTTGCTCAAACCTACCAGACCCAGAATCTGGGTGGTATCGCCCCACAGGCGGTATGCACCAGTCAAAGAAGTGATATCGGCCTCGTTCTGGCTGATGGTGTCGTAGTAAGACAATTCAGCGGAAATGTCCTTGTTGAAGTGATAACCCACCTGACCACCGATAGTGTTGCCGCTGTTGTCACCGTAGATATAGCCAACACCTGCGCCTGCGTAAGCATGTGCATCGGCCTGTGCGGCTGCACTCACGCCCATGGCAAGAGCGGATACAGCGATAGTAGCCATCAGTCTGTTTTTCATGTTGTGTTTCTCCTATGAAACCTTTGGTCAGTAGAGCGATTGATAAAGGATGCTGCAAAAAGGCAAATGTGAAAAATTCATCAAATGCCGTAAAACCGGTGCAGACTATTACAAACAGATTAAAATATCTACCCGCCTGCACACATATCGTGCCTGTTTGGCTCTGTCGGTAATTTAAATGGCTACAATGGGGCTCATATCTGTGCCACAAGGCATGTTTACCCCTATATATTGAGGAAAAGCCCCCTATGAGCCTTGGCAGCTGGAACCCGGAAGATGGCTCGGAAAGTCTGGTTTACCGGATTGAACCCGATGTACTGGCTCGCTGCCAGGCATTTGCCGCTGCAGGGAACTGGACAGCCCTCCCCGCATGGGAGAAGGCCTCACTACCCGGCAATGCGAGCCAGATGATGAAACTGGAGGCCTCACAGTGGCACCAGGCTATCGAGCATCTGGAGGAGAGCGCCCTTCTGGACCTGGTCCGCTTCTTCACCATTGCGGAACAAATGCTGCCCCACTGGCATGGCGGGGACAAATCCCCGGTGATATGGATTGCCCGCCTGTTGAAGAAACGGGGCACCCCGCTATCCCGCGACATGGTGCTGTGGATCAAGGGAAACAGTGACAACCGTTTCCTGCCCAACGGCCCGATCCTCTGATCGGCCCGATCACACACCCATGCAGTCACCGCATTTCCTGATCATTGGCACCCAGAAAGGCGGCACATCCAGCCTCTACAGCGCCTTGTGCCAACATCCCCAGGTATTGAAAGCCGCCCGCAAGGAAGTGCATTTCTTTGACCAACACTACGGACGCGACCACGACTGGTACCTGAAACAGTTTCCCCATTGCCACGAAGGATTCATTACAGGGGAAGCCTCACCGTTCTACATGGCACACCCGCTGGCTGCACAACGGATAGCCGAACACTGCCCAGAGANNCACAGCGGATAGTCGAACACTGTCCAGAGACAAAACTGATCGTGCTATTGCGCAACCCTGCTGATCGCGCCATCTCCCACTACCATCAGGAATTTCGTCGCCACCACGATCGCTTGACCTTACAGGCCGCACTGGAAGTAGAAGAAGAACGCACGCGCGCAGACTGGGATGCACTGGCGGCAGGCCACTTACTGACTTTCAGCGCTGCACAACGCTTCAGTTACCGTCGGCGCGGCCATTATGCAGAGCAACTGACCCCTTTTATGCAACGCTTTCCTCGCACCAACATTGCCATTTACAGCAGCGAATATTTTTTCCAGCAACCTTTCAGCATGCTGCCAGAACTGTACAATTTTCTTGGCATTGATCCTGGATTCAGGCCCACCGACCTTTGGCCACGCAAACCTGGGCATTACGGGGAGGCTGACCAGGGAATACGCAACGAATTACTACAATACTACCAACCACTGAATGAAAAACTGTTCCGATTGATTGACCAGCGTTTTGACTGGTCCTGAAGCATCCAGACTGTAACGGAAATCCCAATGAAAAAACTCCAAGACAAGATAGCTATTATTACCGGTGCTGGTGGTGGTATTGGCGCTGCAACAGCACGACTGTTTGCACAGGAAGGAGCGAAACTGGTACTGACAGACATCAATGCCAGCGCCGTATCCGAGGTTGCAGCAGACATTGGCGCAGACAGCATAGCGCTACAGCACGATGTCACCAGTGAACCGGGCTGGCAGGCGATTATGGATGCCACTATCCGGCAATTTGGCCGGTTGGATGTGTTGGTCAACAATGCCGGCATTCTGCTCGTCGGCGATGTAGTACACACATCACTCGAAGACTGGAAACGCGTGCAGGCAGTGAACGGCGACNNTCTTTCTTGGCTGCAAACTGGCTATTCCATTAATGGAAAAAAGCGGCGGCGGTTCGATCATCAATATTTCATCCAATTCTGCCAACATGGCTATTTCCACTTTTTGCGCTTACAGCGCCAGCAAGGGCTTGGTGCGCTCACTTACCAAAAGCACCGCTGCCTACTGCCGCGAACGGGGTAAGAGTGTGCGCTGCAATTCTGTACACCCGAAAGGTGTTGCTACGCGCATGATCACCAGCATGTTTGATGGCATTGATGACGAAAAAATACGCGGCCAGCTAATGAGCAAACTGTGTGGCCCTGAAGATATCGCACCGATGCTGTTGTTTCTGGCATCGGATGACAGCAAACTCGCCAATGGCGCTGAATTCACTATTGATGAAGCAGAAGGCATACACTTCAAACCATGATTCTCAGTTAAATAACCCTTAGGAAGGAGACCACCATGAGCAGCGGATTGATTTTCCTGATTATCGTCGCCGTGATCGGCGTGTATACCATCAGTCTTTACAACAGGTTGGTCAGCCTGAAAAATCGCCACCAGAACGCCTTTGCACAGATTGATGTGCAACTGAAGCGCCGCTATGACCTGATTCCCAATCTTATTGAAACCGCCAAAGCCTATATGGCACACGAAAGCCAGACACTGGAAGCGGTGATCGCGGCACGCAATGCGGCACAAACACAATTACAGAAAGCCGCTGCCAACCCATCCAGCGCAGATGCCATTGAAGGACTGGCGCGCGCCGAAAACCAGCTCGGCGGTGCACTCGGCAAACTGAATGTCACGATGGAAGCCTATCCTGACCTGAAGGCGAACCAGAACATGATGCAATTGTCGGAAGAACTGACCAGCACCGAGAATAAAGTGTCTTTTGCCCGGCAAGCGCTGAATGATGCGGCTACGGAATACAACACCGCGCGGCAATCTTTTCCTGCCAATATCCTGTCCGGTTTTTTTGGTCATTCAAAAGATGTCACGCTGCTGGAATTTGAAGACCACAAGGAAATACAGGCAGCGCCGAAAGTCAGTTTCTGAGCACGCGACTTTCACTGACAAGCCCGTTAGCTGATGAATTTTTTTCAGTCACAGGATAATGCACGCCGCCGGACCAGTTGGCTGGTCTTGTTGTTTGGCATAGCTGTACTGTGCCTGATTGGCCTGACGCAACTGCTGGTGATGGTGGCTTTGCATTATGGCAGCAATACAGCGCTGACTTTGCGCGGCGATATATGGTCCGCATTTTCATGGGATACGCTGGCCTATATCGCTATTGGTATCACCCTTGTTGTAACACTCGCTTCTTTGTACAAAATGCAGCAATTACGCGCAGGCGGCGCTGCTGTGGCGGAATTGCTTGGCGGTCAGTTACTTGACCGAGCCAGCATACAAACGGATGAGCGCAAGATTCTCAACGTGGTGGAAGAGATGGCAATTGCTTCCGGGGTGCCTGTTCCTCCTGTGTATTTACTGGAAGATGCTTCTATCAATGCTTTTGCGGCAGGACACAACAGCCATGATGTTGCAATAGGCATCACACGCGGCGCTATTGCATTGTTAAACCGCGATGAATTGCAGGGGGTCATCGCGCATGAGTTCAGCCATATTTTCAACGGCGACATGAAAATCAACCTGCAGTTGATTGGCTGGCTACACGGCATTCTGTTTATTGGTTTGATGGGGCGTTTGCTACTGGATAGCCAGAACCACAGGAGCAGCCGTAACAGCCGCGGTGCCGGGCCGTTGATATTTCTCGGCATTGGGCTGGTCATCATAGGTTATTGCGGCACGTTTTTTGGCAAGCTGATCAAGGCGGGCATAAGTCGCCAGCGTGAATTTCTGGCCGACGCATCTGCCGTGCAATTTACGCGCAATCCCGATGGCATTGCAGGCGCGCTGAAAAAAATAGGCGGCAACCCAATGGGATCGGGCATAACACACCCCAACGCTGCACAAATCAGCCACCTTTTTTTTGGTGAAGGACTCCATAGCCACTTTTCATGGTTCAACACCCATCCACCACTGGGGGAACGTATCCAGGCAATAGATCCGCATTGGGATGGCGACTTCCCGGCCATTGACACTTCAAGTGTCAACGTGCAGAAAATCCAGATTGACCCGGCGCACGTCAATATTGTCAACGGCGAAATCCAGTACATCGCACCATCGCGCCATAGTATTAACGCGGGTATTGCCGCAACCACTATTGCAGCGACAGGCGTGGCAGCTGCGCTGGATGCCATCGGTTCACCCACCAGTGAACATATTGTGCAGGCTCGCAAAACGATTGACAGCATCCCTGATAACCTGCAGAAACTGGCGCGGGAAAGCTGGGGAGCCAGTGCGATCGTGCACAGCCTGCTTGCAGCACAACAGGCCGGTGATCTTGCAAGGCATCTCGCCCTGATTCAGCAATCAACAACCGGCAGCACTCACTCATTGTGCGAGAAAATCATCCCCGACATACAACAACTGCCAGTAACACTGAGACTCCCGCTGATTGACTTGTGTATGCCCGGCCTGAAGCAACTGAGCACAGTCCAGCGCCACCAGTTTTTTCAGTCAGTCATAGCACAAATCCAGATCGATAAAAAAATCTCATTATTTGAATGGGCACTGTATCGCCTGCTACGGCAGCATCTGGATGATAAAAAACAAACCGGCAATGCACTGTCATTGGCTGCTGCAGAAAAAAGTTGTGTCACTGTACTGTCTGCCCTGGCATTGGCTACACAAAGCAATACAACTGAAGCAAAGCAACACTTTGAAGCAGGCTGGACAATTCTCGGATTGCCGCCCGCTGCATTTGATACAAGCGTACTGGATAACATGACAGCACTGGATCAGGCCGTGCGCGGTTTACATCGCGTACAGGCACTATCAAAGCCCCGTCTTCTGAAAGCCTGTTGCGCTACCATTGAAACAGACGGGCATTACACAGCAGAATCCGTGGAGTTATTGCGCGCCATTGCTGACACAATTGACACGCCCATCCCTCCCGTAATTACCCCCATGAAGAATGCTGTATGAAGCAGCGTTTTATCCAGCATCTTGCTGACCAACCCCTGTGCATTGCTGAAAGAAACCTGCGCGATATTCTTGACGATGAAGTTCTGGTTGAAGTGGCGGCTTTTGGCATTAACCGCCCTGATCTGCTGCAACGCGCCGGCCTGTATCCGGCTCCACCAGGCGATTCACCCGTTCTCGGTCTGGAAATCGCCGGCACCATCATCCGGTGCGGCAAAAACGTGCAGGGATGGTACGAGGGCGATCGCGTTTGTGCATTAACAAATGGTGGAGGATACAGCGACTTCTGCTTTGCACCCGCCGCACAATGTTTGCCGTGGCCACAACATTACAATGCAGCTGAAGCCGCCTGCCTGCCCGAGACGCTGTTTACCGTCTGGCATAATCTTTTCCAGAGAGGAAGACTGCAATCCGGCGAGACCGTGCTGATTCAGGCCGGCAGCAGCGGCATAGGGAGCACTGCTATACAGATGGCATCATTGGCTGGCGCCAGGGTTTTTACAACAGCAGGCAGCGTTGAAAAATGCAGGCGATGCATTGCACTGGGCGCAGAAATTGCCATCAATTACCACGAGGAAGATTTTGTTGAGGCACTGTTACTCGCTACACAACAACAGGGTGTTGATGTTGTGCTGGATATTCTCGGTGGGGATGCAGTAAACAAACACATCAAACTGGCTGCAACAGATGGCCGTATTGTGAATATTGCCGTGCTGAATGGGTCAAGGGCAGAAATCAGCATAGCCACACTGATGATGAAACGCCTGACACTGACCGGCTCCACGCTGCGTTCACAGCGTATTGACCAGAAAGCAGCCATTGCTGCAGATATTCGCCAGCATGCCTGGCAATGGGTAGAGAGCGCAGAATTTCGTCCGGTTATCGATTCGGTGTTTCACTTCGATGAGGTGGAACAGGCACACAAACACATGCAAAGCCGCACCCACTTCGGCAAAATTGCTGTTGTAACAGAAGGGTGATCACCATGGGAAAGAAAGATAGCAAGCTGGTGTATTCAACTGAAACAGGCAAGATCAAGTCAATTGACCCGTTACCATCCATGCCTCCCAAGGGTGATGGTTTTATCCGAATTCGCCGTGAAACAGCAGGGCGAAATGGCAAAGGCGTGACAACACTGGGCGGTTTCGAGTTGCCGGACGCTGAACTGCAGGCATTGGCGAAGCAGTTAAAACAATTGTGCGGCACCGGCGGCACCGTCAAGAACTGGATAATCGAAATCCAGGGAGACCAGCGTGACCGATTGAAAACCGAACTGGAGAAGCGTGGCTTTAAAGTCAAACTGGCCGGAGGTTAGTGAAACAATCCCTTGAGAGCATCCTTGAGCTTCTCACCATCCTTACCCATTTTTTCCTTGAGTTTTTCACCCAGCTTCTGTTCGGCAGCCTGCAACACCAGTTTATCCAGACGCGACTGGTCAATACTGCAAAGCTCCTTGCCGCTTTGCGTAGAAAAATTTCCACGACAACGCAAAGGCCAGCTAATTGCTGCGAGACGTGGATTCATTATCTCGCAAGCATTGACAGCCTGCCGGTCATCAACCGCTTTCAGATCCAGCTTCAAATCCATCGTATTATCGAGCAAATTTACCGGACCGATACCATTAAGATCCAATGTATCCAGCTTCGCCGCCAGTGGCGACAAAAACATTATCCCGTTCTGGAGTTGCGCTGTACCACGCGTGTCACGCAATTCTGTTTTTTCAGACCATTGCTTTGCCGACAATGACTTTCCATCCAGTTGGGCAGCAGCTTCACAGACACGTTTTTCAATATTCATTTCATCAATGACCATCCCGCTCACAGAGAATTGCAGATTGCCAGACAAGGTTTTGAGTATGCCAGCCCGACTCAATGGCATGGCGGTCAGACGGGAATCCAGCTGCAAGCTGCCGGCCAGTATCCTGGAGGGCTTTTGCTGCCAGTCTGCCAGCAATGGCGCCAGCTGGACACCCTTGATTTCTGTATCTAGCCGCAGCTGGGCCACTTTTTCATCTGAAAGATCAATCGAACCGTTGTTGCGAACCCGGCCTTCATAAGCATCGGCCTGCAATGTTTGCAGCGTGACTTTTTTTCCATCCATCGTTGCATCCAGCTGCACATTGGCCAGTGTTGAATGTTGCACAAGCAACGTGTCACTTTTCAAATGAATGGCCAAGTGATCTGGTGTGCCTTTCTGCCATTGGATACTGCCATTGATAGTATTTTTATCCACGGTAATGTCGAGTGGATCAAGTACAACACGAAAAGATTGCTTCTCTGCAAGATTGACAGCGGCTTCTGTTTTTAACTGGATCGGCACTTGCAATGCATCATGCACATACACCAGGGATAACGACACAGGAAACGGCCGGCCACTGCTGTTGAGGCCCTCAATGAGAAGATCAATATCGTTCAGGCTCTGCGACTGGCTTCCGGTTTTACCCAACTGTGCATTCGCATCTTTAATCTCCACGCTGCGAAACTCGATTTTTCTGTCCATCAACGGCGCCATCAAGAGTGTCATCGTGAGTTGGCCAATGTGCAGGGCTTGCCGATTGTCGCCCACCGGCACTGCTGCATCCACGTCATCCATCGTGAATGCCAGTGCCGGGAAAAATGACCAGTGAATATTCCCCTTTATTGCCAGCTCGATACCCTGTTCCGCAGCCCGTTGCCTGATCGATTCTTTATAATCATTCGGATCAATCAAGACCTGCAAAACAATAACGCCCACTACTAGCAAGACCAGTAGTGCCAGCATGCCAAACCCGATTTTCTTGATTGCATTCATAGCGGCTATTCCTTATCCCTTCAATCTTGGAAGACGATCTGTTTGCTATGATAGGCCAGATGAGCCGTTACCGCCCTCCCCAACCCCGAAGTTCTGCCTACATCACCGCCGATGGAGCGGAAAGACTGCGCACAGAATTGCACCAACTGTGGAAGGTGGAAAGACCACAAGTCACAGCCGCCGTGCATGAAGCGGCCAAGAACGGGGATCGCTCGGAGAACGGTGACTATATTTATGGAAAACGGCGCATGCGGGAAATCGACAGCCGTGTGCGTTACCTGAGTAAACGGCTTGAGAGTCTCACTGTTGTTGATCGCATTCCCGACCAGACAGACAAGGTATTTTTTGGTGCATGGGTCACGCTGGAAGATGAAGATGGTAACGAGAAGTGCTACCGGATCGTCGGCCCGGATGAACTCGACCCGGCAAAAAACTGGATCAGCATGGATTCACCCCTGGCACGTGCCGCCATTGGAAAACTGCTGGACGACGAATTTGAATTCCAGTCTCCGCAGGGATTGCAGCGGTTGTGCATCACAAAAATTGCCTATCAGGCGAACTGATTATCGCTCCAGCAGCTCGATACGGTAACCATCCGGATCTTCCAGAAACGCCAGGACTGTAGTACCCGCTTTCATCGGGCCTGGCTCACGCAAAATGTTTGCACCTTTGCTTCGCATGATGTCCACGGCAACTTGCACATCATCTACGGCAATGGCGATATGGCCGTAACCATTTCCCATCTCGTATTGGCTCACACCCCAGTTATACGTCAATTCAATAACGGTATTTTCTGATTCAGCACCATAACCAAGAAACGCAAGCGTGAACTGTCCTTCCGGGTAATCCTGCTGCCTTAACAGTGTCATACCAAGTACATCGGTGTAGAACGCAATCGAGCGTGGCAGGTCTGTCACGCGCAACATGGTGTGCAGCAAACGCATATCAGGACCCCGACATTTTTTTACGAACCAGATACCGGAACACTTCCCCATCCTGCGTCTGTTCAATCAACTCATGGCTGAGGAAATGGCAGAACTTTGGTACATCGCGCTGTGTGGACGGGTCAGTCGCAACCAGTTCAATCAGCTGCCCTTCTCCCACCTCACGCACTGCCTTGTGCAGCAACATTACCGGCTCTGGGCAATAGAGACCCCGGGCATCAACGTGATGATCTGTTGCAGGCATTGTCGGCATAACGGCAGGTTGTTGACTCATCACAGCATTCTGCCCGAATCAGGGCGCTCGTGTACAATGCCGGCTCTGTTTTGATCTGTTGTTTGCCAGCCCGGAGCCGTTCATGTTCAGCAAAGATATCACCATCGCCTCGTTTGACCCTGCCCTGTGGGCCGCTATCCAGAGCGAGCAAAAACGCCAGGAAGACCACATTGAGCTGATCGCCTCCGAGAATTATGCGAGCCCCGCTGTGATGGCCGCACAGGGCACGCAGCTGACCAACAAATACGCCGAAGGCTATCCCGGCAAGCGCTACTACGGCGGCTGCGAATACGTTGACGTGGTCGAGCAGCTGGCCATCGACCGCGCCAGACAACTGTTTGGCGCAGATTACGCCAACGTGCAGCCACACTCCGGTTCACAGGCCAACGCCGCCGTGTACATGGCCCTGTGCGCACCGGGCGACACGGTGCTCGGCATGTCACTGGCCCATGGCGGTCACCTCACCCACGGCGCCAGCGTCAACTTCTCCGGCAAGCTGTATAAATCTGTACAGTACGGCCTGAACCCCGACACGGGCCTGATCGACTATGACGAAGTCGAAAGGCTTGCCATTGAGCACAAACCCAAAATGATCGTGGCTGGCTTCTCGGCCTATTCCGGCGTGCTGGATTTCCCACGTTTCCGCGCTATTGCCGATAAGGTCGGTGCATTCCTGTTTGTGGACATGGCACACGTTGCCGGTCTGGTCGCTGCCGGCATCTACCCCAACCCGGTGCCATTTGCTGATGTGGTCACCACCACCACGCACAAGACTTTGCGTGGTCCGCGCGGTGGCTTGATTCTGGCACGTGCCAACGAAGCGCTCGAAAAGAAACTGAATTCTGCAGTATTTCCCGGCAACCAGGGCGGCCCGCTGATGCACGTGATCGCGGCCAAGGCGGTGGCGTTCAAGGAAGCGCTGNNTCGGCCCGCTGATGCACGTTATTGCCGCAAAGGCAGTGTGCTTTCTGGAGGCGTTGCAACCATCGTTTACCAACTACCAGAAACAGGTATTGGCCAATGCAAAGGCAATGGCGGCGACAGTCATGGCGCGCGGCTACCAGGTTGTATCCGGCGGCACTGAAAACCACTTGTTTTTACTGTCACTCATCGACAAGAGCATCAATGGAAAAGAAGCAGATGCTGCACTGGGTCGTGCGCATATCACCGTGAATAAAAATGCTGTGCCGAATGATCCACGTCCGCCGATGGTGACGTCCGGCATCCGTATCGGTACGCCGGCCTGTACTACGCGAGGTTTCGGTGAAGCAGAGTGCCGCGAGCTGGCACACTGGATCTGCGATATCTTTGATGCCATGGACGCTCAATCACAAGGGCATGGTGATGCAGAAACTGTCATTACTGCCGTACGCGAGAAAGTGGCAGCACTGTGTGCCAGGCATCCGGTTTACCGCTAATAAATAACTGAATCTATAGCGCGCAGGCGACATTGCTGACGCGGGTGGCACAAAACGGGGCGGGGGGTTAAAGTGGTAGAAGTACTGCTGCATTAACCCGCACAAAGTGAAGTGAATTATGCCGCCCAATAAAAAATTACAGGCAGGTCAAGATTAATGGCACGCGCACTACTCATTAACCCTTCTTACGTACCTAGCTACAGCGGCAGCAAGGGTGCCATTACCAATCCTGTGTTTCCAACACTCGGGCTGGCCACCATTGCTGCCAGTGCAATGCAACGCGGCCATACCGTGGAAATACTGGATCTTTCCTATACGCCTTACAACTTTGAAGATGTAAAAACACGCATTCTGGAATTTCAACCGGACGTGATCGGCATCACTGCCACAACACCCCTTATGAACCAGTTGCGCGACATCAGCGTGCTCGCCAAAGATATTTGTCCTTCCGTGCGTGTAATTGGTGGCGGCGCCCATGTTTCTTCATTGCCGAGAGAATCTTTGCTGGAATCCTGCCTGGATGCCGTGCTGGTGGGTGAAGCTGACATATCCTTTGCTGAATACTGTGATGGAAAACCACCTAAAGACATCAAGGGGCTTTACTACCGGGACGGCGAGCAAATTCTGTCCACTGAGTTACAAACACCCATCGCCAATCTGGATGATTTGCCGCTCCCTGCATGGGAATTGTATGACAAGGAAATCTACCGCAAACATGGATCACGCTTGTTTGCACGACACCAACCTGTGGCCAGCGTCGAGTTTTCAAGGGGCTGCGTTTACAAATGTGACTATTGCGCCAGCAAAATGACGATGGCGTTGGGTTATCGAAAAAAATCGCCCGCGCGTTGCGCTGCAGAACTCAAAAAACTTGAGTCTCTTGGTTTCCGCGAGGCTGTACTCGTGGATGACATCTTCACGTCTGATCAGGAATGGGCATCGCGTGTTTGTGATGCCATCATAGATGCAGGCGTAAAGATTGCCTGGACCTGCACCAATGGTATACGCGTTGAAAGTGCCGACGAGGGCCTTTTCGAGAAAATGTACAAGGCTGGCTGTTACCGCGTATCGTTTGGCTTCGAATCAGGCAATGATGCCATCCTGAAGTCATTTGGCAAAGGCGGCAAAGCAAGCATAGAACAAGGCAAACAGGCTGCAAGGATTGCACGCAAAGCCAAACTGGAAACCAGCGGATTTTTCATGCTGGGGCTTGCTGCAGACACTGAAGAAACAATGATGGACACCATCCGGTTTGCCAGCGAACTCCCCCTTGAAATGATAAAATTTGGCAGGACGGTGGCATTCCCCGGCACTGAAATGTTTAACCGTTATCACGAAAAAAATATTATCAACTCTTACAACTGGGATGACTACTATACATATTCAAATGAATCCCTGTTTACACACGACCACCTCAGCAAAGAAATTGTCGCCAAATACACACAAATCGCTTACAAGCGCGCTGTATTATTCAATCCAGGATTTATCTGGCGAAGACTGGTGTATGGATTAAGGACAGGTGCAATTTTCTGGGATATGTTTTACGTAATAAAATTTTTCCTGATGCCTTCTCTCTCGACAAATGTTCCTTCGCGCTATTACGCAAAAGGACGCTGGCCTCACTATGATTTCAGAGGAAACGCCCCCTCCAGAATTGATTATCAGGTAGTGCGGAAAACCCCCAAAGATACCAGCAACCTGATACCCGCAAAACAAGCGTCATGATCAGGAGTTTCCAGCGTAAAATTGGCAAACTTGTCATGTTTATTGGCATGTATCACCGCAAACCTGCTTTGCGAGTACCCTTGCCGGATTATATTGAACTGGAACCCACTACACGCTGCAATGCAACCTGCGGCACTTGTTCACGCAGCAGCCTTGCTGACGATAATTTAAAAAATGACTTGTCACTTGAGACCATGCACAAGGTTCTGGATACCCTTCCCGATCTAACAGCGATAAGACTTATCGGTCTAGGCGAGACCNNCCTCAACCCGCATATTGAAGACATCCTCAAATTAGCCCGTGCAAAGTCTATCAAGATATGGATTATCACCAACGGCAGCCTGCTGCTGGACCAGCGTATACGCAACCTGATTCATGATTATGTTTATGATGTCGGTATCAGCATTGACTCAACAGACCCTGATGAATTTTCCCGCCTTCGCCCTATGGGAAAAATAGGGCTAACAGAAGTGATTGCTGGCACCAGGCTCCTTATCCAGGAAAGGAATCAGGGGCGGTCTAATGTGATTATCGGTATCAACAGCACTGTCAGTCATGAAAATTATCAAAATCTTCCAGAAATCGGTTCTTTATGTATCGATCTATCCACTGACTATCTTGCTGTCAGTTTTGTGGAAAACTGGTTAATGAAAGGCGATACCGATTATCAGGCAACATCGATACGGATAAACCAATCATTACAATGCGTCAGCAAAATACACACTATTCTCAAAAAACAACAATTCCGTCTTGCATTGCGCGGCATACTGGTTGGTTACAAAATTCCCAAGAGGCGTATTGGTAACTGCCAGTGGCCTTACCGCTCTGTACACATCACTGCTGAAGGCAATGTCAATCCGTGCTGCACACGCACCCAGCCACATCACGGGCTGTTCAACATCCTCACGGACGATTTCGAGAAAAACTGGAACGGACCTGCCTATCAGGAGCTGCGCCTTGCCCACATGAGAAAAGATACGCTGAATCCCATATGCGGCAGCTGCCCACTCTAGGTATTTTTCAACAGGCAACTCTCTGTTAATGCGTATCGTTCTGTGGCCTGATTAACTCATCCAGGGTCAATTCAAAACTCGGCAAGAAAATCTCACAGAATTCACGCACTTCCGGCTGTTGCAGTTGCAACAGTTTATCTTCCATATCACGCATGGCTTTGCTGAACTCGGGATTGCCCGCGACCGTCTCTGCCTTGCATTTTGTGTAGGCAACAATCAGGTCCGCCGCTTTCACCAATTGTTTTACAGCAGGATTAACCTGTTCTGACAACAGATACGGCGCGTAACTGGTTTGCAGGGTCGCTGGCAGCATGGCCAGCATTTCGCGCTCAGCCGCATGCTCGACCTCCTTGTAGGCATCCCTGATCTTGTCGTTGTGGTATTTGATCGGGGATGGCAGATCTCCCGTCAGGACTTCTGAGGCGTCGTGATACAAGGCAGTCAATACCAGCAAGCCCAGATCAATCTTGTCTGCACTGTCACGGTTATGGATTTCGCCCAGCGCATGCGCCACCACGGCAACCTCGAAACTGTGTTCCATCACGTTCTCGCGAATTGCATTGCGTTTCATACCCCACCGCTCGATCCAGCGCAGCTTGCTCAGATAGGCGAAAAAATGGCTTGTTTCACTCATGGCTGACTCTCACAATTACAGTCGATTCACAATTACAGCAGGTTCACCGTTACAATCAGCGCCATTGTAGAGCAAGGAACACACGATCATGCACTGCCCGTTTTGCGCAGAGACAGATACCAAGGTAATCGACTCACGGCTGGTGGCCGAAGGGGATCAGGTGCGCCGACGCCGCGAATGCCTGTCTTGCCATGAGCGCTTTACCACGTATGAAATTGCAGAACTCCTGATGCCGCGCATTATCAAGAGCGATGGCTCTCGCGTGCCGTTCGATGAGCACAAGCTACGCGCCGGCATGCAGAAATCGCTCGAAAAGCGCCCTGTCAGCATGGAAGACATTGAATCCGCACTCACGCACATCAAACACAATTTACAGGCCACAGGCGAACGGGAGCTGTCATCCAGGGTAATCGGCGAACAGGTGATGGAGCAACTGCGCAAACTGGATAAGGTAGCTTATGTGCGTTTTGCCTCGGTATACCGTGATTTCAAGGATCTGGATGAATTTCGCGCCGAGATCGATCGCCTGCAACCCGAACAAGACAAATAACGGCAAGAGAAACAAAGTCCACAAGAGAAACAAAGTCTATGAGTACGGATCTGGCATATATGGCCCACGCGCTGCAACTCGCGGCACGCGGCCATTTCAGTACATCACCCAATCCCCGCGTTGGCTGTGTACTGGTAAAAAACGGTGTGGTCATCGCTGAAGGATGGCACGTTGCAGCGGGCGGCCCGCATGCAGAAATCCATGCACTGCAACAGGCAGGAGCAGCTGCCAGCGGCGCTACTGCCTTTGTGACACTGGAGCCATGCTCACACCAAGGCAAAACAGGCCCCTGCTGCGACGCATTGATTCAAGCTGGCATAACCCGTGTGGTGTACGGCATGCAGGATCCCAATCCGCAAGTGGCTGGTAATGGGCTGCAAACATTACGCGATGCAGGAGTGACTGTTGATGGTCCACTGCTGGAGCATCAGGCACAGGTATTGAATCCTGGCTTCATCAAACGCATGCAAACCGGCTTGCCATTTGTGCGCGTGAAAATGGCGATGAGTCTGGATGGCCGCACCGCCATGGCTTCCGGCGAATCCCTGTGGATTACCGGTGAAGCAGCCCGACAGGATGTACAACGGTTGCGCGCGCAAAGTTGCGCCATCATTACCGCCGGCAGCACAGTATTGAGCGATGATGCACAGCTGACTGTGCGGGATCAGCAGTATCTGGATGCACTGGGCGCACGAAGGCCATTGCG
>DDBK01000064.1 GCA_002333095.1 Cellvibrionales bacterium UBA2034
GACTTTGACTCGCTGGACTCACGGCGCAACCAAGTGATGCAGGCTTTGCGGGACGGCAGACTGGTTATCCGATGGTCTGAGGCGCATGAGTCGGCATGGATAGTCGATCCTGATGCGTTGGGTGCTGGTTGAGCTGCAGTTCCCCAACAGCCTTTCTCCACTGTATAGTGGATCGGCAGATGATTGATTCCGGAGACATCACATGAATATATTTCGTTTAGCTACTGTGCTGCTCGTGATTGCAGTTGTCACAGGGTGTATGAATGCTGAAGACCATAGAAATGCAGTCAGGGATGATGCCGATAAACTCACAGTAGGCAAAGTGCAGCGCCAGATCAGTGTCGGCATGCCCGGCAGTGATGTTGTGCAGGTGTTGGGTTCACCGAATATCGTGACCACGGATGAACAGCGGCGTGAAGTGTGGGTATATGACAAGATTTCTACAGATACCGTTTATTCATCCAGTTCAGGTGGCGTAATGTCCCTGATTCTTGGAGGCGGCAGCTCTGCTGGTGGGGCGGTGGGTGGAAATTACAATACCAACTCGGGCGCAAGATCCCAATCCCAGAAAACGTTGACCNNGTTATCAAGTTCGACAACAAAGGTCTGGTCAGGGATTTCTCATATAACTCATCCAGTTTCTGATTCCGGGTTTCACACACCAATGCGCAAATTGAGTGCTATGTTTGTGCTTTCCGCGTTTCTGGCGGGTTGTGTGTCTATTCCGCCGGATGCTTTCAAACTGTCGCAGTCCAGTCTTGAAATCAGGAAGATGCAAACCAGAAAGTTTGAAACGAAAGATGAGGTTGAGTTGTTGTCTGCAGGTGCTGCCCAGCTACAGGATATGGGTTACCTGATTGATGAAACTGAAAAAAATGTTGGCCTGCTTGTTGCTTCCAAGGATGCGGATGCAACCGATGGCGGCCAGGTCGCTGCCATGATTGCCGTTGCCATACTGACTGGTGCTGCGCCGCCTATCGATAAAACGCAGAAAATTCGTGTGTGTTTTGTCACCATTCCTTCGAGTACCCATCCAGGATCGTATCTGGCGAGAATTACATTCCAGCGTATTGTGTGGAATGATCGTGGCCGTATAGCGCGTGTTGAAACAATTCAGGATCCGGAGATATATCAGGACTTTTTCTCCAGATTGTCAAAATCAGTATTTCTTGAGGCTAACCAAATATGAATTGCATCTGGCCGAACATGAAGTACATCCTGGCAAGCCTGACTGTGCTGATATCAACAATGCTGCTGGCNNGCCGGTTGTGCCAACAGTAACCGGCATATTCTGGGCGCAAATGACGAGTCGCAATTGCAGGTTCGTTCAATCCAGACACGAGCGTTTGATACCAGTGACAAGAATATGGTGGTGAGGAATGTGGTGGCCAGTCTTCAGGATCTGAACTTCGTTATTGACAAGGCGGATGCGGATCTCGGCACTGTAACAGCCACCAAACTCTCCGGCTACCAGATCCGGATGACAGTCACTGTGCGCCCAAAAGGTGACACGCAGATGGTCGTCAGGGCCAATGGCCAATACAACAATAAAGTTATCCTTGATCCTGTTATGTACCAGGATTTTTTCGCCGTTTTGCAGAAATCGCTTTTCCTGACGGCGAATTCGATTGACTGATCATCAATGTTACTTCTCATATTTGCCCTGATTTTTTCACCAGCATTGTACGGCGAAACGCTAGTATCAGATATTCGTTCGCATTGCACAGACTGTGAAACCAGGCTTGATCACACTACGGGTGCCTATATTCTGGAATATGGTGAAGAGGCACTGATGAGCCGTGCATGGTTGACGCATAACGCGCGCAAGACTATTGACGTACAGTATTTCATCTGGAGTACAGACAATGTCGGTATCCTTGCCAGTGAAGCCTTGCTCAGTGCGGCAGAGCGCGGTGTGAGAGTGCGCGTATTGGTAGACGATTTGCTGGTAGATGCCGAAGATAAAACCTTGCTGTGTCTCGCTGCGCATCCGAATGTCGAGATACGGATTTACAATCCCCAGAACACGGTGGGGACGTCTACTGTCAAGCGCCTCCTGAATGTCGTTACCAATTTCAGGGGTGTTAACCAGCGCATGCACGATAAAACAGCAATATTTGATAATGCGGTGGGCATTACGGGTGGCAGGAATATGGCTGATGAATATTTCGATTACGATCAGGCCTATAACTTTCGTGACAGGGACATCCTCTTGCTGGGTAAAGCGGTTGGTGACATGACAGCAAGTTTTGAGAAATTCTGGGCGAGCGAATTATCTGTACCCGTAGAAGATCTGTTGAATAAGGCTTCGCAGGGCCTCACGGTAGCTGATATCAAGCATCATCAGGCTGCCCTGCATGCCTATGCAGCCAATGCAGGGAATTATGAACCTGAAGTCCGGCAGGCGCTGACTGAAATCCCTGCGGGTTTTCCTGCACTGATGCAGGAGCTGGTGTGGGGCACTGCAACATTTATCAGCGATGCGCCGGGTAAAAATGCCAATGTATTTTCTTTGTCCGGCGGGGGAGAGTCCACATCATTTCTGGTGAAGCAACTTGCCAGTGCGCAACACTCTGTCCTGATCCAGAGCCCATATCTGATTTTTCCGGATGGTGGTATCGAGCTGCTGACGCAATTGATCAACAAAGGTGTGAAGGTGCGTATTTCCACTAACTCACTAGCCTCTACAGATAATGTAATGGCATTCAGCGGATACCAGAACCAACGGAAACAGTTGTTGGAAGCGGGTGTTGAGTTGTACGAGTTCAGGCCGCATCCTGCCATTCAAGCGACTCTTGTGAAACGCTATCCAAGAATAGAAGACAAGAATCCGGTGTTTGCCATTCATGCCAAAAGTATGGTGATTGATGGAAAGAAAATTTTTATTGGCACATTCAATCTTGATCCACGCTCCACTCATCTCA
Source organism: Cellvibrionales bacterium UBA2034 (assembly GCA_002333095.1). GTDB lineage: Bacteria > Pseudomonadota > Gammaproteobacteria > Pseudomonadales > UBA7239 > UBA7239. The sequence continues at coordinate 2,925 of DDBK01000064.1, forward strand.
ATACGGAAGTGGGCGTTTTTATGGATAATGCTACATTGGCGAAGAAATTGACGGACAGTATCGAGAGGGATTTACACGCAGATAATAGTTGGCACATAACAGAAGATTTTAATCCGGATGCCAGTGTGATTTTTTCCAAGCAGATAAAATCCGGTATTTACCGGTTGCTACCGATGAAAGATGTGCTATGAAAAATACTGTGTGTTTTTCAACAGTAGGGTGATAATGCTGTGCTTGAACCGGAAAGTTTACTAAAAATCGCCAATACAAAAATGCCTTTCGGCAAATATGCTGGCCGGGCACTGATTGATGTGCCGGAAGAATACTTGCTGTGGTTCGCGCAGAAAGGGTTTCCACGTGGCGAGCTGGGCGAATTGATGAATCTGGTGCTGGTGATCAAGACCGAGGGTCTGGAGGGGTTGGTGAAGCCATTGAAGGGCAAAGGTGTCGGTTGAAACCATGCGACATCGCCTGTCGCTTACTGGCCTTACAATGGCAACCATTCAAGGAATATTGAGGTATATGTGAAGCCAGACAGCACTCTCACTCCCGGCTTTATGATGATCCAGGGAAACCGGCTGGAAGATTTGCGTGAAGTGGCGATCCGTTGGCTGGAGCGCCATCCGCTTGCGCCACTGGAAAGTGAAGTGATACTTGTGCAGAGCAACGGGATTGCACAATGGCTCAAGCTGTCGCTGGCGGAGAATCGGGCGGAAGTGGGCGGTGGCTGTGGCATTGCTGCTGCACTGGATGTGATGTTACCTGCACGATTGCAGTGGAAAGCGTATCGCGCAGTACTGGGTGACTTGCCGCAAGAATCGCTGTTTGATAAACCCTGCCTGACATGGCGATTGATGCGCTTGCTGGAATCCTTATCCGGAAGCGATGCAGTTTTTGCACCGGTATTGCGTTTTCTGGAAGATGATCCGGCGTTGCGCAAACGCTACCAGTTATCAACCAGACTGGCAGACCTGTTTGACCAGTATCAGGTGTATCGTGCCGATTGGCTGCAGGATTGGGCAGCGGGGCGCGATCAGCTGCGCAAGCCGGATGGCAGTGCGGAGCCTGTGCCCGCAGAGCAGCGTTGGCAGCCTGCGTTATGGCGCAAGATCATCGCGGATTTGCCTGAACCGGCACGTGATACCAGTCGAGCCAGCGTGCACCAGCGCTTTCTGGCGGCAGTAAAAAATATCCATCCCGAAAATCGACCCGTCAATTTGCCTCGCCGGGTGGTGGTATTCGGCATTTCGTCATTGCCGCAACAGGTGCTGGATGTACTGGCTGCGATAGCGAAAGTGTCACAGGTATTGTTATGTGTGCACAATCCTTGCGAGCATTATTGGGGCGATATTGTGGAAGGTCGGGAGTTATTCCACACGGCCTATAAACGCAATGAGGCGCCGCAGAAATGGCTGGACGTGAAAGAGGACGAATTGCATTTGCACGGCCATCCATTGCTGGCTGCATGGGGCAAGCAGGGGCGTGATTACATCCGGTTGCTGGACGTGCATGACCAGCGTGACAGTTATGAAAAGTTATTTACCGATAACAAGCTGAAGCTGGATCTGTTTATTGCACCAGACGGTGACCGTTGTTTGCAGCAATTGCAAGGCGATATCCTGTCATTGCGTTCATTATCCGAGCGCAAGGATAACCGCACTGCATGGCAGCCGGATGATGATTCCATCGTGTGCCATATCGCGCACAGTGCGCAGCGCGAAGTGGAAATCCTGCACGACCAGTTGCTGGATGCATTCAGTAAAGATAATACGCTGCGCCCGCGTGACATTATGGTGATGGTGCCGGATATCAACACCTATGCGCCGCACATCCAGGCGGTATTCGGGCAAATGGAACGCCGTGATCCACGCTATATTCCCTTCACTATTTCAGACCAGGGACAACGTGCGCAGAAACCTTTGCTGCTGGCACTGGATAGCTTGTTACACATCGACCAGAGTCGTTTCACTGTGAGTGAATTGCAAGACTGGCTGGATATCCCTGCCGTTCGTGTCCGGGCGGGAATAACAGAAAACCAGTTGCCGACGTTGCACAGTTGGATACGCGGTGCACAAGTGCGCTGGGGGTTACATGCTGCGCAACGTGAGCAGCTGGGTTTGCCTGCTGGCCTTGCACAGAACAGCTGGTATTTCGGGTTGCAGCGTATGCTGCTGGGGTATGCAGTGGGCAACCATGATGCCTGGCAAGGCATAGAGCCGTACGATGAAATCGGAGGGCTGGAAGCAGCACTGGCTGGTCACTTGCTGGATTTTATCCAGCGTCTGGAATCGCATTGGGCAATGGTGTCGGTGCCTGCATTGCCCGCTGAGTGGGTGAAGCGCTTGCGCGCATTATTGACAGATTTTTTTGTGGCGCAGGATCAGGACGATGCCATGTTGCTGGAAAAGCTGGATGAGCAACTCGAGAACTGGATGAACCTGTGTGAAGCGGCAGGATTCAATGCGCCGCTGCCATTGAATGTGGTGCGTGACATGTGGCTGGATAGCATGGAGCAGCCCGGACTCAGCCAACGCTTTCTGGCAGGCGCAGTGAATTTCGCCACGATGATGCCTATGCGGGCCATTCCTTTCAAGCGTATCTGTTTGTTGGGCATGAACGATACAGATTTTCCCCGGCGGCAACCGGCTGCTGATTTTGACCTGATGGCAACACGTTATCATTATCGTCCGGGTGACCGTTCAAGGCGCGATGATGATCGCTATCTGTTTCTTGAAGCATTGTTATCAGCGCGTGAGCAACTGTATATCAGCTGGGTAGGACGCAGTATTCGTGACAACAGCGAACGGCCGCCTTCAGTATTGGTAGCCCAGCTACGTGATCACATTGCTTCTGGCTGGCGTTGTGTGCCGCCTGCAATAGAGCATCCACTGCAGCCATTCAGTCGCCGGTATTTTACTGAATCGCCATTATTCACGTTTGCCCGTGAATGGCTGGATGTACATCAGGTATCTGATCACAGTGATGGAAAAATCCACGATACAGAAGCCAGTGTGGCGCATGATGACATCCGGCAGATCACGCTCAGGGATCTCGGCACTTTCTTGCGCAATCCTGTTGAGGCATTTTTCAGGCAGACGCTGAACATCAGCATGCGCGATGAAGCTGTGACTGCGCAAGATGTAGAGCCTTTTGCATTGAGTGGTCTTGAGACATGGGGTATGCGTGATGCCTTGCTGCAACCGTTGGGTGCTGCATTGCGCATCAATCCTGCTACAGACTGCGTGCCCTTGCTGCAACATGGAGTCCAGACATTGCGGGCGCAGGGACTGTTTCCGTTGCAACCATTCAACCAGTTTATTGAGGAAGAACTCGAATCCGGATTGCATGTACAACTGGCACATTATGCTGCGCAACTGCAGGACGCTATACCGTTGGAGCCGGTAGATGTACAACACGTTTTCCAGAATCTGCTGGTGCAAGACAGGATTGAACAGTTGTATGAAAAACAAGGCAGGCGCTTCCGGTTGGTGCTGTCGGCCAGTACGCTGGAATCCAGAAATGGGCTGAAGTACTACCATCTGGTGCGAGAGTGGCCTGCGCATCTTGCCTTGCAGTGTTTGTTGGCAAACACACCCATAGAGACGGTGATTGTTCACGGTGGGGAAAATATTGTTGTATTGCCTGCAATGGAAAAATCGCTTGCAGAAGCCTGTTTCAACGATTTGTTGGCGGCTTTCGCGCAGGGTATGAAAACGCCATTGCCTGCACCTTGTAAGACGGGGTTTGCCTTGTGTGCCGAAAATCCTGTCCCGAATACAGTCGACACAGGATACAGGACCGAAAAAACAGAAGAAGCATACGATGGAGGCTTCCACATTGCCGGGGAAGCACAGGGTTCACTGTTACTTGCACGTTGTTGGTCTGATTTCCATGCACTGCAGGATACGCAGCAATTTGAATACTGGGTCGAGAAAATATATCGCCCGTTATTTGCGCTGCTGGGTGCTGTGGACGAAGGTGCTGTGGATAATGAGGAGGGGCTTGCATGAGTGCGACACTCGATGCCCGGACTTTCCCCTTGCGTGGCAGCCAGTTGATTGAGGCCAGTGCAGGTACCGGCAAAACCTACACCATTGCATTGTTGTATGTGCGGCTGGTGTTGGGGCACGGCGATCAGTCCAGTGCATTTACTCGTCCCTTGTTGCCGCCGGATATTCTGGTAGTGACATTTACTGATGCAGCCAGTCAGGAGTTGCGCGATCGCATTCGTGCAAGATTGTCTGAAGCGGCGGATATATTTTCTGGTATCAGGACGTTACAGGAAGGTGATCCGCTGGCATTCATCCTTGCGGATTACCCGCCAGACCAGCGGCCTGTTTGTGCGTTGAAATTGCAGCGCGCTGCTGAATGGATGGATGAGGCAGCGATCTCCACTATCCATAGCTGGTGTTACCGAATGTTGCGCGAACATGCGTTCGACAGTAATAGTCTGTTTACACAAGCGTTGGTGACAGACCAGTCTGATCTGCTGACCGAGATTGCTGAAGATTACTGGCGTAAATTTTTTTATGGGATGGATCAGGCAGCAGCTGGGTTGCTTCACAGCAAAGTTTCCAGCCCGGATGAATTGCTGGAATCTGTCCGTCCCTTGCTGCATAAATCAGACAGTGTTCCGGTATTTCGTGGTGTGCGACTGGAGCCAGTCAGCATGCCATTGTTGTTGCAGGGGGCGAGTGAATACCTGACGGTATATGCTGCTTGGGAAGCCGAGCGCAATGCGCTGGAAAATAAAGCACGTGCGGCGTGGGCTGCTGATCTGGCAGGAATTGAAACGCTGCTGGCACCGCTCTGGTCACAGCTGAATGGCCAGAAATATACATCCGGTATCAAGCCTGAGATTCTATTAGCACAGTTACAGTCATGGAGTGTGACTGGAGGCCGTACAGGCATCGATAAAAAACTGTTTTACTTTGCAGAAGGCAACTTCCAACTCAAAAAGGGATACAGCGAACAGCCGCAACATCGAGCATTCAAGCTGCTGGCGTTGTTGAAAGAATGGGAAGACAGAAAACCGCCAGAACCCGAGACTTTCCATGCGCTGGTTTTGCTCCATGCTGCACAGTGGATAGGCGATGCATTGCAGCAACGTCTGGAGCAGCGTGCGGAACTGGGTTTCAATGAACTGCTTTTGCGTCTGGATAAAGCGTTGGCGGGTGAGAGTGGGCATCATCTGGCTGCTGCTATCCGTGCACAATTCCCTGTGGCGATGATCGACGAATTCCAGGATACCGATCCTGTTCAGTACCGGATATTCANNATCCCGTACAGTACCGGATATTCAATCGTATCTACCGTGTGGCCAGTAATGATCTGCAGACTGCACTGGTGATGATCGGTGACCCCAAGCAGGCGATCTACGCTTTTCGTGGCGCGGATATTTACACGTATTTGCAAGCGCGGCGCGATACAGCAGGACGGCATTACACGCTGGGCATCAACCATCGCTCGACAGCCGCCGCCGTCAATGTTGTCAACCATCTCTTTGCTTTTGCCGAACAGCATGTGCAGGGCGCATTCCGTTTCAAACGAGACGACCACAACCCTGTGCCTTTTTTGCCTGTGGANNGGTGAAGGGGAAGGTTGTGTTGTGGGGCCACCGTCTTACCGCCACGGCATGGCGGAAGCCGCTGCGAGTGAAATTGTGCGCTGGTTGAATCTGGCCAGGTTAGGCAAGGCAGGATTCCGTGACAATACCACGCAAACGTTGACTGCATTGAAACCTGCGGATATTGCGATTCTGGTGCGCACGGGCAAGGAGGCGGCGCTGATCCGTCATGCGTTGGGTGACAGGGGTGTTCGCAGTGTTTATCTGTCCGACAAGGATTCAGTG
>DDBK01000095.1 GCA_002333095.1 Cellvibrionales bacterium UBA2034
CAGAACACCGCACCGAGATCTTCGTTAACGCCGTGCTTCTGGCCTTGACGAATCGCTTTGGCCATCTCGGTGGCACGACGCACAAACTCATCATAGATCGGGGCTTCGACGTAAATACGTTCTATCCCGCAACAGAAATGGCCGGTATTGACACAACCACCCCACACTGCACCGTGCACCGCTTTATCCAGATCCGCATCGGCGCAAACAATCATCGCGTCTTTGCCGCCCAGTTCAAGCGTCACAGGGATCAGGCGTTCAGCACAGACTGCTGCAATTTTCTTGCCCGTAGCCACGGAGCCAGTAAAAGAAATCTTGTTGATATCGGNNCGGCTCGCGTCAGATCGGCACCAGTCTGGCCATCACCCATCAACACCTGCACCACACCGTCAGGAATACCTGCCTTCTGGCACAACTCTTCAAATAGCTTGGCTGAATAAGGTGTAACTTCCGAACCCTTGATGACAACGCTATTACCAGCCAGGATTGCCTGAACACCAGGGTTAGCAGTCAACACAAATGGGCCGTTCCATGGCGTGATAACACCAATGACACCCAGCGGCCTGTAAATCATGTGTATTTTTTTCATCAACCCCAACAAACCCGGAGCGCGAATGACTTCGTCCTTCAGCGTCTTGCGTGCCTGCTTGCACCAGTAGGAAATAAAATCACAGACGGCATAGACCTCGAAAGTCAGTGCATCCTGCATCGGCTTGCCGGTTTCACGAATGACCGTTTCGACCACAAGGTCCTGATGGGCAAGAATGACTTCACGCAACTTCAAAAGATGCTGCACGCGCTCTTCAATGGATTTGGCGCCCCATGACTTCTGGGCTTTGCGCGCCTTGGCTACCGCGGCTTGCACGTCTGCTTCCGACGCACACACCAGCTCACCGATCGGCTCCAGGGTAACCGGGCTGGCCAACGCCAGACGGCGGTGACCGTCAGCTGTTTCAGCGATACGTTCAAAAATAGCCATGGGCAAGTACCTCGAAATGATAGGGGGGCATGAAAAACGATGCGTGAATGTTACCCGCTAAGCCGACCCAGACCAATTAGCGAGAAGTCGTACCAGCAGGCATTGGCATCTGCGGCCGGGGCAAAACGCCCTGCTGCTGCAGCCGTTCCCAGATAAACCGTGCAGATTCCTTGTTGCCTGCAGAGGTATGGTGCGGATCATGCTCGAATGTCAGTGGAAACACCGTTGTATGACGGAAATCATCCAACAAGGAAATCACCGGGTAGGATTTTCCCGGAGCGATGTCTGCAAAATACCGGAAAGGTTCCAGGGAATATGGCCCTAATCGCGTGTATTCGTCATTGTGATCATCAGGCGTTTCCCGCTCGCTGTATTGCACCGAGCGCGGCATCACAAACACCATAAACCTGGCTTGCAACACGTCAGTAACATAGCGCTCTGTTTCATCCAGATTGCTTACTACTGCATCAAGATAGGAACGCGTCTGGTCAAGGGGACGTTCCATCGCAAAATAGCGCTGCCAGGGCACCCCCCACAAAGCCTGCGAGTACCATTCCTGCCGGATAATTTCCCTGCCCCATTTGCCCAACAACATGGATGTCGCGGGAAACCAGTGGCCAATGGCAAAAAAACCGCGGCGCTCCACTGCCCGACGATAAAAGGTATCGTCCCAGAAATCGGTCATATCCACCACTTCAATTACCAGATCCGGCTTATATTTTTTCCCGATATCACGCAATAAGCGCAATGAAAGATACGGCGAAGAAGAAATCCAGCCAAAATTGATGACACGTACATTGTTATAACCAGCAGCATGTGCCAACTCTTCAAGACGGTAGGGAATCGTATCCTGCCTGCCAAGCAACATGCCATAAACAAACGAATCACCCAGAACGATAATATTGAAGTCTTCATCGCGAAATGCATCGGCATCTAACGCCGAGCGAATACCGTCAATATTGACATCATCATATTGCTCTTGTGTCATCCGGTGGTCAGGGTTACTGACAATATTGATCGAGGGCCACCACTTGCCAAATATGCGTGGGATCGCAACCTCGAATGCAATGATTGTTGCCAGGAGCATGATCAGTAAAAAAATTACCGAAAAAACAGCATAGCGAAAACGGCCAGCGAAAAGCTTCATGGCTTCGCTCCCTTGCCGACGGTCGTTTCACGCAGATAATACGTATATTCAGGCGGGAAATGGTTAATCTGCAACTGGTTATATGGCAAAAAAGACAGTGGCAACCCGATACGCCCCACCCGCCTGAAACCCGCTTGTTCGACAGAAGTCTTCACCTGTTCCATTCCTGCGAGTTTATGTTGGGGAATACGCAAAATATCCTGTGCCGCAATCGCATTTATCTGTGTACCACCCAGCATCTTGAATGGAATGATCTTACCAGCCGAGAACTCTTTCTTGATGCCATCTTCATAGTCATAAATATTGCGCTTTACAGCTTCCATATCACGAAAAAAATAACCATTTATCTGGCTTGAAAGATATAGGGGCCATAAGAAAAACAGCATCGCCAATAACCAGAAATACCAGCGAAAACGGACTAGGTTGAATACTTCAAGGAACCCCAACGCAAACATGACAGCCCACAATGGCAAAAGATGACTAAGATTCCTTTCAAAAAAAACTCCCTGCCTTGCAAAAAGCAACAGATAGAAAAATGACACCAGCAGTGAGGCTATAGAAAAACAGCGCGATTTTTTATTTCGATTAAAAACCGAAATAGCAACCAAAAATAAAACAGGAATACTGAAAAATGCATTCAGATAAGGAAACAAATCATGCGCAGACGGCAATAATCGATCAAACCAATGCGCGGAATCAGGATGTGGCGCATATTGATTCAGCAACAGGCCTATGCCATGCGCAAAACCTGGCGCATCCAGTAAAATATACGGGGCCGTTATCCCCACACCCAGAATAAAACTGGCGCACCACAACAGCAGAAGCCCCATACGCCTGAACCTGAATACCTGTGCAGCACCCGCAAGGATAACCATTGGGAAAAAACTGAACTTGCAGGCAAACGCAACGCCCCATATAGCAGCCTCTGCCAATCCATACTGCCAGCGCCGCCCTTCATATCCTCGCCAGGCCAGCCATACCGCCAAAGCTACCAGCAGCATCACAAATGACTCCGGCCGTGCGTAATGCGCATCCACTACCGCTTGGGGCATAACGGCAAAAAATGCCGCCGCGAGCAAACCTGCAGTTGCTCCAGCAAACCGGAAAGCAGTAGCAAAAACCAGTAAAAGACAGGCTAACTGACACAGCAGGGAGACTGCACGGTACACCACCAGATCAGGCACATCGCGCAACCCAAGCATGTTTGCCGACTCACGAAACACCAGCAACAGGGTGTGATAACTGGAGAAGTTATATTGCTTCAACCGGTAGAAACCGCCAGCATAATCCCCGCGCCAATCGGCGTTTTCCCAATTGGTATCCAGGCTGTGCGAAGCCTGCATGTGCTTGACGACGGCTCGCGGGATTAACTCATCTGCAAAATATGTCTGGGGATAGACATCCCAGCGTAGCCAGAATGCGACTAACACCAGACACAGAAGGCTGCACCAGACAGGCAACGCAAGGCGATGGGCAGATTCAGTCACAGGCAGAGATTCACAGAAACAGACGGAGCAATCTAGCAAATAGCATGCTCACCCGCCACCACAGCATTGAGATGAATAATGGAGAGCACGGACAAACAGGGACTACGATGCTGAAAGGGGATGAGAGAATAATGCAGGGGAAAATAATGGGGTGGCTGACGGGGCTCGAACCCGCGACAACAGGAATCACAATCCTNNACCAACTGAGCTACAGCCACCATAGAGACTTGCCAGACCAGCTTACAGGCAATTCATAAGCTATTGAAAAGGCGGGCGCATTATATTGTGTAACGCAACGAATGCCAGCCCTGCCCAATAATATTTCTTCGAGATACCCGGTGAATCAGGCAGGCCTTGACGCTTGCGGCGCTGAAACGACCGCATTTTTTCTTGGATAGAGATACACAGATATTTTTTCACTGACCGCACGGATAATACCCTGCAGCTCCAGGCTGGACAGCCCGGCAATGCGGTCTATGTTGACCTTGTGAAGGTGAACGCAAGGA
>DDBK01000165.1 GCA_002333095.1 Cellvibrionales bacterium UBA2034
TGATAAAATCCTGCCCTCCCAGCATGGCCCCTGCCTCACCCCAGATGCAAGCCACCGCCGCCAACGATAGCAGCAAGACTGCGTGACGATTAAAGAATTCACAGCGTGTGAATACTGCATAATCCAGGGAAGGACGAACGGCATTCTGTTTTTGCAACAGCCACAGAATCAGGGCGACGCTCAAGGGCAACAGGAATATTGGCAACGGAATATCGATATAGCGACCCGATGTGGAAAACATGCAAGAAAAAACAATAGCGCCAATGCCATACAGCCCAAAACAACTGCGCGCCAACGCAGCTGCACGCCCGGGAGCAGTGCCAGCCAACAATGCTCTTACCCAGACCAGGGAGACGACAGAAAAAAATACGGCAAAACCCGCCAGCATCCAGCCCCATATGTGCGCCAAAGGCTCCGCCAGTGTTTGCAATAATAATTTGTACCAGTACGAGACACTCTCGTCAGACAGCCAATGCTGATCCGCCATAAAGAAAAGAATATGTTGTTCTGTCCATGTAAATGATGCCGGCGATATAACGAGGCGCAAACTTTTATATACAGCCTGCACAATGACAGCAGCAAACAATTGGCTCCACAGGCTTACCAAAACAGCGAGCTGAATATTTTTTGACAATATTAGCAACGCCATCGCAATNNGCTCCCGTGAGTGGATACTTCAATTGCCTGTGCGAATCGAATATTCCCCAACGCGCCCCGACAGTGCCTTCGAGCTGCGCCTTCCATGACTGGTCAAAAGCCTCTACCACGTTGTAGTCAAAATCATGTGCTGTGGCCAATGCAGGGAGATCCCGCACAAAATGCGCAGCTGTCAACAAATTGGCATGCGCTGGACCACGACTGCGCCCTTCTGTCGGCCAGCCTGTCTCACCAACCAGAATAGGCTTGCCGGGAAAACGTGCCTTGATGCGATCGATGATAGCAAGCATGTGTTGCTGCGCTTCTTCCATCGCCACCGGCTCATCTTCCCAGTAGGGAAGAATATGAATAGTGATGTAATCCACATGATCGGCAACTTGAGGATATTGGAGCCAGAACGCCCACACATCGGCATAAGACACCGGCTGTTTGATGGCACCACGCACACTGTCAATGTATGCAATCAATTCATCCGGCTTCAGATCACGGCGCAACAACACTTCGTTACCCACAATCACACGTTTCACCGCTTGCGGATAACGATTGGCTGTATCAATCAGCGCAGCAATTTCTTTGTCGTTCCCCGCAGCTTCCCGTCCTAACCATGCGCTGTGCGTCAATGCAAAGCCATGTTTTGCCGCCAGTTCCGGTACAACCTCCATACCTCCCAGCGAGGTATAAGTCCGCACACCTTCAAAGACACCTTTTAGCTGGATCAAATCCGCTTCAATCTGCTCACGATCAGGAAAAACTTCTTTCAGTGGTGACTGGCCATCACGGAATGGTGCAAACGATGCACTCTTGAGTGGCCCCTCCCACGCAACAGGAATATCACGAGGACGCGCAATACCATACCAGACGGCCAATGAAAAAGTGGTGCTGGCCATCAGAGCAATCAGGATTTGAATCGGGGCAATACGTGTTTTGGACATGTGTCATTCAACCAGGCAAGGCATCAAGATTTTTACGCAACAGATCGAGCGCATCAGCAATATCCTGTACATCGGCAGGTTCGCCACGCTCCTCCCACAACAGACACACACCGGCATTGTTGCATTCCAGCAGGCCCCAGGCATCAGCAAAGCGCTGACGAAATGAGGCCAGGTATTGTTGTGCCAATTCAGGCGGTTGCCCCGCTATATTCAATACCTCGCCATGGCTATTGACCCACAACGCCCAGGCAGGCGCTGCGTGGTCATGCTTGAGGGGCCACGGCAGGATATACATAAATCCTGATTCAGGTAACTGTCGATGGCTGTAACCGCTGTTGCGCGACGTCCAGAACCGCACAGTCAATCCTGCTACAGATGCTGCCTTACGCAACGCCTGCAGCTGTTGGTCACGCCGGGATGGACGCATCCGTGTAATCTGCGCAAATACAAAGACCAGGATCGCTACCAGAACCAGCCAACGCATCAGACCGGCTGCTCCGTTGCCAAAAAAATTTCCACAGCTGCGGCATCAAATGGCCAATGCAAAAGAGCACCACTGGCATTGTGTTGCAAAACAGGAATAGCAAGAGAAAAACGTTCAAACAATTGATCATCGTCTGCGATATCAACCAGCTCTACTTGCCAGCCCTGTTCAACCCACATGCACAACTGTTGTTCTGCCAACTCGCACAAGTGGCAGCCCAATGTACCGTACAAGGTCAATGGACTCTGGATAACCGGTTCAGAAAACAAATGCTCTGCGCCGCCTAGATAAACATATAAGCAACAACAGCTATTGTCGCCAACAACGCAATAGCCACCACAGCCAGGTTCACAGTGGACCCTGTTGCAGCCTGCTTCGCTTCTTCACTGGCGACCACGGCTTTATGAAACGTGGTTGTGCCTGCTGCACGTTTCTTTTCATGCGCTGCGGATACTGACGCTACTGGCACTGGGGCAGGACGGGCTGCCTGGGCAGCAGGCGCTGGAGGTTTGGGGGTTACGGCAGCCACAGCTGGCGTTGTTACTGCCATACGCACAGTGGTTTTATCCGAATCGCCACCGGGCCCGATAACAGTGAACGACAAGGTATCAAGACGCAATTCATCGCCTTTCTGCAATTTTGCTTCCTGAACCTGCTTGCCATTCACAAAAGTGCCGTTGGCAGATTCAAGATCCTTGACCACTAACTGCCCGTTGATAATCGATAACTGCGCATGTTTACGTGACATATGTGCCACTGAAAAACTCAGGTCACATTCAGCAGCACGCCCTACCGTTGTCTCACCATTGATACTGTAAAGCTTGTTTGCCAGCGCACTGTGGTTCGGGCGTATTGCCCAACCGGACGATGCCTGGATTTCAGACGCCGCCTTGCGTTCATCTTTAGGATCAACAACCAGCATTGGCATGCCGGCAATCACTATTGTGTCACCGACGTTAATTGCTGACTGCTTGCTACAGGCCTTGCCATTAATTGTCAGGCCGGGATCATCAGCCAGGTTTACCAGTGTCAACTGGCTGCCTTTGATCTGGATATCTGCATGGCGTGGCTTGATGCCAGCTTGCTTCAATGCCACCTGGCAAGTCGCATCTGCACCAATCAATACAGAGGGCTCAACCAGCCACACGTCACTGTGCTCTTTGTTGACAAAGCGCAATTTCAGCATATTCCAATCTCTCCGATGCTATTTCCGGGCAAATCACTACCGCCCAGCGGGTTTCCTAATATGGGCGAATCAAATGAAAACTACAACAGGANNCGACCCGAGCGCCTTAGTTCGCCTTGTACAGCTGTGTTGAGTAGGAAGCCGCATGTCGGTATGGAAAGATTTTGCACTGACCCACACGGGCAATGTGCGCACCAATAATGAAGATGCTTTCTCTCGCGATCCAGCTCTGGGTTTATGGGTGGTAGCCGATGGCATGGGCGGACACGAGGCCGGTGAGGTGGCCAGCGCCATAGCCATTGAATCGATCAGCAGAAAAATCCGCCAGGGCAAAAGCATTGCCGAGGCCATCCAGCATGCCCACCACAATATCCTGAATGGCACCCGCAAGGGACGTGGCGCTAAGGGTATGGGGTCAACAGTTGTGGCGATCCACTCTACCGGCACGCACTACCAGGTCGCGTGGGTGGGTGACAGCCGGGCCTATCGCTGGACACGGACCG
>DDBK01000167.1 GCA_002333095.1 Cellvibrionales bacterium UBA2034
GTTTCTTGTCTGCGCCACTCAAATGTGAGGCGTAGTGTTCGAGCCGCTTGATCAGCACCACGCTGGTGGACGGTTCGGGCAGGGTTTTGTACATCGAGAGGATGTTCTGTTGCGGGTTACTGACCAGCTGCGACATGATCAACAGATACTCCCGGCCGCTGTCCGGGTCATCCAGTTTTGCCAGTACCGGCGTTACCAGCATGTCCACTGCCTCTGCCAATGCCAGATCACCCTCCGCTTGCGCCAGCAGCGCGGCGCGGTGGGCTTCGATACCCGTGGCATGTCGCTCCCAGATAGCACGCACCAGGCCTTCCTTGCTGCCGAAGTGGTATTGCACGGCGTTGGTGTTCTTCTGTCCGGCCTGGATGGCCACTTCCCGCAGGGACACTGCGTCCAGCCCGCGCTCGGCAAACAGTATTTCTGCTGCCCGCAGGATGCGTCCCTTGGCTGTCAGGTCTGTGGGTTCTGGCTTCATTAACGCCTCCTCTGGTGCAGGTGGCAGGTTACGACAAATGCGTAGTTAAAACGACAAAGTAAAACGAGTGGCTTAAAAATAAAACAGGTGTTTTAATTGGGCTGGATTTCAATGGAGAGCACCATGAACACACTGTCTTTCTGTTTTCCGGCCTCACCGGCTGATCTCACCGCCGGGCAGTTGACCGAACTGGTTACTGCCGTGTATCCGGGTACGGTGGTGCAGTCGTTCGAGGTGATCAAGGCCAGCAGTTTCGGTGAGGGCATGGTGTCGACCGCCGACCGCGCCCTGCTGATGCTGCACTACGCAACCAATCCCGCCAACCTTCCTCAACAGACGATGTTGAAACTGCAGCGCGACATCGGGCCGATTATCAAATCCATCTATATCAACGAGACGCGTTTCTACCTGCAATTGTCGCGCGAATGCGGCATCACTACGCCGCAGGTACTGGGCGGTGGTTACGATACCGACAGCGGCGCTTACGGTTTGTTGCTGGAAGACCTCAGTTTGCAAGGTGCAACTTTTCCGAATGTGACGAACAATCCTGACCCTGTGGCGCATGTGTCTGCGGTAATTGAGCAACTCGCTACACTGCACGCACGTTTCTGGCAATCGCCGCGTTTTGCTAACGATCTCGCGTGGGTGGAAACGCATCTGCAAGGGCCGGTCAGTGAGTTNNAACTGGCGGCGTTCAAGCGCGACACTATTGCCAGTGTTGGCATGACGTTGCAGGAACTCATTGCCGGTACGCTGGCGTTGCAACAGCACCAGGCGACACTGCCGCAAACGTTTGTGCACGGCGATACGCATCTCGGCAACACGTATGGCCTGCCGGGTGGTCGTGCCGGGTTGATCGACTGGCAATTGTGCGTGCGCGGTTACGGCATACACGATGTCAGTTACATCATCAACACTGGCTTGCCGGTGGCGGAACGTCGCCAGCATGAACGTGCATTGTTGCAACAATACCGTGATAGTTTGCAGCGTCACGGTGTGAGCGATGTGCCGTCACTGGACATGCTGTGGCAGGAACATGCACGCGCGGTGATCTGGCAACTGTATGTGGGTTGGCTCGGTGTCTCGCACGTGAACTACGGTTGGGAAATCCTCACCACCAACATGCAGCGCGTGGCGACTGCGTGGCGGGATCTGGATACCGGCAAACACATTCGAGAATTGATGGAAAAATGAATATGCAGCGTCACTACAATTTTCCGGGCCTGATCAATTTCCGCGATCTAGGTGATTACGCCGCGCGCGATCTTGATGGCAAAGCGCGTCGCGTAAAAAGCGGTGTGTTGTTCCGCGCCGGGCATTTTCACGATGTAGATGCAGCCGCACATAACGTGCTGGCGAATCTGGGTATCCTGCAGGTGTTTGATTTCCGCACTGCGCGTGAGCTCGACAAGAAACCTAGCCGTTTACAGCTGCTGCCCGCACCGGTCACGCATTGGCTCGAACTGGATCCTGGTAGCGGCAACACATTCAAGGCGATGGTAAAACCCGTCGGTGGTGCAACACTGACAGCTAGCGAGATGAAAGCGATGATGGCGGATGTCAATCGCAGCCTGGTAACAGACCATGCAGACGTTTATCGCCGATTCATGGCTGCCTTGCTGGAAAATCCGGTGTGCAGTGTGATGCATTGTGCGTCTGGCAAGGATCGCACCGGCATCGCCGCAGCGCTGCTGCTGTCCTCGCTGGGAGTAGATCGTGACACCATAATTTCCGACTACCTGCTAACCAACCAATGCCTTGATGTGCAGCACCACGTAGCGCGTGCGATGGCGGATTTCGGCAATCAGCCACTCGCAATGTTTGATGCCGCTGCACTCACAGCGATGTACGAAGTGCAGCCGGAATACCTGCAAGCAGCCTTTGACGCTATCGACAGCCAGTGGGGCAGTATCGATAATTATCTGCAAGACCAACTTGGCATCGGTGTGGCAGAAAGACAGCAGTTGCAACAACGCTATCTCACTTGAAGCAATACAACAGGAGAATTCCATGACGCACTTCGGCAACATCCGCCAGATTGGTTACCTCACGGACAACATCGAACAAGCCATGCAAGCCTGGGTAAAGAAATCCGGTGTCGGACCATTTACCTGGTATCGCAATGTCAGCCTGAATGCGGTGTACAAGGGTGAGTCGTCGATCATCGAAATGGATGTCGGTATTGCTTACCGCGGCGACGTACAGATTGAGCTGATCCAGCAAACCAATGATGCACCCTCACCGTACCGGCAGTTTTTTCGTGAAGGGCGCATGGGCATGCATCACCTTGCGTTTGGCAGCCGCGACATGGATGCGGATTTACAGAAAGCACGCGATACTGGTTTTGAAATTATCTGCACTATCGACGCGATGATCGGTCGCTATGCCTATTTCCAGGATCCAGCAATGCCGGAAAACTTTTTCGAGTTCCTTGCTGTGACGGATGAGCTGGAAGCATTCTGGCAGCAGAGCATGGAAGAGGCGCGCCACTGGGATGGCAGTAAACCCATCCGCGCAATGGATTTGAAGGGGCTATGAATATGGAAAAAAACGGAAGCATGGACAATTTTGAAATCATCCATGCAGCGAGTGTTGCAAAATGGGACGATGAAACGGATGTGATTGTGATTGGCCTCGGTGCAGCGGGTGCCAGTGCAGCAATTGAAGCCAAGCAAGCCGGTGCTGATGTACTGGTTATCGAGCGTGCCANNGCGATGGCAGCGGGCCATGTGTACGCAGGTGGTGGCACACCTGTGCAACAAGCCACCGGTTTTGAAGACAGCGCTGAAGCCATGTTCAAATACTACATGGCGGTGACACCGGATCCCGACGAGAAAAAAATCCGTTTGTATTGCGACGAGAGCGTGAACCACTTCAATTGGCTGGAAGCGCAGGGCGTGCCGTTCAACCGCACCTAATATCCCTACAAGAATGTGTACCAACCCACCGATGAATGCCTGATCTGGACTGGCAATGAAAAAGTCTGGCCTTATCGCGAAAAAGCAGTCCCGGCACCGCGTGGCCATAAAGTGGCGCGTGAAGGCGATAACGGTGGCGCGCTGTTGATGGAAAAGCTGATCGAGAAAACGAAAGCGCTGGGTGTACGAATAACGGTTGATGCCGGTGTAAAAAATCTGGTGATCGACAAGGGTCGCGTAGTGGGCGTGCGCTACAAACAGTTCGATGATATCCGTTTCGTGAAAGCACGACAGGGCGTGATTATCGCTGCCGGTGGCTTCGCGATGAACAAGGACATGCTGGCAGAATACTGCCCGCGTCTTGCGCACAAGCGTATCTACAAACAGGGTAATCCGAATGATGATGGTAGCGGCATTCTGCTCGGCCTCGCAGCCGGTGGTGTTGCAAAGCACATGGAAGGTTGTTTTCTCACTTCACCAATTTATCNNCCGCGGCCGGAACTGGTGGGCCAGCAGCTGATCGACGGCTGGGAAACCATTGCCGATATGGAAGCTGGTTTGCAATTGCCGGAAGGTGCATTGCAAAAAACGATGGCGGATTACAACGCGCATGCCGCCAATCACCAAGACCCGGTCTTCCACAAATACAAGGATTGGCTGCAGCCGCTGGTAAATCCACCGTATGCGGCATTTGAATGTTCCTTCGGCAAGGCTTTCTACATCGGCTTTACGCTGGGAGGGTTGGCGACATCTGTCGATGCTGAAGTGCTCGACGCAAACAACAAACCGATTCCCGGTTTGTATGCGGCTGGCGCGTGTGCATCGAATATCGCGCAGGATGCCAACGGGTATTCCAGCGGCACGTGTATTGGTGAATCGACATTTTTTGGCAGAAGGGCAGGTGTAGCAGCGGCACTGCAGGACATCATCAAATTGCACGCTACATGAGAGAGACTCTTTGCAAACACACGGCATTAACTGACGGAAGTGCAGGGTGGCGAATTGGAAACCACGAAAGACATGTAAAGCGCGGTCACACTATTTATTACTATCTTGTTTGATTACAGGGTTTGATTGCAGGGTTTAATTACAGGAGAGAAAAATGAAGCGATGTATTTCGATTGCCGCAGTGGCCGCGGCTTGCTGGGTGACTGCTGTTGTCGCTGACTCGACCGATGCAGCCTGCGTGATTTATCCCGCTGGTTCGGATAAAGCCAAGGCCACGGTTGCCTGCACGTTTAGTCAGCATCAGGGTTACATCAGGATTACCCGTAGTGATGGTGTGACGCACGAACTCTCACCAGTGGGCGATGCGCCCGGCAATTTCCGCGACCAGAAAGGCGGTGTGGTGCATCGCCAAAGCGGGCTGGGTGATCAGGGTAATATCTTCCGGTTCCCGGACGAGAGCGTTTACGTGTACTGGAACACAGCCATGCTCACACCACTGACCGGGGACAACAACCCGCACGCTCCGTTCACCACCGCTGATTATGATGCCACCACTCTCTTGCGCTGCCGCGCTGCCGGGAAAACCGAATTTGGTCATTGCCCTGCCGGTATCTCGCGCATGGACGGCGGTCAGGCATCCATTACTGTGCAAAACCAGAAGGGCGAGCAGTTCACGATCAATTTTATGAAGGATTATGTGAACGCCACCAACGGTGAGGTCAAGGCAAAACTGGATGGCGATCTGTGGACCTTGAACTTTGCCAACGGAGAAGTCTGGGAAGTGCCGCTGGCTGCCATTCAGGGAGGCTAAACCCCGCGCCATGTGCCCGTAGCAATAATCACTCTGCTCCCGATTCCTTGGCAGCAAAATTCTGGATCTTGCGGATACGTTCTTCATGTGAGGGGTGAGTGCTGAGAATCGCCGGTGGTGTTAAACCATTGTCTTCAGCTGACGCATGTTCGAAAAAAATCTCTGCGCCTTTCACTGTGCCGTATTCGCGGTAAACCGTTTCCAGCGCAAGTGAATCAGCAGCGGCTTCCTGTTCGCGGCTGTAGCGCAGGGCCGTCAAGGTTCCAACGCTGTTCGCCCAGCCTTGCATGACGTTATCGCCCAGCCCTGCAAATGTGCTGAGCAATAACGCCACGGCAAAACCGCGCCCCATCGCAGTGGCCGGATGCCGCAGTTTGATGTGGGCCAGTTCATGCGCCATCACCATCGCCAGTGCAGTCTCGCTGTCTTTTGTTGCATCAAGCAGCCCTTGGTACACCACGATATGCCCACCCAGAGTGGCCATCGCATTGACAACAGGCTCCGCGCTGTAATGGACGGTCACAGGCATGGCGGCTGGAATAGCCATGTGTCTGGCCAGGCGATCTGCGAGTTCCTGCAGGTGTTTGCGCTCGGCTTGTTCAGCGGGTTCTGCTGCTGTTTCTGTCCACATGGCCGGCAGCATCCTGTGAGCCAGGGCAACTTCTTGCTCAAGCGTCAGGTGGCGCGCGGCGTAAGCCCCCAATTCAGAAAACGCTAGTGCGAGGATAATGATAAGGGCCGTCACCCCGATCACCAGTTGACCAAACTCCTTTAATGGATGTTCCTGCGTGACGTTGATGCCTTCAGGGATGTCCGGGTTTTCGTATCCATTCATGGGGCAGGGTGTCAGGTTTTGCGGATCAGCGCTGTGCCATAGGCCATCACTTCCATCGAGCCCACCTGTTGCCTTTGTGCGCCCTGGGAAATAGCCGCTGTTTCAAGCCGGACATTCCATACGCTGTCGGCACCCAGGTCGCGTGCCTGTTCCTTCATGCGCAGGATTGCCTCACGGCGAGCGCGCTCCAGCAAGGATTCGTAAGCGGTCACCCGGCCACCAAACAGGTTGCGCAGGCCGGCGACGAATTGCTTGAAGTAGTCGATGGAAATAACAACGCTGCCGGACACGAGTTGTCCCTGGACAGGCACTTCCTGCTCCGGGATGCGACGCTCGCTGAAGCACAGCAAGGTCTTGAGTTCCTTTTCCCGTTCCAGAATGGAGCGGAAATGTTTGCGCTCAGCGTGCTGGCCGAAGCCATAGCCCAGTGCAATCAGGGTGAGGAATACAATCAGGTCATACATGGCTCATTCCACCACAACCGCAGTGCCATACGCGAAGAGTTCCGCAGCACCGGCAGAGACTGACGAGGTGGAGTAGCGCACGTTCACCACAGCATTAGCGCCAACGGCATTGGCCTGCTCGATCATGCGCTGGGTAGCTTCGTCGCGGGATTCCTGCAGCAGTTCTGTGTAGGCCTTTAATTCACCGCCAACGATATTTTTCAATCCGGCGAGTAAATCCTTGCCCGCGTGTTTGGCCCGGACGGTATTGCCATTGACCAATCCCAGATGCTTGACGATAGTCTTGCCGGGAACGGTTTCGATGTTGGTCAGTATCATGGCGGTGCTCCTGCTGTGAGATTGTGAGCCAGCATCATAAACCGCAACCAGTGGGATAGAGCAATGGTTTTCTGTTGTCATCGGTTTTCTGTTGTCATCGATGTATGAAATCGGATAGTTTGCTGGTTTATTCACATGCTGGAAGTGCATCCGATCATGCGGGAGCCACGGTGGCGGTGATGCGATAGTTAGACGTGCCATTCTTTGTATCACTCATGTGATATCCTCTGGAAAGTTGTTGGGGTAAATTCAGATTAATTCGAGTTTTACGGGATAAATATTGCCTGCATTCCATTCGCACACATACAGGTTCCCGTTCGCATCAGCGCATACATCATGCACATGATGAAAGCAGGAGTAATCAGAAACGAGAAGCAATTTTGATGTGTCTTTTGCAGTTTCAATATGACCGCCCAATGTTGCGCATATCTGATTATTCTTGTCCAGCATGATGACAAAACCGGAGTTGGGTTTCAGATGTGCGCCAGACCAGCACAGACCAATCACCACGCTGTCACCGTGAATGACAGGTCGACACGGATAGCCTCCCGACAATGCAATTGTGCCAAGATATTTGCCATCCAGCGTAAATTGTTTGATGCAGGATTGTTTGCGTGACGTGACCAGCAAGATTTCATTGCCTGCTCCCCGTCGATTATCTACCGCGATACCGTGCGCAAAATCCAGCGTGGAATCTCCGGCGTTCTTGCCGCCAAAACGTTGGATGTACTTCCCTCTGGCGTTGTACTGGATAACGCATTGCGAACCATAGCCGTCAGCAACATAGATGTCGCCGTTGGGCGCCACTGCGGTCTGTGTGGGTGCATAGGGCATGCTGAAATGGTAAGCGCCGACTTGGTGTGGTGTAGGGAGTGTTTGTAGCACGTTGCCTTGCAGAGTGGTTTTTACGACATATCCGCGATAGGGATCGCAAATCCACAAACACTCATTCTCTCCATCATGTGTCAGTGTCAGACCGTGAGCGCCATTTAAATCAAGCGTCCAGCTATCGAGTACATTGCCTTGTGTATCGAACACGATAATGTTGTTCTTCGGGTGATCGGTCAGCAGATAGAGTCGTTGCTGGCTATCGATGACCATCTCATGGCAATTGTTTACCGGGTGTTTTGCCGGATCTGCCTGGCACCAGTGCCGATTGATGCGGTATTGGAAGGCTCCTTGTCCCAGCGTGCTGGCTGAGAAGTCTGGTGTATTGAGCCATTTTTTACGGGACAAAAACTGCGTACCAGCAATCAGCACATTGCTGCCGTGCTGATTCAGTGCGCTGTAGAGCTTCTGGACAATCATGCTGAGACCATCTGTGGCTGTATGGTCTGTTGACAATACCATAACTAACCGGCAAAGTTAAAACTGCGGTTTTATCTTATTGTCGGGTTAGGCCCTGCGGGCGAAGAATGCCCGACGCTGGAAAGGCTAACTGGAGGTGCCCACCATGACTGAACAAAAAGCTACCAACGTGTTTTGGCACGATGGTGAAGTAACGCGGGAAGACCGTTTTGGGCTGCTGAAACAGAAGGGTGCCACACTGTGGTTTACTGGCCTGTCCGGCAGCGGCAAGAGCACAGTGGCTGTCGAGCTGGAAAAACAGCTGCTCATGCAGGGCAAACTGGCCTATCGCCTTGATGGCGATAACGTGCGTCTGGGTATCAACAAGAACCTCGGCTTCAGTGCTGACGACCGCAAGGAAAATATCCGCCGCGTGGGCGAGGTGTCGAAGCTGATGGCCGATGCCGGCATGATCGTGTTGAACAGCTTTATCAGTCCATACATCGCCGACCGCGACATCGTGCGTGAACTGCATGCCAAGGGCGATCTCGACTTTATCGAAGTCTTTGTCGACTGCAGCCTCAACGAGGCTGAAAAGCGCGATCCCAAAGGCTTGTACAAGAAAGCCCGCGCCGGCGAGATCAAGAACTTCACCGGCATCGACGATCCCTATGAAGCACCGGCCAATCCCGAAGTACACCTGCATTCAGACACGATGAGCTTGCAGGAAGAAGTGGACATCCTCATGGCGGCGCTGGCAAAGCGCGGCATTATCTGAACCGATTGGAGAAACGAAATGATCAAGCCNNGGCGGCTATTTCACGCCGCTCAGTGGATTCATGAATCTGGCAGACAGCCTGAGTGTTGCAAGCGACTTGTGCACTGCCACTGGCGTGTTTTTTCCTGTGCCTATTGTCAATCTGGTGCAGGATGTCTCTGGCATTGTCGGCGCAAAACGCATCGCGCTGCTGGATCCGAATATGCCTGGTAATCCCGTTATTGCCATTCAGGATGTTGCGGCTATTGAAACGGTATCGCAGCAACAACTGGAATTCATGGCGCAGGAAATGTTCGGCACGCTAGACTCTAAACATCCTGGTGTATCTACGTTTCTTGGACTCGGCAACCAGATGATTTCCGGCCCGATTCAGGTGCTGAATTTCAGTTACTTTGAACAAGACTTTCCGGAAACTTTCCGCACTGCTGTGCAGATTCGCAGCGAAATCGCCGAACGCGGCTGGAACAAAGTGGTTGCGTTCCAGACCCGCAACCCGATGCACCGCGCCCACGAAGAACTGTGCCGCATGGCGATGGATGACTTGAAGACGGATGGCATCCTGATCCACATGCTGCTGGGTAAATTAAAAGCGGGAGACATCCCTGCCGATGTGCGCGATGCCTGCATCCGCAAGATGGTGGAAAAATACTTTCCGGCCAACACGGTGATGATTACCGGCTACGGTTTTGACATGCTCTATGCCGGCCCACGTGAAGCGGTATTGCACGCATTGTTTCGCCAGAACTGCGGCTGTACACATTTCATTGTCGGTCGTGACCATGCAGGTGTGGGTGATTTCTACGGGCCGTTTGATGCACAAACCATCTTCGACGCGCGTGTGCCAAAAGATGCGCTGCTGATCGAGATTTATCGAGCCGACAACACCGCATTCTCCAAGAAGCTTGGTCGTGTGGTGATGATGCGTGACGCGCCTGATCATGCGCCTGAAGATTTCATTCAGCTGTCTGGTACCAAGGTGCGCGAGATGCTGGGTAATGGCATTGCGCCACCGCCCGAGTTTTCACGCCCGGAAGTGGCGCAGGTGTTGATGGACTATTACCAGCGGATTGATGGCAAGATGTGAGAGGGTGGCCCCTATGCAAACAAGCACAACATTTTGGCAAAAGTTGTTTACCACTGAATTCGACATTGATGAAAAATTCAGGCCTATTTGCACGGCGATACTCTGCCTTTTTGCCATTGGCTACCCCATTATGTTTCTTGGGCTCTTCCATTTCGTTGCCTTTCTTGGTCCTGGCTTGGGTGATGACTGGAATATGGGCCCG
Organism: Cellvibrionales bacterium UBA2034; assembly: GCA_002333095.1. Classification (GTDB taxonomy): domain Bacteria; phylum Pseudomonadota; class Gammaproteobacteria; order Pseudomonadales; family UBA7239; genus UBA7239. Next base: position 10,121 of record DDBK01000167.1, read on the forward strand.
TTTTACGCCGCCATTGATACCGTAAAGCCATATCCACTGTTATTCACATTATTCATAGCAATCGTTGTTGTAACAGCCATTTACACCTCGGTTGTCATGATGGCCGGATACTTTTTATATCGAAAAACGTTTAATAAGCCGTACCCACTGACGGTGTTTTTTACATTTTTTTTGCAGAATATTCTGGCAGCTACTGCGCTAGGCTTGATAAATGTTTTGATAGGCGGCGTTGCGGTGGTATTCGGTCATGATTTTGCTGTTGGATTGAATGCCATCCCGGCGCTCTTGATGCGGGTGTATGCATTGGGCCAGCAAGTGCCGACGATTCCGGATGCGCTGGGTTTCCATGTGCCGGGCTGGCTGGCTTTTCTGTTGGTGATACAGGTCGGCGGTTTTTTCCATTATTGGCTTCACCGCCTGGCGCATGAAAGCCGCGCACTGTGGTTGCTTTACCACAGGCCGCACCACATGACCCCGGAATTGATACAGCCCACAACGCAGCCTGTCATCACCGCATTTCCTTTCATGCTATTGGTCGCTGTTCCGTATGTGCTGATATTCAGCGCGCTGGGAAAGCTGATTACAACGGAATCGATTGTTGTGTATATCATCACATTCCGGATGCTGATTCTTATCCCCAATCTTTTCAGCCACCAGACGAGTCTGTATCACTGGTCGCATAAACAATGGTGGTTGCGTTTGCTGAGCAACTTTTCTTCGGAAGGTGTTTACCATTACATGCATCATTCAAGAGAGANNAGATGTCTCGGATCATCGCCCCAAAGTCGGCCTGATGAACATTGAGCCGGAACAGCTCACCACCAATCCCTTGCGGCTGGTTTTCGCAGGTGTAGCGCAACTGGCGTATGAACTGGCCATGAATATTGGATGGAAAACCCGCTGGAAAATTCTGATGGGTGGCAGCGATTATGCACCGCCGGTGACTCGGGATTTTGCACTTAAACGCTGATGGCGGATGCGAAGTTGGCGTTTCAGGAGGCGGTTTTCAAAACCGCCTCGACACTTGTGCACAAGGTATCAATGAACGCCTTGCTGTGTTTTCTGTCGCCAGATGAATAAAACCCCGCGAGGCCATGGAAAACCATTGTCTGTACCAGTTGTTGCTTGAATTCCTGCTGTTTGCGATTGCCGTCACCCATGACACGATGGATCATTTTCATCAGTTGCCGCACTTCCGGATAGTGACCTGTGCGTTCAGCAGTCAGCGCAGCCNNAAGCGCAGCAAATGACTTCGAAGTCATCAGTTGGCAGTTAATTAACAGGTAGGCCAGGCTGTTTTCAGTGCTGTCGATATGCAGCGCTAGCGGCAGCACATACGCATCTGCCAGTTCACGGAGTGAAGGCGATTCTTTTTCAGCGAGCGCATCCATCATGGCTTTACGCCGCACGGAAATCAGGTCGCTGTGTTTGTTGAGTACGGCATTGATGAGGCCCGCCTTGTCGCCAAAGTGGTATTGCGGGGCATTGCGGTTTTTCTGTTCGGAGGCGCGGGCTATGTCCAGCAGCGTGACGTTGTCCACGCCATGTTCTGCGAACAGGGCTTCGGCGGCGTCCACGATCTGGCGCCGGGTTTCCAGGGTGTCCTTGCGCAGTTGGCGCTACGGTTGTTTTTCAGGTTTGGTGTCGCTCATGGGTCGCAAGGTTACCATAATTAGCTTTTATTACTTAAAACCGCAGTCTTAACTCGTTGCATTCGGCTGCCCATGCGGCTATATTCGTCCCAACCTAATCCTTTCNNACGAGGACTTCCCTATGAGCACTATGCCGCTGGCACGCATTTATGGGCCGAACGATATCCGGATTGATGAGGCGGAACAGCCCGCTTGTGGTCCGGATGATGTGCTGATCAGGATTGAACGCTGCGGCATTTGTGGCTCGGATCTCAGTTACGCCAAACTCGGCGGTATTCCGGGCGCGGCGAGCCCATTTGCCTTAGGGCACGAGTTTGCGGGTGTGGTGGCCGAAGCGGGCGCCAATGTCAGCCACGTACAAGTGGGTGACCGCGTCGTGGGC
>DDBK01000071.1 GCA_002333095.1 Cellvibrionales bacterium UBA2034
GTTCCAGCGAACAGGCAACCAGCGTTGAAGAAACTTCAGCCGCTCTGGAAGAAATGAGTGTCACCATTGCGCAGAATGCTGACAATGCACGAACAACCGAGCGGATTGCTGCGCAGTCGGCAGATATTGCACGGGCTGGTGGTGATGTTGTGAATGAAGCGGTGATTGAAATGAAAAAAATTGCCGCAAAAGTGCTGTTGATTGATGAAATAGCGCATTCTACAAACTTGCTGGCATTGAATGCAGAGATCGAAGCTGCCAGGGCGAATGAACATGGCCGTGGCTTTGCTGTTGTTGCAACAGAAGTCCGCAAGCTGGCGGAACGAAGCAAGCAGACGGCATCAGAAATCACCTTGTTGGCGAACAATGTGGCACATGTTGCTGAAAAAGCCGGGGCTATCCTTGGCCAGATAGTCCCGCAGGTTGTCCAGACATCCGAATTGGTGCGTGAAATTTCCAATGCGTCTGAAGAGCAGCAGAGTGGTGTTGAGCAAATCAATGTCGCGGTGTCCCAGATAGAAATCTCTACGCAACGCAGTGCCAAAACATCAGAGGCGCTGTCGGTGGCAGTGGCTGACATTAATAGCAAGATACAACGCTTGCGTGAGCAGGCGTTATTTTTCAAGCTGAAATAGACGATATCCATGCTGATTAATTTTTTCTATACGCTCAAGACTGCCGGTGTGCCGGTATCTATCAAAGAGCTGCTGGTATTGCTGGAAGCCATGCAGCAACATCTGGCATTCGGCAGTATCGATGATTTTTATGTGCTTGCACGTACTTGTCTGGTGAAAGACGAAAAATACTTTGATCGATTTGATCAGGCTTTTGGTCGCTATTTCAAGGATATGCAGACGGTTGACGATATTATCAGCGCTATCATTCCGGATGAATGGTTGCGGCAGGAGTTTGAGAAGCATCTCACGGAAGAAGAAAAAAAACAGATCCAGTCATTGGGTGGTCTGGAAAAATTGATTGAAGAATTCAAGAAACGCCTTGCGGAACAGAAAGAGCGTCACGAAGGCGGGAATAAATGGATCGGTACTGGCGGTACATCACCCTTTGGACACAGCGGCTATAACCCTGAAGGGGTGCGTGTTGGCGGAGAAAGCAAGAACCAGCGTGCTGCCAAGGTATGGGAGAAACGTGAGTTCAAAAATCTGGATGACTCGGTTGAGCTGGGTTCGCGCAATATCAAGGTGGCGCTGAAACGCTTGCGTAAGTTTGCCCGGCAAGGCGCAGAGGAAGAACTGGATATTGATGACACGATCCGTTCTACGGCGCGCAATGCCGGGTTCCTTGATATCCGCATGGTGCCTGAGCGTCACAATGCAGTAAAAGTGCTGATGTTTTTTGATATCGGTGGCTCGATGGACCCGCATGTCGAGATGTGTGAGGAGTTGTTCTCGGCTGTGCGAACCGAGTTCAAGCATCTGGAGTATTTTTATTTCCACAATTTCCTGTACGATTTTGTCTGGAAAAATAATATCCGCCGGTTTTCAGAGAAAACACAGACCATCGACGTAATGCACAAGTACACGGCTGATTACAAAGTGATTTTTGTGGGTGATGCCAGTATGTCGCCGTATGAAATTACCCATATTGGCGGCAACCTCGAATACCACAACGAGGAGGCAGGTGCTGTGTGGTTTCAGCGCATTGCAGAAACTTTCCCCAAGCTGGTGTGGTTGAATCCGTTACCTGAGGATTACTGGCCGCGCACGCATAGCGTCAAGCTGGTGCGGGATCTTGTCGAAAACCGTATGTATCCGCTCACCTTGGCCGGGCTGGATAAGGCTATGGCCTATTTGTCCAAATGAGTAACGTGAGATGCTGAGTTACCAGCACGGTTTTCATGCGGGCAATTATGCTGACGTGCTGAAACATGCAGTGTTGTGCCAGGTCATCGAGTATCTGTTGCAAAAAGACAAGCCGTTTTATTTTCACGACACGCATGCCGGGCGTGGNNTGCGCGAATCTGGAATCATCGTGACTTGCCCGCTGGCTTGGTGCCGTATATCCGCACCTTGCAGGAATTTAATGCTGGTACTAGTTTGCGCATGTATGCAGGCTCTTCACTGCTGGCGCAGCGCATGATGACTGAAGCAGACAGGCTTGCGGCGAATGAATTGCACCCACAGGAATACCAGGCGTTGCAGGACAATGCGAAATGCCTGCGCAATTTGCGTGTGAGCAAGGAAGATGGATTTGCTGCGCTAAAGGCAGCATTGCCACCCAGGGAGCGACGTGGCCTGGTGCTGATCGATCCGAGCTATGAATTGTTGGCAGATGATGTTGCGGTAGTTGATGCGCTGCGTGAAGCGATGAAAAGGTTTTCCACTGGCATTTATCTGGTCTGGTATCCAGTGGTTGAGCCTGCCCGTGCGCGCAAGCTGGTCAGGGGAATTGCAGCGCTGGCAAAAGAAAAAATCCTGCAGCTGGAATTGTTTGCGCGTGATCCTGTTGCGGGCAGTGGTGGTATGGCTGGCAGTGGCATGCTTGTGATCAATCCGCCGTGGCAGCTGGATACGCTGATGCAAGATGCATTGCCATGGCTAGTGAAACAAATCTCCCCCGATACNNCGCGGATTGAGTGGCTGGCAGGTAATAACGGGGAGTGAGTTTATCCGTGTTTTTTTGCGGATGAAATTTTTTCACCCCAATGCATCGCACGCGCCAGTAAGTCGGCCTCATCCAGCGTCGTCAGTTGGCGATTATTCAAAAGGCGTTTACCGCCAACCCAGACATCCGATACACGCGAGCCGCTGCTGGTATATACCAGCGAAGATGGTGGATCGTACAGCGGTTGTGCGCAGAGTGTGTCGATGCGTACGGCTGTGATATCTGCCATTTTGCTGATTTCGATACTGCCGATCAGGTTATCCATGCCAAGTGCGCGCGCGCCGTTAATTGTGGCCATACGCACTGCAGCATGCGCAGCGAGAGCAGTGGGATCATTGGCGACGGCTTTTGCGAGTAGTGCAGCGCTGCGCAGTTCTGCAAATAAGTCGAGGTCGTCATTGCTGGCTGCACCATCGGTACCCAGCGCGACATTGATGCCGGCTTTTTGCAAAGTATCGACCGGACAAAAACCGCTGGCCAATTTCAGGTTGGACTCAGGGCAATGAATGACATGGCATCCATTGGTGGTGATTGTCTGTATGTCATCAGCGTTGAGTGTCGTCATGTGTACGCACTGTGTGCGAGGTGACAGCAAGCCCAGTTTGCGCATGCGCTCAACAGGCCGCATGCCGGTTTCTTTTACAGCACTGTCTACCTCGAATGCAGTCTCGTGCAAATGAATCTGGATATGGGCATCCAGTTCTTCAGCGAGCATTACTACTTTTTCGAGCGCAGCATCACCGACTGTATAAGGCGCATGCGGACCAAAAGCTATTTTTACCCGCTCAGAACTGCGGTACTGGTCGCGCAGCGCCAGGCCTTTTTCCAGATACTCCTGTGGACCCGATCCCCAGTTGCTGGGAAATTCAAAAATAGGAAAAGATAACTGGCAACGCACGCCAGCATCCATGGCGGCACGTGCTGCTGCTTCTGGAAAGAAATACATATCGCTGAAACAGGTGGTGCCACTTTTGACCATTTCACCAATAGCGAGTTGGGTGCCGTCGAACACAAAAGCATCATTCACCCAGCGCGCTTCTGTTGGCCAGATATGGTTATCCAGCCAATCCATAAGAGCCAGATCATTGGCATAACTGCGTAACAAGCTCATGGCTGCATGGCCATGGGCATTGATCAGGCCAGGCAGTACGATATGTTGGTCCAGTTCAACGGCTGTAATGCCGGGGTATTTTTTTTCTGCATCGTTGCGCGGCAATATGTCAGTGATAGTCCCGTCCTTGATGGCAATGCTGTGGTTTTCCAGAACAGTATTTTCCGGAATAACAGGAATGAGATATCGGCAGTGCAGAAGGGAGTCAGTCATGACAAATGCCTCTGTATAAGTGGTGCAAGGCTATTCAGGTTGAAAATCATCAGGCAAATAAGGATTCTTTTTTTGTTTTTTGGGTTTTTCAGGCGCTGGTTTTTTCTCGCTAGCTACTTTTCTTTTGGGTTTTGGTAGGAGCAGTGCCAGCAATAGTGCAAGTGTGGAAGTAATTCCAGCAACGACGACGATGGGCTTGCCGGCGCGCTGGATGGCTTCTTGCCAATGCTCACGGTCACTCACAGCATTGTGTGACATCAGGATAAACGCGGGCACTACATTCTGGTTGCTGCCATCCGGCATTGCTTGCTCGACAAAAAACGGGGTGTATAGCACGCTGATAGTCAGCGCCAATAACACGAAGCGCAAGGGACGCCATAGGCCGCGCAGGATCATGCTGGTAAATAACAGCACTGCCAGACTGCTGGCAAGGTACACCATACGGGCTAGTTCGATATCGGCAGCATTCATTGCTCTGGATGTCCGTTCATAGATTTATTTCCCCAGTTTCTGGTTGCTGATACGCACGGCAAACATTTCACTGTCTGGTAATGGTGGCATTTGCAGATAGAACCCCTGTTTGCAAATATTGTCCAGCACGGCAACAGCATCAGCACGAGCCAGCTTGCGCGATGGCTCCAGCATCAGCGTCAAAGCGGGTTCTGGTTTGCCGAATCGCTCAAGCAGGTCGGGCGGTACACGCGTCAGGCTTTCTTTCTTGTCCACATAGAGATAACAGCCTTCCTCGCGTGAACTGCGAAACACTTCGACCAGACGCTTCATATCGTGTTGGTAAGTGTTTTCGCTCATATCAGTTCCAGGTTGTGATTTCATCATGCAGTGGTTGCCCAATAACGGGTTGTCGCCATCCCTTGAACCGTTCCGGCATGATGATTCCTGTGGCATGACGCTGCAAGAAGNNTGTTGCTCCAGTTCTGTTTTGCGCGCCAGTAATTCCGGCGGTAATTGGTGACTGTTGGCAATGTGTTCGGTGACTGCCCGCAATTTCTTGAGGTGCTCGGTTTCAGTCTTGCCCAGAGGGTCGGCCAGGGCAGGGCACACCAGATCCTGTGGCACATCCCGGGCCAGTTCTATCAGATGCTGGCCAAACTGCCGGATACCCGATGAGCGCAACCCCTCTATATTTGACAGTTCCGTGATGTGTCCGGGAGGACGGCGTGCCATTTCAAACAATGCAAAATCTTTTGCGATGTGGTTGCGTGGTTTATTGTGTTCCCTTGCCAGGGCATCGCGACCCAGCACCAGATGCCACAGGCGTTTCTTCTCGGTGTGGCCAAGACGCCATGCGTTATTGATACGTTCCATGTTGTAACTGGCATCGCGCTGTTCGCGATAGCGGGTCAGTTGCCGAAGATTTTCTTCTTCTGCCCAACCGGTGCGTTGTTGCCGGGTAAGCTCTGACTGTAGATGTGTATAAAGCGTTGGAAGATACAGCACATCCAGTGACGCATAATGTTGCTGTTCTTCCGTCAGTGGCCGCGCCAGCCAGTCGGAGCGGCATTGTTCCTTGGATAACTCGATATCCAATACAGCTTGCACCAGTCGGCTGTAACCAATAGAGGCGCCGTGTCCGCAAAATGCTGCGCCAATTTGCGTATCGAATAGTGGCGTGGGTAGTGTGCCCAGTAAACGGTCAAATACTTCCAGGTCTTCGCCGGCTGCGTGCACAATCTTCATGATGTGCGGTGCAGTGATGATGTCACCCAGTGGCGAAAAGTCGCTGATATCCAGTACGTCAATCAACCAGCATTGCTGGCCATTGCTGACCTGAATCAGGGCTGGGCGAGGATGAAATGTATCAACACGGATAAATTCAGTATCGATGCCAAGCGTTGGTGATTGCTGCCATATTGCAGCTGCCTGTTTCAGGCCGCTATCGCTGGCAACATAGTAGCGATCAACGTCGATCACTCTCATATTTGTGTGCGGCCAGAGAGCGCATGGGACAACGTGCCACCATCCACAAATTCCAGCTCGCCGCCCAGTGGAACGCCATGTGCTATGCGTGTGCTACGAATGGAGAGTGCGCGTGCACGGTCAGCAATGTAATGCGCAGTGGCTTCGCCCTCAAGTGTGGCGTTAGTCGCAAGGATCAGCTCTTCAACGGGTTCTTTCTGTAAACGTTCCATCAGTTGTGTAATGCCGATCTCGGCAGGGCCGATGCCATCGATAGGTGACAGTTTGCCATGCAGAACAAAATACAAACCGTGAAAGCTGCCCGCAGTTTCCATTGCCAGTGCATCAATCGGACTTTCCACCACACACAATAACGCGCGGTTACGGCGTGGATTCGCGCAGATCTCGCACAAGGGTTGTTCGGTGAGGGTGCGGCAGTCATTGCACTGGCCTACATGTTCCAGTGCACGCTCCAGCGTTTTAGCCAGTTTTGCTGCACTGTCGCGACGATGCTGTAACAGCTGGAAAGCCATGCGTTGCGCAGATTTTGGTCCTACACCGGGCAGGCAGCGCAGTGCGTTGATTAACTCATCAATGAGTGGACTGAAAGACATTCAGTTCAGGCGCACACATCTGCAAGATCGGCAGATGTGTCTTGCAAACGCTCTGCCAGTATTTTTGCTACGGCTTTCATAATGGCAAGTGCAATATCAGGACGTTGCCGCTCCAGTGTGCCATACACAGCGCGTTGAAAGCTGGCTACTGTGGTGGGTGTCTGTGCGCGGATACTGGCTGAGCGCTTGCGATCAGATAACAGTGCAATTTCTCCAATCACATCGGAAACACCAAATTCACTCAGTACAGTTTGTTCGCCGCCAAGAATACTCATCTT
>DDBK01000112.1:0-201 GCA_002333095.1 Cellvibrionales bacterium UBA2034
GCAGCGTTGCCGCGCCCACGTTATGATCAGGTGATGGCCGCCGGCTGGAAATTCTGTTTGCCATTGACGTTGGTAAATTTGCTCGCAACAGCAGCTGTTGTGTTGTTGCAAAATACATCTGCAGGAGGTGTCTGAGATGGCGTCTGCCAAGCAGGTATTGTGGGGTGTCGGTAGTCAGTTCCGAAGCATGTGGATGATATT
>DDBK01000112.1:245-748 GCA_002333095.1 Cellvibrionales bacterium UBA2034
TGTATTTTTTGTGGCATGTGTGAAGAAGCCTGCCCGACCAATGCTATACAGTTGACGCCTGATTTCGAGATGGCTGAATACAATCGCCAGAATCTTGTATACGAGAAAGAACATCTTTTGATTGCTGGCGTGGGCAAATACCACGATTACAATTTTTACCGTGTATCAGGCATGTCGATTGCTGGAAAACCCAAAGGTTTTGCCGACAATGAAGCGAAGCCGATTGATGTGCGTAGCCTGATGCCATGAGTGGTGGAATGAGCGCAAGTGGCAGAATGTGTGCGAGGAGCAGAATGAGCGTGAGGATCAGATTGTGGTAATGGCATTTTATGTCTCTGCTATTGTGGCGTTGCTTTCCACAATGCAAGTAATTGCTACACGCAAGCCTATCCATGGATTGCTGTACCTGGTGGTATCTCTTTTATCTGTTGCGATGATTTTTTTCGCAGTTGGCGCACCATTTGCCGGAGCATTGGAAATTATTGTTTATGCCGGCGCCATCA
>DDBK01000112.1:800-6182 GCA_002333095.1 Cellvibrionales bacterium UBA2034
GAGTAATTGCCAATGAATGGAATACCGCTAGAACACGGTTTAATCCTTGCTGCTGCATTATTTGTATTGGGGCTGACGGGAGTGCTGGTTCGCCGCAATATCCTGTTTGTGTTGATGAGCATCGAAATCATGATGAATGCTGCCGGCTTGGCCTTTGTGCTCGCAGGTAGTCGCTGGGGACAGGCCGATGGCCAGATCATGTTTATCCTGATATTGACGCTGGCAGCAGCGGAGGCCTCGATTGGCTTGGCCATTGTGTTGCGTTTACATCGTCGTTTCCATTCGCTGGATATTGATGCGGCAAGCGAGATGCGNNTTATTATCAGCACTGGTGGCTGCGAGCGTGGCGAGAGAGTTTCTCGTGCATCCTCCGGAAGGTGGTGTTTATAGCCAGGTATTGTGGACGTGGATGCAGGTAGGGGATTTTGCCCCCCGTATTGCGTTGCATCTGGATGGTTTGTCATTGACGATGCTGTGTGTAGTTACCGGTGTCGGTTTCCTGATTCATCTCTTTGCCTCCTGGTATATGCGCGGTGAAGAGGGGTATTCCCGGTTCTTTTCTTACATGAATCTTTTTGTTGCCAGCATGTTATATCTGGTACTGGGGGACAATTTACTGTTCCTGTATTTTGGTTGGGAAGGCGTGGGTCTCTGCAGTTATCTGCTGATCGGTTTCTATTACAAACACACAGCCAACGGCCATGCAGCCATGAAGGCTTTCATCATCACCCGCATTGGTGATGTGTTTATGGCTATCGGTCTTTTTGTATTGTTCCGTGAGCTGGGTACGCTGAATATCCAGGATATCTTGCAAGCAGCACCATTACATGCAAATCGTGATGCGCTTGAGCTGGCCGCTTTGTTGTTGCTGGGTGGCGCTGTCGGAAAATCTGCCCAGCTTCCATTGCAGACGTGGCTAGCTGATGCGATGGCTGGCCCTACACCTGTTTCTGCGCTGATCCACGCAGCCACGATGGTCACGGCGGGTGTTTACCTGATTGCACGCACCCATACCCTGTTCGAGATATCGCCGGATGTTTTGTATCTGGTAGGCGTCACAGGTGCGGTGACTTTGTTGCTGGCAGGTTTCAGCGCGCTGGTGCAAACAGACATCAAACGCATTCTGGCGTATTCCACCATGAGCCAGATCGGGTACATGTTCCTGGCGCTGGGCGCTGGTGCGTGGGACGCTGCAATTTTCCATTTGATGACGCATGCCTTTTTCAAGGCGCTGCTGTTCCTGTCAGCGGGGGCGGTGATTGTTGCCTGCCATCACAAGCAGGATATTTTCATGATGGGTGGATTGTGGAAAAAATTGCCGCTGGTGTACGCGTGTTTTATTGTCGGCGGCTCGGCACTGGCAGCGTTGCCTTTTGTCACCGCCGGTTTTTACAGCAAAGACGAAATTCTGTGGCTGGCCTATGCAAACGATAAAATGGCATTTTTCTATGCCGGCCTTTTCGGTGCGTTGCTGACCTCTCTCTATACATTCCGCCTGATTTTCACTGTGTTTCATGGCGAAGCAAAAACTGATGCACATGCTGGCCACGGCATTGCTTACGTATTGCCGCTGGGTGTATTGCTGGTGCTGTCGACATTCGTGGGTGCAATGATTCATCCGCCACTGGCGGGTGTGTTACCCGAAGCCATTAGTCTTGCAGGCGATGCAGATAAACATATGGTCGAGATATTTTCCGGTGCCATCGCTATTCTAGGTATCGCTCTTGCAGCGTGGTTGTTTCTTCCGGCAAACAAGCCATTCCAGAATTTTTTCAATACCCGATTTGCGCATGGTATGCGTTGCTTGTGGAAGTACGGTTGGGGTTTTGACCTGATCTATGATCGTGTATTCGTGAAGCCATATTTGTGGCTGGTGCGTGCTAATAGTCGGGATCTGGTTGATATTGTTGTAGAGAGTATCCCTGTGTTGATGCGCAGTGGTCACGACATACTGAGCACTACAGAAANNGTGCGCTGGTATGCCGCGAGTATCGCTGCTGGTGCAGCCGCTGTGCTGGTTGTGGTGCTGTGGTTGTGAACAGAATTAACAGGAATGCATGACGAGATGAGTATTATCTGGCTAATTTTTATTCCACTGATCGGCGGCTTGTTGTGTTGGCAAAGTGAGCGTGTGAGTCGCGGTGCGCCGCGCTGGATCGCGTTTTTCAGTATGGTGTTGATGGGCGCACTCGGTGTGCATTTCTTGTTGCAAGGCGATTACTCATTAGCGCCATCTGCAGCGGGGGCTCCGAATTGGCAGGCAGAGTACCGTGCGCCATGGATTCCTTCCCTGGGTATCAGCTTTCACTTGGGTCTGGATGGTTTGTCGCTGGCGATGGTTTTGCTCACTGCCGGATTAGGATTGGCGGCAGTCCTGTGCTCATGGCGTGAGATCCAGCGCAATGTCGGATTCTTCTATCTGAACCTGTTGTGGAATCTTGCCGGTGTTACCGGTGTGTTTCTCGCGCTTGACCTGTTTGTGTTTTTCTTTTTCTGGGAAGTGATGCTGGTGCCCATGTATTTCCTGATTGCCTTGTGGGGGCACAACGCGCCCGGCGGTATCGGACGAATTCATGCTGCCAACAAATTTTTCATTTTTACCCAGGCGAGTGGATTGCTGTTGCTAATGGCCATCATCGGTCTGGTGATTGTCTCTTATCAGCATACAGGCGTTTTGAGTTTTGACTATGATGTGTTGCGCACTACGCAGATGAGCCCTGATGTCGAGTTTGTATTGATGCTCGGTTTTTTTATTGCATTTGCCGTGAAGATGCCTGTTGTGCCATTGCATTCCTGGTTGCCCGATGCGCATGCGCAAGCGCCAACGGCTGGCAGCGTGGACCTTGCTGGTGTGCTGTTAAAAACAGCAGCATTCGGTTTGTTGCGTTATGTGTTGCCCATATTTCCCAATGCATCGCAAGCATTTGCACCAGTGGCTATGGTTCTGGGTGTGATCGGTATTTTTTACGGCGCGGTGCTAGCCTGTGCACAACATGACATCAAGCGTCTAGTGGCTTACACCAGTATTTCGCATATGGGGTTTGTAGTCATCGGAATTTATTCATTTGATCTGGTCTCCCTGCAGGGTGTAGTGATCCAGATGCTGGCACATGGGGTTTCAGCAGGCGCTTTGTTCATCTTGTCGGGTGAAGTGTATGAACGCCTGCATACACGCGATTTGCGTTTGATGGGTGGGTTGTGGTCCCGCATCGCATGGTTACCGGCGTTGGCGCTGTTTTTTGCGGCGGCCTCACTGGGATTGCCCGGCACTGGCAATTTTGTGGGCGAGTTTCTCATTCTGTTGGGCACGTTCAAGAACTGGCCAGTAATAGCTGCATTGGCAACAGCGGCGCTGATATTGGCAGCAATCTATAGTTTGTTAATGGTGCAGCGTGCATTTTTTGGTCCCGCGCAATCGGAAACGGTGCTGGAAGGATTGACTGCACGCGAGGTGACAATGGTGTTGATGCTGGTTTTATGTCTGCTAGGGTTGGGGCTGTATCCGCAACCTGTCCTTGATCTGACATATTCCACTATGTCGCAGTTGGTGAGGTAAACAGGATGTCTACACAGCTCACCTTACAAAACCTGCAAGCCTTATTGCCTGTCATCCTGTGCAGCGGTACTGCTGTGATGGTGATGTTGGCTATTGCCTTCAAGCGCAACCATTTCATGAATGCCACGGTGACGGTGCTGGGTCTTAACGCTTCGTTGGCTGCCGTATGGTGGGTGTCTAGCCGTGTGGCGTTGCCGCAGCCCGTGACAGATTTATTTGTGGTCGACAGTTTTGCCTGCTTCTATATGGCGCTGATCCTCGTCGCTACGTTGGCCTGCGTTACGCTGGCGCATGCGTATATGGAAACCCACAGCGGCAACCGTGAAGAGTTGTATCTGTTGCTCACATTGGCAGCCACTGGCGGCCTGGTGCTGGTGTGCAGTCGCCATATGGCCGGGCTGTTTATCGGTATGGAAATCCTCACTGTGCCGCTGTTTGGATTGGTGGCGTACAGTTTCAAACGCTCGCGTTCGCTGGAAGCTGGCATCAAGTATCTGGTGTTGTCGGCTATGTCCACCGCATTCATGTTGTTTGGCATTGCGCTGTTGTACGCGCAGACGGGCAACTTGTCATATTCAGGCATTAACACTGCATTGCTGCAGGCAGCAGATATTCCGCTGCTGGCATGGGTGGGGTGTGCAATGATTTTTGTGGCTTTTGCCTTCAAGTTGTCATTCGTGCCGTTTCATTTATGGACACCGGATGTGTATGAAGGTGCGCCCGCACCTGTCTCTGCATTTCTCGCTACTGCCAGCAAGGTGGCAGTATTCGCCGCGCTGGTGCGCCTGTTGCAGGATATGCCGCTGATGGCATTTGGTGCCATGCATGACGTACTGGCTGCCATCGCAGGCTTGTCGATCCTGGTGGGTAACTTGCTGGCATTGACCCAGAGCAACGTCAAACGCATGTTGGGATATTCATCGATTGCCCACTTCGGCTATCTGTTGATTGCAGTAGTGTCTGGCCTGAATCTGGAACAACCCACGGTGGCGATTTACCTTGCCACCTACGTCATCACAGCACTGGCAGCTTTTGGTGTAATGGTGCAAGTGTCCAGCCCTTACCACGGTGCTGATGCAGACAACCTGCAACACTATCGCGGCTTGTTCTGGAAGCGGCCTTATCTGGCCTCGGTCATGACGGTGGCCATGTTGTCGATGGCGGGCATCCCGATGACGGCCGGATTTATAGGCAAGTTTTATATCGTCATGATCGGTGTGGGTGCGCAAATGTGGTGGCTACTCGCTGCACTGGTTATCGGCAGTGCATTGGGGCTGTATTACTATTTGCGTATGATGATCACGATGTTCCTCACGCAGCCTGGCATGCGTCGCTTTGAAGCGCCGTTGAACTGGGGGCAAACAACCGGGGGATTGATACTCTTGTTGGCAGCCGCGCTAGTGATATTGCTCGGTGTGTATCCAGAGCCGTTATTGGGTGTGGCCATGGGGCTGGCGAGCGTCTGACTGACATTGCTGCACCACACTGGCGCTGCCCTGCGCCATTAGTGTTCTTGCAGTGAAAGGAAGCGCCGTTTATTCCATTGCTGTTTTATGGCAGCAGATTTTCAATATCCTGCATTATTTTCCGATATAAACCGCTTATTTCTGCCAGCCTGTTTCCTTGCAAAATCCTGTTGTGCTAACTGGCACGTTTTCTGCTTTGTTCCTGTTGCAGGACGATGTAACGACACTTGCATCACGCAACGACAACCAGATGAAAAGGATAGGGCTATGACAACTTTCTGGACGGGCTCAGCACTGGCAGCAGATTACGGCAACACTAACGGGCTTCGCATCCAGCCCGGGTATGGCACGCTGAACAGC
>DDBK01000189.1 GCA_002333095.1 Cellvibrionales bacterium UBA2034
GATCTCGGGGCCTTCGACCACCTCAAAACCAACGCGGGCGAAAATGTCACGAATGCGGGCGATAGTGCGCGTGACGGGATGCAGGGAGCCTGCGCTTTCGCCACGGCCATCCAGCGTCACATCGATGGTTTCACCGGCAAGGCGTGCAGCAATCGCAGCGTTGCCCAATACCTGCTGGCGGGCATCCAGTTGCGCCTGCACCGCTTCTTTTACCACATTGATTTTTGCACCGGCTGCCGGGCGTTCCTCCGGCGACAACTGCCCCAGGTTCTTCAACAGCGCGGTCAATGATCCTTTCTTCCCCAGGTAATTGACGCGCACATCATCCAGCGCACGCTCACTGTCTGCCGCTTCTATTGCCTGGCGCGCTTCTTCAGCCAGCGTCTGCAAGTTGTCCATCGCAATCACTCAAATGACAAAAACGGTTTGCAAATATGAAAACGGCCCGCAAAAGCGAGCCGCCTATTAGAGCCGACAGGCTTCAGGCAGCCAAAGCCGCCTTGGCTCTTTCAACCAGCGCAGCAAAGGCTGGCTTGTCGTGCACCGCCAGATCCGCCATCACTCGACGATCCAGTGTAATGCCGGCTTTTTTCAATCCTGCAATAAACTGGCTGTAAGTCATGCCTTCAGCACGGGATTGTGCATTGATACGCACGATCCACAATGCACGAAAATCACGTTTTTTGACGCGACGATCGCGAAATGCATATTGACCGGCTTTAGTAACAGCTTGTTTGGCAACGCGGTAAACACGCGAGCGTGCACCGTAGTAACCTTTGGCTAATTTGAGTGTTTTCTTGTGTCTGGCATGTGCCGTGACACCGCGTTTTACGCGTGGCATAGGATTATCCTTTTAACGATTCAGAAAAACGGTTGCAATAAAACTGCTGGATCAGCAGTTGCGCATCATCTTGTCGACCAACACCACGTCTGATTTATCAACCAGAGACGTGCCGCGCAGCTGACGCTTACGCTTGGTGGTCATTTTGGTGAGGATGTGGCTTTTATTCGCATGTTTGCGCTTATAGCCAGCTGCCGTTTTCTTGAAGCGCTTGGACGCCCCACTGTGTACCTTGATCTTAGGCATTTTCTAACTCCGCATTCGGAATACTTGTCTACTCAACAGCAGGCAGCGGTACTCATGGTTAACGTATGAAACAAGCTGCATTAAAGCGGCTTATTTCTTCTTTTTGGGGCCCATGACCATAGTGAGTTGTCGCCCTTCCATTTTCGGGAATTGCTCGACTGCACCATACTCCACCAGATCAGATTCAATGCGTTTCAGCATCTCCATTCCCAACTCCTGGTGCGCCATCTCACGACCGCGATACCGCAACGTGATTTTGGCCTTGTCCCCTTGTTCCAGGAAACGCATCAGGTTGCGTAGTTTTACCTGATAGTCTCCGTCTTCCGTCCCTGGCCTAAACTTGATTTCTTTTATCTGAACCCTGTGTTGCTTTTTCTTCTGTTCATTTTTCTGTTTTTTCAGTTCGAACAGATGTTTGCCAAAATCCATGATCTTGCAAACTGGCGGCTCAGCATCCGGAGAAATTTCCACCAGATCCAGCACTGCCAGCTCTGCAGCCGCCAGCGCCTCGCGCAAGCTCACTATACCAACCTGATTGCCTTCTGCGTCTATCAAACGCACTTCACGTGCGCGAATATCATCATTGATGCGCTGTTTATTCGAATTCGCCGCGCCGCGCTCTTTGTTCTCAACTGGCTGGTTAATAACCCGTTCTCCGTTCGTTTAACTAAAAAATCATTCAGGATGACTGCTTAACGCACACGGCCGCGCTGGGACACCTCGGTTTGCAGATGGTCCAGCAGCTGTTGCCAGCTCATTGAACCCAGTTCTGCTCCGCTGCGAGCCCGCACGGCCACGGTTTGCGTTTCCACTTCTCGATCCCCTACTACCAGCAGGAACGGCGTCTTCTGAATGGTATGCTCGCGGATTTTAAACCCGATCTTCTCATTTCTCAAGTCGGCATGTACCCGAAGCCCCTGATTTTCAAGAAATTCTGCCAATAAACCAGCATATTCAGCCTGTTTGTCCGTGATATTGAGTACAGCAGCCTGAACTGGAGCCAACCATAGCGGGAACGCGCCTTCATACTGTTCTATCAGGATGCCAATAAACCGCTCCAGCGACCCCAGGATCGCTCGGTGCAGCATGACCGGCGTACGGCGCTGGCTGTGCTCGTCCACATATTCCGCCTCAAGACGGGCAGGCATATTAAAATCTACCTGCACAGTACCGCATTGCCACATACGGCCAATGCAGTCTTTCAGTGTGAATTCGATCTTCGGCCCGTAGAAAGCACCCTCGCCCGGCTGTAACTCCCACACCAACCCTTGGGCAGTCAGCGCGTCTGACAGCGCTGCTTCGGCTTTGTCCCATACCTCGTCAGAGCCTATACGCTCTTCTGGACGAGTAGATAGCTTGATAATCACATCGGTAAAACCAAAATCTTCATATACCGAGTACAGCAACCCAATGAAAGAGGCCACCTCAGACTGGATCTGGTCTTCAGTGCAGAAGATGTGCGCATCATCCTGCACAAAACCGCGCACACGCATGATGCCATGCAGCGATCCGGACGGTTCATTGCGATGGCACGAACCAAACTCAGCCATACGCAATGGCAAATCGCGGTAGCTATGCAACGCACTATTGTAGATTTGTACGTGGCAGGGGCAATTCATCGGCTTGACAGCGTAAGTCCGGCTCTCCGACTCGGTAATAAACATATTGGCTGAGTATTTACTCGCATGACCGGATTTTTCCCATAATCCGATATCCACCACTTGCGGCGTGCGTACTTCCTGATAGCCAGACTTGCGCAAACGCTCACGGATATAGTTCTCGATTTCCTTATAGATGATCCAGCCATTGTTATGCCAGAACACCATCCCGGGCGCTTCTTCTTGCATGTGAAACAGATCTAGGCGCTTGCCGAGTTTACGGTGATCACGTTTCTCGGCTTCTTCCAGCCTGTTGAGATAAGCAGTCAAATCTTTTTTGTTCAGCCAAGCTGTGCCATAAATACGCTGCAGTTGCGCATTATTGCTGTCCCCGCGCCAGAAGGCACCGGATGCTTTCATCAGCTTGAATGCTTTCAGTTTTCCTGTGGACGGGACATGCGGACCACGGCATAAATCCATCCACACACCTTGCTTGTAAACAGAAATGTCTTCACTGTCAGGCAAATCATTGATGATCTCGACTTTGTAATGTTCACCCATGGCAGCAAATGTCTTTACCGCTTCGTCCCTACTCATCACCACGCGCTGCACAGGATGATCGGCCGCCGCCATTTCTTCCATGCGCTTTTCTATCTTCTCCAGATCTTCCGGCGTAAAACCACGCTCGTAGGCAAAGTCATAGAAAAAACCGTCTTCAATCACTGGACCGATAGTGACCTGTGCGCCGGGAAAAACATCCTGTAGTGCCATGGCCAATAAATGCGCAGTAGAATGACGGATGATCTCAAGTGCTTCAGGATCACGCTCCGTCACGATAGCCAGCGCGGCATCTTCAGTTAAAAGACAGGACGTATCCACGAGCTTGCCATCAACACGGCCAGCCAGCGCCGCCTTTGCCAAACCAGCGCCAATGGATGCGGCTACATCAGCGACAGTGACCGCATGATCAAAACTACGCTGGCTACCATCAGGAAGTGTAATAACGGGCATGTTGTTCCTTTAAAGCTGCGACCTTGCCGCAGCGCGAGTAGGCAAAAAGGGAAGCGATTCTAGGAGAGCGTCGCGCGCGAGACAAGCGCCACCCAATATCTACTGACCTTTGTTTTCAGGATCTGCTGGCTTGGTATCGGCCTTTTTCTTTTCAGTGACTTGCTGAGCCGCAGGCTTCACATCGCCGCAATCTGCCCCTAACCACTTGGCAGCCGCTTCACTGTTCATTGTGTGCGGTGAACCATTCTCTGACATAGTCATCGTGGAGACCGATGTCCAGGACTCCGGGTTCAAACGGGTAACGGTAGTCTCGCCTTCGCCTTTTGGCTTACTACACGCCATTTTCATGTGCGTGACATTTCCTTCCTGTTTCATATCGGTAAGCTGGCACTGGCTTTTGGGATCATTGCCGTACTGTTGGTTGGCGATCTGTTCCGGTGTAATGCAAATCGTAAGACCTTTATCCGTCAATCCCGCGCCATTCTTGGCCATCATGGCCTGCACCTGACCGCGCATTTCCGGTGGTACCTGCGCCAGCATTTTGTTCATGTCTGGCAATGCCTGCCCATCCACTACGGTCTTGTGCTGCATTTCCCACAGACCAGGCTTGATATCCTTTATCTCTTCAGCTTGCACGCAACTGGCAAAACCTGCCAACAACATCCGCAAGAATATCCCCAACAACACTTTATGTTTCATGACTTGCATCTCCCTGGAACAGTCCAGCCATAATAGCGCGAACTGGCAACAATACCGTCAAGGACCGATTGCCCTTTCAACAGACAGTGACAACATTTCCGGCACGGAAGCACGAGTAAACGGCGGGCTTATGCCCTCCCAGTCACCCGCAGCAGGCATTGGCTGCCCACTGCGCGATAGCCGTGCCACGACTTCAAACGACTCGACGGCAGCAAGATCCAGCTGACCGCGCATCGGCGATGACGCTGTGTCCAGCACTACCGGCTGCGCCAATGCTGCTACAGTCGTTTTTACCGCCGCCAAGGGCATACGAGGCCCGTTAACCGCACGTAGCAAGACAAATACTGTCTCATCAGGTTGCGCCTGCACAGCTGCAGCAATACTCACTTGTGCACCCAAACGGATATCCGTCTCCACTACTGGCCCAGCTGATAATCCACCCATTTCCCTCGCCCGCGAAATACCTTCCGCAATGGCCCCGGCCTGTGGCGTGCCAGGTGGAATCACTTGTAACAACCGCTGCCAGAAATCCACTGCAGTGCGGTAATCTTTCTGCTCAAAAGCAGCCATGCCCAACAACCCCAATGCAGAGACATTGTGCGGATTAACCTGCAATGCCTGTTTGAGAAAAGCGAGTGCATCCGGCGTCATCGTACGATTGTTCTGCAGAAACAACACCTGCGCATACTCCGCCAGGATATTGTCCTGCTCAGGAAAAAGACTGACCAGATGACGGTAGTCGCTGGCGGCCCTGTCCCAAATGCCAGCTTCGGACAACAACCGCGCTCGCATATAAACAAACCTGTCATCGTCTGGATGATTGGCCAACCACTCATCCAGTTCTGCCAATAGCATTTCCTCTTGTTGCAGCTGCTGCTCAGGCGGCAACTGACGGGCAAATACAGCTTGGCCCAACTCGGTGATCTGCATGGCCTGCAAAGAGCCGATATGCTGGTAAAGCATCAATGAACCCGCTGCTACGAGCAACAAGGCGAGCAGTGAAACCAGATGGACGAATCTCGCAGGCAGTACATTTTTTTCATGCGCAATAACATGACTGGTGGCATCATGTTTTGCAGCTCCCTTCCCCTCCGTTACCGGCGGCCGGGATCGCCATAGCAACAGAGCAACCACCAACAACAGCGCGACAGGCCCCAACCACAACAGCAAGGTATTACCCTGGATGCGCGGTTTGTACAGAACAAAATCACCGTAACGGTCACGCATAAAATCGACAATTGCTTCATCGGATTTTCCATCGAGCAATTGTTGGTGCAATTCACGACGCAAGTCTGCAGCGATTTGTGAATCTGAATCAGCAAGGTTCTGGTTCTGGCACTTAGGGCAACGCAATTCCTCAGTCAATTGCTGATAACGATCACGTTGTTCTTCGTTCTGGAATTCATAACTCTCGATTGCTGCATGTGCATAGCCACTGCATAACATCAGCAACACCAGACTAATGAATAAATGGCGCATCAAGCGCTCCCCCAAAAATAACTGGCCAGAAAAAAGGGCCTGGCCCACTGGACCAGACCCTTGGGAAAAATAGAAAAATTAGCCGCCGAACAAAAAGCGACCAACAGGATTCTTCCACATGAAATTCATGATGGTTTTCATCTGGTCAAATTTCTTCTGGTCATGCGGATAACCGGTATCTGCACCACCATAGCGGCCGACCACAATCGGCATGACATGTGAGTAACCACGCAATCCGTATGCACCGTTCACTGAACCCACACCACTTTCTTTCACGCCACCAAAAGGCGCATTTGCCACACCGTACATCATACCGATGTCATTGACAGCCATAGAGCCTGTATCAATACGCTTGGCTATCTCGATGCCTTTTTTCTCGTCTTTGGTCCACACGCTACCGTGCAAGCCATAAACTGAGTTGTTGGCTTTTTCAACAGCTTCGTCGATGGTGTTGAATTTTACAATCGGCAGGATCGGGCCGAACGTCTCTTGCGTCATGACATCAAAATCTTCCTGCACATCGACCATCACTGTCGCTTCATAGTACAAACCTTTCAGATCAGGATTGCGGCGGCCGCCTGCAAGAATTTTTGCACCGCGTTTTCTGGCATCCTCTACATGCGCCTCCATAATCGTGAGTTGTCGATCCCAGAACACCGCACCGAGATCTTCGTTAACGCCGTGCTTCTGGCCTTGACGAATCGCTTTGGCC
>DDBK01000092.1 GCA_002333095.1 Cellvibrionales bacterium UBA2034
CGCTGCTGCTGACCACCCGATAAGCCGGTTCCCGGTTGGTCCAGCCGATCTTTTGCTTCTTCCCACAAACCGGCACGACGCAAACTCTTTTCGACAATCTCATCAAATTCAACACGGCGTGAAGCCAAACCATGTATGCGTGGGCCATACGCCACATTTTCATAAATAGACTTTGGAAAAGGATTCGGTTTCTGGAATACCATGCCGACGCGCGCGCGCAAAGGCACAACATCCATCTCGCCATAAATACTTTCGCGCTCCAGGCATATCTCGCCTTCTACACGGCAGCCGACAATGGTGTCATTCATGCGGTTCAGGCAACGCAATAGCGTGGACTTGCCGCAGCCGGAAGGCCCGATCATCGCCAGCACTTCATTCTTGGCAATATCCAGCTCCACATTGTAAATAGCCTGTTTTTCACCGTAAAAGACATTCGCATTACGAATCGTCATTTTAGGCTCTTCGACTAACGGCAAGCCGACAGTTTTTTCAGGGTATGCGATATCTTTCATATTACCTACTCTTGTTTAAAGATATTACCAGCGTCTTTCAAGTTTGTTGCGCAACCAGACCGCCAGTGCATTCATCAACACCAGAAATGCCAGTAACACCATGATGGTTGCCGACGTGCGTTCAACAAATGCGCGTTCTGGTGAATCGGCCCACAGGAAAATTTGCACCGGCAAGACCGTCGCAGCATCAGTAATTCCATGGGGAACATCCACAATAAACGCTACCATACCGATCATCAGCAATGGTGCTGTTTCACCCAGCGCACGCGCCATACCAATGATCGCGCCTGTGAGCATACCCGGCATAGCCAACGGGATAACATGTTGTGTAACTGTTTGCATCGGAGAAGCACCAACACCCAGAGCTGCCTCACGGATAGACGGCGGCACTGACTTGATAGCAGCACGGCTCGAGATGATGATGGTGGGCAGCGTCATGAACGTCAGCACCAGACCACCAACCAGCGGCACCGAGCGCGGCAACCCAAAAAGTCCGATAAACACTGCAAGGCCAAGCAAACCGTAAATGATCGATGGTACCGCGGCAAGATTATTGATGTTGATCTCGATAAAATCAGTGAAGCGATTTTTCGGAGCGAACTCTTCAAGATACACAGCGGCTGCCACCCCAATCGGGAATGAAAGCAAGAGCGTAACCATCAAGGTTAGTGCTGAACCTGCCAAGGCACTGCGAATTCCTGCCTGTTCCGGTTCACGTGAATCACCGAATTCAAAAAAACCGTGATTAAAACGCTGCTCCATCTGCCCACTGGCAAGCCACTGCTCTATCCAACCTGTCTGCTGGTCACTTAAAATCCTTTCGTTTTCAGCCAGATTCATCCCGCGTAAATGTTTGATAAAGGTATCCGTGCGGTCATCTGCCAACACCCATAGCGTGACTGGCTGACCCAGTTTGTCGGGATTTCCTTTCAACACCGCAAGCACGCTGTCTCCCGCTGAAGAACTGAGCAGTGCTTTTGCTGCTTTCTTGTCAACACGGCTGCTGATTTCCGGAAACCTTGTTTGTAATGCACGCGCCAATACTGCATCAACGTTCGCCCCCTGTACTGCATTCCCGTCTGCTGACGAAATGCCCAGCACTTCAGGATCCAGCACTACATCCAGCTGTATCCACGTCTGTTTAAATGCAGGAATCCCTTTGCTGAAAATATCCGTGAACAGGACAACCACGCAGGCAATACCGAATAACACTGACAGCAGCCCCAACGCGCGGAACAATTTCTCCTTGCGATAACGACGCTTCAGACTGGCATAAACCTTGTCGCGAGTAATAGTATGGCGATCATTGTCATTCATGGATGTATTGTTTACAGATGCATCATTCATGGGCAGATCACTCATACTGTTCGCGATATTTCTTCACAATGTGCAGCGCCAGCACATTGAACAACAGGGTCACCACAAATAGCACAAGCCCCAATGCAAACGCAGCCAGCGTCTTGGCGCTGTCAAACTCCTGGTCTCCAACTAGCAAGGTAGCAATTTGCGCAGTCACGGTGGTGACGGATTCAAATGGATTGGCTGTGAGGTTTGCCGCAAGGCCAGCTGCCATTACCACAATCATGGTTTCACCAATTGCGCGACTCACTGCCAGCAATACGCCTCCGACAATACCGGGCAAGGCTGCAGGAATAATGACCTTGATGATCGTTTCTGATTGCGTGGCACCGAGTGCATAGCTGCCATCACGCATTGCCTGTGGTACAGCATTAATAACATCGTCAGACAACGAAGAAACAAACGGGATGATCATGACGCCCATTATCAGCCCCGCTACTAACGCACTTTCCGATGAGACGGCAAAACCGAAATCAACACCAAGATCACGCACCAGTGGCGCAACGGTCAAGGCAGCAAAAAAGCCGTACACCACTGTCGGGATACCGGCCAGCAATTCCAGCAGTGGCTTCATCGTGCGACGCAGCCTGAAGCTCGCATACTCGGACAAATAAATAGCAGACATCAAACCTGCCGGCACCGACAGCGCCATGGCAATCAAAGAAATCAGCAAAGTGCCTGTGAATAACGGCACAGCGCCAAAAGCCCCCGACGACCCCGCCTGATCAGCACGGATAGCAATCTGAGGTGTCCACTCCAGGCCAAACAGAAATTCATGAACCGGCACCAACCTGAAAAAACGCACCGATTCGAACAGAACAGAAACGATAATACCCAACGTAGTAAATATCGCGATCAAGGCACAAGACAGCAGGAAAATCTTGCCAAATTTCTCCACTTCCACTCGGGCGCGCAGGCCTGGCTCAATGCGGTAGAGCGACAACAACAAACCAGCAACAGCCAATACCAACAAGAATATTTCAACTATTGCATACCCGCGGATCGTCAGTTCACGATAAACCGCACCAGCTGACAGAATCGCTTCCGGCTGACCGCCACCAGCATTTCCGGCAGCAACGTTCTTGATGGTATTGAGCAGGATTTCAAGTTCCGTTGGCGGCAACTGCTGTTGCGCCACAGGCAAGCTATCAACAAACCACGCAGTGATAATGGCATTACTGGACAGCAGCCATAATGCAGACAGCATCAAGGCAGGCACACCACACCACACTGCCGCTAACAGACCGTAATACATTGGCAAGGAATTGAGGTGGCGGATACCTCCCAGCGCCGCGCCATACTGCAAGGAACGACCACGTCCCATAAAGTAGGCAACAACTACCAGAATCAGCAAACTTGCGTAGAAAAGCCCAACTGTCATCGTCTCACTACCTGCCTGAAATCACATATCTGTTATCTGGTAAAAGTCGATAAAAAAAGTCAGTAGCAATACTGCCACTGACTTTTCCATTCCCTTCTGAAACGTTACTTGGTCAACGCTTCCATCACCGTTAACGCCGCCACATCAGCACGCGCCTTGTCAGCACCTGCCTTATCCAGCGGGATCAGGCCTTTTTCAACCAGATAGCCATCTGCACCCATGCTCTTGTCACTCATGAACTCTTTGGCAAATTCATGCATACCCGGAACGGTGCCAATATGGCCTTTTTTCATATAAACAAACATCGCGCGCGAAACCTTGTAGTCTCCGGAAGATACAGTATCCGCATCAGGCTTGATGCCCTCAATCGCAACTGCCTGCACCTTGTCCAGATTTTCTTCCAGAAAGCTGTAACCGAATACACCGAAAGCATTCTTGTTAGTGGACAACTTCTGGACAATCAGGTTGTCATTTTCACCGGCCTCAATAAACGCACCGTCTTCACGGATGCTTTTGCACTTCTTGGCGTAGTCATCCTTGTCAATTTTTTCCAGATTGCCGAGCCATGCATACTCCTTACAGCTGTGTTCAATAACCAGCTCCACAAAGGAATCGCGTGTGCCTGATGATGGCGGCGGCCCGATCACTTCGATTTTGACATCCGGCAGCGATTTGTCGATATCCTTCCAGGTCATGTACGGATTATCGACCAATTTTTCTTCACCATTTTTAGCTGGCACCTGTTTGGCCAACGCCAGGTAAATCTGTTCGCGCGTCAGGTTCATCGGCGCGTTGCCCTTGGCATGCGCTACTGTCAGGCCGTCAAAACCGATAGGCATCTCAACGATCTCCTTGACACCGTTCTCGGCACATTTTTCCTGCTCGGATTTTTTCATGCGGCGTGAAGCATTGGTGAAATCCGGAGTATCCAGTGACATGCCCGCACAAAACAGTTTCATACCACTACCGGTTCCGGTGGATTCCACTTTAGGGGTTTTCATGCCGGTAGATTTGCCAAAACGCTCGGCCACTACTGTGGAGAAAGGGTACACCGTGGNNGGAGGAGCCGACGATGTTGATGGTGTCGCGACCCTGGGCCTGGACGGCACCGGTGGCAGAAGCCGCAATAGCGGCCGCAAGAACAAGCAATTTTTTCATGATCAATATCTCCAATGAGCGCAGCTGTGGCAGAGTTTTTCTGACCGATGCCAGCTTAGGTACCCGTGGTGACAAGACTATGAACTAAATATGACAGTATTGTGACAATGGCTGATCTGCCCTGATCAGGCCGCCGCTTGCCCTATGGGCCAGCGGCTTCACTGGCCTCCTTGCCAGAAATCACCTCCGCCACCCCGGCTTTTGAGAACCCCCCAAATGCGGCAAAGGGAGAACCAAGCAATACATCGTCATAACCGTCGCTGTTGTGGTCATCGCCACCCGCCACTGCNNCCTGCCTGACCCGCCTTGTAGCGGCCATCGTAGGTAAACACTGTTGCACCTGTGTCGGCGCGATGCGTACTGGCCTGGCCTGCATCTACCAGCTTCTTGCCCTCCAGGGTGACAACATCCGCTTTGGGCGCCCCCGCCACAAAATCAATGCCATCGGCAGCGTTCACATCGCCAGCCACTGCCAGCGCACTGCCAAAACGGGCACCGCTTTGGGGGCTAGTTGCATGAGCCGTATAGGTTGAAGCGCCTGTGCCATCAGTAAACAAAGCCACTTGCCCGGCATCACTGTATTTCTTGCTGGTAGTCACATCTGCCCTGGGTGAGCCGACTAACAGATCAGCAAAAGCATCTGCCCCGTTATTGATGGCCNNGCTGGCGCACTGGTATAAACGTACACACTGCCTGCGTCCGTGCGCGGCTTGCCCGTCATGCCGTCCAGCGGGTCGTGTTTGTAAGCACTAACAGCCACTTCACTCACTGCGTTATGGTCGAGATCGGAACCCGCCGCCACGCTGTAGCCAAAATAATCGCCCTTGGCTTCACCTTCAAACTTGTGCAGCAGGCTGCCTGTTTGCCCTGAGTACACGTACGCTGCGCCCACGTCCTTGACCGGCTTCAGCGTGACCGGATCCACCTTGTCTGCTTTCCAGGCACCAACCAGCAGGTCGTCATGTGTATCGGCATCCACGTCGCCAGCACCTGCTACTGCTATACCAAACCCGTCGCCAGCGGCTTCACCCGTCACAGTAAACAGCGGCGAATAATCCGCGCCGGAATACACAGTGACTGCGCCGCGATCCTTCACCAGCACCTTGCCGGTCAAAACATCCAGCTGGTCTGCTTTGGGCGCGCCTATAGCAAAATCCGGCGTGCCATCGTTATCCACATCGCCCGCTGCCGCCACCGCACCGCCCAATTCGTCACC
>DDBK01000098.1 GCA_002333095.1 Cellvibrionales bacterium UBA2034
CCACTGGTAAACCAAATGCGCTGACATGGGCGTGTGTTTCACCAAAGTTCAGGCCTTCTTCGCTGGCGTAGTGGTATTCAGTACGCTTGAGGTCAAAAGCAAAATCACCCAGCGCAAAGCCGTAACCGGCATAGAAATCCTGTTCAGTATCTGCGCCGGGGAAAAATTTGAAATCGACATTGGACATCCAGGTGCCAGCGTAGAAGCCGGATGAATGTGTGAGATCCAGTCCGCCTTGTAGCGCTGCGGCATTACGGGTCTGGGTCATGCCGCGCCACATGTAGTTGCTGACCACACCAACGTTGGCACTGGCTTCAAAGCCGGCTCCCAATTCGTAGGATATGGCTTGTGAACCGGCCAACATCAGGACGCTTGCTGCTACTGCTTTGCTCAGTGTTTTCATGGTCAGTTTTTTCATGGATATTCACTCCTCGGTGATAATTTGATCAGACAGCCGCACTGCGACCTGACTATGTCTATACAATCCCCGTGCCAGATTGTGTTTTTTGTTGGGAAACAGGCAGTTATTACAAAATTTTCACAAACATGACCAATTTGTGATGATGAAAACGACTTTATGCACCAAAACAAGGCGGCCGTGCATCAACAAGTGGCGCTATGCCTGATGGATGCCGGCTGCTGCTCTGGAGCAGGCGGGTGCTGGCGTTTATAGTGGCAGCCATAGACATGTTGCCAAGGGTGCCTGTATGGCCGTCACTATTCCTGTGGATCTGCTGAATAAACTCACAGCCCAACTCAGCCAGCAGCTGGGTGGGCAGCCGCTACCGACTGAAGAGCTGGAAAAGATCCTGCACGCGTTATTGCAATCCGCGCTGGCGCGACTGGACCTGGTGAGCCGCAGTGAGTTTGATGCGCAATGCAAAGTGCTGGCCCGCACCCGTGAGCGGCTTGAGCAGGCGGAGAAACAACTGGAGCAGCTGGCTTCAGCGGGCTGAATCGAGAAAGCGTCGCCAGCTGCCGAGTGCAGTAATGTCATTGGCGCCAACCGTGGCAAACGTTTCGCAGGTGAAGCCTTTTATACTGCGTCCGTCCTCCAGCAGCACGCTGCCAATGGCGAGCGGTGAAGGAATCAACGCAATAAAATCGCCCCAGCGCTCTGCCGGCAGTGACCAGATTTCTGTTTCGATACACGCGCCATTTTCGTTGACACGCACAAGCCCTGGCCGGAACGGCGGTCCACCGGGCAGCGCATAAAAACGGTAACACGGCGCGGTTCGTACACTTTCCCGGAAAGCGGCGTTGCGCTCCAGCAATTGTGGATTCAGCGGCAGGTCGCGCATGTGCGCGCCACACACCACGATATCAATCATTGTCATCGTATGTCTCCAGAAAGCTGTTCTGCCAGAGCGAGCAAGGTGTTGTCTGTGCCGTGATCAGCAAACAGTGTGATGCCATTGGGCAAACCATTGGCGAAATGTGATGTTGGCAATGCCAATGCGGCGAGATCCAGCAGGTTCATGAAATTGGTGTAGTAACCGAGTTCGGTGTTGCACCGAATCGGCTCAGCCGCAATCTCTGCACGCGTATAAGGGGATCCAATGGTGGGTGTGATAATCGCATCAACATGCGCCAGTATTGTTTCTGCCGAACGTCGCAGGGCGGCCAGCTGGTATTGCGCAGAAAAACTGTCGGCTGCGCTGAAGTGCTTGGCTTTGGCAATAACGCTGCGCGTGACTTGCAACATCGATTCGGGGTGCTGTTCCATTACATCGCGTGCTACCAGCCAGCGCTCGGCAACCCATGGGCCCTGGTAGAGTAATTGCGCGGCTTCCAGAAACGGTGCGAAGTCGATTTCAACCAGCGTGACATGTTTTGCATGCATGCTGGCAATGGTTTTCCCGAACAGTTGTTGTGCTTCGTGGTTACCAAAAAATTCAAGTTGGTTAGCACGTGGCACACCAATCAAAGGCATATCGGGCAACTTGTGGGTGAGTGATATGTGACGGCTATATATATCGGCTGCATCAAATCCCTGAGTCAGTTGCAGCAACAGTGTTGCGTCGGTGAGATCATGGGAAAACAAACTGACGCAGTCCAGTGAACGGCAAGCAGGTACAACACCGGCGGTGCTGAGCAATCCCCTGGATGGTTTTACACCTACCAGATGGTTGAGTGCAGCAGGCACGCGACCGCTTCCCGCAGTATCGGTGCCCAGTGCAAATGCAACATGGCCGCGCGCAATAGCGACTGCCGAACCGGAGCTGGAACCGCCGCTGATGTAATCCGGTACATAGGCATTTTTGACTTCGCCGTAGGGAGAACGTGTACCCACCAGCCCGGTAGCAAATTGGTCGAGGTTGGTTTTCCCGACGGGAATAGCGCCTGCGTTGATTAATGCTTCCACGACGGTGGCGTGGCGTTTCGGTGTGTATGCGAAAGCGGGGCATGCTGCTGTGGTGGGAATGCCTGCCAGATCAATGTTGTCTTTGATGGCAAACGGGATGCCCCACAGCGGATGGGTTGAACATGCTTTTTGTGACAATGCATCCAGATACGGTGCCAGCTCTTCATCGGTCAGCGTGTGAATCCAGATGGGATTGTCAGCATCGCGTTCAATACGCAGCCGGATCTGTTGCATCACCGACGCAGGTGTTTCACTGCCGCTGGCATAGAGGTGTTGCAGTGTTGCAATGGAAAATTTTTCCGGCAGCATCAGGCAACAATCTCCGCAATCGCCAACACTGTGCCGGGCTGAACTTGCATGCCTGCCGTGGCAAATAATTTACGGATCAGCAATTTTTTTGGCGACGCTACAGCCATTTCCATTTTCATGGATTCAACAATCACCAGTGGTGTATCCGGTTCGATGGTATCGCCTTCCTGTACCGCCACCATCCACACACTGCCAGGTACATGGCTTGATACCAGTACTTCGCCATCGCGCAATACAATCTCTCGGTCATCGCCCAGTTCAGCTTCCATCGGCAACGACAAATCGCCGTGGCCAGATTGTTGCCAACGCTCACGCTCTTCTTCAAATGCTGTTTGCTGAGTTTGTTTGAATGCGTTGATGCTGCTGCTGTTTTCTTTCAGGAAATGGTTGTAGTCGCGCAGATTGAATGTGCCTTCTTCGATCCGGATATTGTAACCGCCGCGTGGGAACGCCTCGCGGATATCCAGCAATTCCTCTGCGCTGACCGGAAAGAAACGGATGCGGTCAAAGAAACGCAACAGCCACGGTTTTTCAAACGTGCTGGTGGTGCGCCAGCGATTCCACATTTGCAATGTGCGCCCCACAAACTGGTAGCCGCCAGGGCCTTCCATGCCGTACACACACATATAGGAGCCGCCGATGCCCACGGCATTTTCGGGCGTCCAGGTGCGTGCAGGATTGTATTTGGTGGTGACGAGCCGGTGGCGTGGATCAAGTGGTGTGGCAACGGGTGCGCCGAGATACACATCGCCGAGGCCCATCACAAGATACTCCGCACCAAACACTATTTTTTTAACGGCTTCTTCGTCATCCAGTCCATTTATCCTGCGGATAAATTCAATGTTGGATGGGCACCATGGCGCATCCTTGCGGACAGACTGCATGTATTTATCAATGGCCAGCCGGGTGGCAGGATCATCCCACGATAACGGCAGCCACACTTCCCGAGATGGCACTACCATGTCCTCGATATTGGTCAGCGCAGCCTCACCCTCTGCAAGGATATCCAGCAGTACGCTGCGGGACAGTATTGCGTTGTCGTAATGCACTTGCAGTGAACGTATGCCGGGCGTGATATCGATGATCCCGTGAATCTGTTTTGCAGAGCGCTGTTCCGTCAGCCATTGCCAGAGTGCATGCACACGGAAACGCAAATTGATGTCCAGCATCAGTGGGCCATACTCCACCAGCAGATATTGGTCACCTGCTGCGCGATAGACCACATCTTTCCTGCTGTCGGGGTGAATCAGTTTTTTGATAATAGCGGGCGTGCGCTCACTCGCAATATTGTCTTCAGGCTGCCACTGCAGGTGTTGCAACAACTGTGTGCGGGATGCAGTGATATTTGCAGCAGTGGATTCACTGACAGGTACAAAAACAATGGTGTCACCGGGGCGCAATTGGCCGAGTTTCCAGCGTTCTGCAGCAATCACGGTGACAGGGCAAACAAAACCGCCAAGGCTGGGGCCGTCCGGGCCAAGGATAACGGGCATGTCGCCGGTAAAATCCACGGCGCCAATCGCGTAAGCATTGTCATGAATGTTTGAAGGATGCAATCCTGCTTCGCCACCATCACGGCGCGCCCATTCCGGTTTGGGTCCAATGAGACGCACGCCCGTGCGGCTTGAGTTGTAGTGCACTTCCCATGGTGTTGAAAAAAATGCATCGATATCCTTGTCAGTAAAAAAATCTGGCGCACCGTGCGGGCCCATCATCACATGTAACTGCCATGCGTGGGCAATGGCAGGTCTGGCCTGTTCAGGCAATATTTTTTCCGGCGCAAACGCCAGGTGTCTTGCGATGTGCAGCACATCACCGATGCGCAAGGTGCGCCCACCATGGCCGCCAAATTGCCCGAGTGTGAATGTGCTTTTGCTGCCAAGATAATTTTCTGCCTGTATACCGCCTGCTACACAAAGATAGCAGCGGGCGCCTGCATCCAGTGCGCGACCTATCGCCAGCGTATCGCCGGCTTGTACGGTGATGGTTTGCCACATGGCAATGGGTTGTTCATTCAGTGTGCATGGAAACGCCGCGCCGGTGATTGCAATCTGTGTGTCGCAGCGAAAACGCAATGTCGGGCCGTTCAGTGTAATTTCCAGCCCGGCGGCTTCCTGTTGGTTGTCAAGAAGCCGGTTGCCCAGCTGGAAACTCAAATCGTCAAACGGGCCGGAAGGTGGTACGCCGATATCCCAGTAACCAAGCCGGCCGGGAACATCCTGCACCGTAGTGTGCGTGCCGCCATCCAGTACATCAACGGCAAACGATTGCCAGTGAAAATCATTCAGGTAGCGTGTGGTCATCTTTGCATTGACGACTGTTTCATCCTGTAACAATGCGCAAAGGTAATCGCGATTGGTTTCAATGCCATTGATGGTTGTGCTGGCTAATGCGTCGTGCAATTGTGCAAACGCTGCGTCCCGCGAGCCGGCATGTGCAATGATTTTTGCCAGCATCGGGTCATAAAAGGCGGGCACCGTCACGCCAGCTTCTATCCAGTGGTCAATGCGCAAGCCAGACGGGAAGTTAACGCAGGTCAGCAGCCCGGACTGGGGCTGGAAATCGCGCCAGGGGTCTTCAGCATACAGACGTGCCTGTACAGCATGGCCGGTAATGTTTATATCAAACGAGGAGAGCGCAGGCAATTCGCCTGCGGCTTCCAGCAACATCAGTTCCACCAGGTCAATGCCGGTAACCGCTTCAGTTACGCCGTGTTCAACCTGCAAGCGCGTGTTGACTTCCAGGAAGTAAAATTCTGCGGTTGTTGCGTCATAAATGAACTCCACTGTGCCAGCGTTGGCATACTGGACAGCTGCGCACAGTTTTATGGCGGTGGCATGCAATTCGCTGCGGATGTTGTCTGGAACATCCGGTGCAGGTGTTTCCTCGATCACTTTCTGGTTGCGACGTTGCAAGGAGCAGTCACGCTCGCCCAATGCCAGCACGCCGCCCTTGCCATCGCCAAATATTTGCACTTCTATATGGCGTGCACGCTCGATATATTTCTCGATAAACAAGCCGGCATTGCCAAAGTTATTGCGCGACAACCGTTGCACAGAATCGAATGCGCCGGTGAGCTCCTTGCTGTCGCGACAGATTTGCATGCCGATGCCGCCACCACCTGCCGTACTCTTCAGCATGACC
>DDBK01000060.1 GCA_002333095.1 Cellvibrionales bacterium UBA2034
AGCAGGAGCGCACCGATGAGATAGATAAACGTCAGGCATTTGAAAAACACACCCCAGCGCCGCGCACTGCGTTGCTCGGTTTGTGATTCGCCGATAATTTTTTCCAGCATGTACCACGAACGGTCCTGCTCACTGACAGGCAACTGTGCTTTTTTCCCGAATCCGAACATAACACCTACCAACAACAATGGATAACGGCCACCAGCATAACCGATGACCCGCAGAGTGGACATCAAGTCTTCTCCGGAAGCCACCTGCCCCCTATACTCCGGCGAGCATTCACCAAGGAGTTGACCGGATGTCTTTCTTATACCGTTGCCTGCTGCCAGCCATTGCCCTCTGCGTGCTGGCAGGTTGCGACAAACACAGCGAGCCCGTCACGGGCACAGACAAGCCTTTTGCAGGCGATATTGAAAACAGTATCCGGGATTCCGATCCCGATTTCCGCATGGACCCCAAGGCGNNGGCCGACACCGGCGTGCGCTATAACCACTTTACCGTGACCGCCATGTGCTCCCCCACGCGCGCAGCATTGCTCACCGGGCTGAACCACCATTCAGCAGGCGTGGGCTGGGTGGGCGAGTGGGATTTCGGGTATCCCGGCTATCGCGGCGAACTGGCGCCTGATGTCGTCACGCTGCCACAAATCCTGCAACAAAACGGTTACGCCACCTACGCTGCCGGCAAATGGCATCTCACGAATGGCGAACACCGCTCGCGCATCGGGCCATTTGATTCCTGGCCCACGCAAAAAGGGTTTGATCGTTACTGGGGATTCATGGAAGGTGAAACCGACCAGTTCGAACCCGCCGTGATCATCAGCGGCAACGAAGTGCAGGACATGCCGAAAGACCCGGACTACTATTTTCCTGACGACCTGACCAACCATGCCATCCAGATGATCAAGGATTTGCGCGCGGTGGATCGCAGCAAACCGTTTTTCCTGTATTACACACCGGGCGCTGTACACGCGCCGCACCAGACGAAGCCGGAAGACCGTGAACGCTATCGCGGCCAGTACGCACAAGGTTGGGACAAGGTGCGCGAACAACGGTTAGCCAGACAGAAACAACTCGGCATTGTGCCACCGGATACAACATTGACCGCACACAATCCACATGTGCAGGCGTGGGATGCGCTCACACCAGACCAGCAGAAAATGTATGCGCGTTTCCAGGAAAACTACGCCGGCTTTGTCGATAACCTCGACCAGCAAGTGGGAAAGCTGACCGACTATCTTGCCCAGACAGGCCAGCTGGATAACACCATTATTATTTTTACATCAGATAACGGTGCCAGCCCGGAAGCCGATGTGGAAGGCCAGAAAAATGGCCTCGCGTTTTTTCACTATCACAAAACCACCAACGCAGAAAACCTGCAGCAGTTTGATGAAATCGGCGGCCCCACCACGCACCCGCATTATCCATTGGGCTGGGTACAAGCCAGCAACACGCCATTCAAACACACCAAACGCACGTCACATGGCGGCGGCGTAAATGTGCCGCTGATCATCAGCTGGCCGAAAGGCATTGCAGCGCAGGGTGAAATCCGCCAACAGTTCCATCACGTCAACGATCTTGCTCCCACCTTGCTGGACATTCTGGGTATCGATCCGCCCACGCAGTACAAAAACAATGCCGTGAAACCGATGGAAGGCACCAGTCTTGCCTACACACTCAGTGCGGACGCAAGCAAGAATGCGCAAACACCTTCGCGGAAAACCGAGCAGTATTACGAGATAGAAGCGAATCGCGGTTATATCGCAGACGGCTGGAAAATTGCCGCCTACCGTGAGGGCAGCCAGACGTATGATGAAACCACCTGGGAACTGTTCAACCTGAACAATGACATGTCGGAATCAAAAGATGTATCCGCTGAATTTCCGGACAAAGTAAAAGAACTGGAAAAGAAATGGTGGAAAGCGGCAGACCAGTACCAGGTATTACCGCTGGTGGATACCGGTTTGCTGGAACGCGCACTCTATTCCAAATTCATCATGATTCCACAGCCAGACCATATGGTGATTCCTGCAGGCGGCGGCACCGTGCCGCATAACCTTGCGCCGATCCTGGCCGGAAAATCCTACACCATCACCGCCAACATCCACCGCAGTAGTGATCAGGACAATGGCGTGATTGTTGCGCAGGGCGACCAGTTTTCTGGCTACGCACTGTATCTGCAAGACAACCATCTGGTGTATGAAAGGAACACGGGCGCGGACGTTATCCGCATCGTGTCGGAAGACACCGTGCCTGTTGGTGACAGCACCTTGCAATTCCGTTATGACAAGGTATCAACCGGGTTAGCGGTGGCAAAAGGCCTGTTTTCTGAAGGCATCCACTTCAATCGCCTCAGCGTGCTGAAAGGCACAGGCACACTGCTGGTGAATGGCAAGGAAACCGGCAGCGCCATTATTGAGCAGCCGTTTCTGGTGGGATGGGAAGGGTTGGATGTAGGCCGTGATACCGGTTCGCCTGTGTCACCGCACTATCAGGCACCTTTCAATTTTGCAGGCACACTGCCCAGTGTGAGTTACGACATACAGTAAAAATCCGGGCAGTGTTTTGGGCTAGACGCGCACCCGCAGCGTCAGCCCTTTCAGGAAATTGCGCAGCAGCTGGTCGCCACATACACGGTAGTTGTGGTGACCTGCCTTGCGGAACAATGCACTCAGTTCCGGTCTGGACACCGGGAAGCCGGATGCTTGCAAAATCTCGTGCATATCGTCGTCTTTCAACTCAAACGCTACCCGCAATTTCTTCAGCACAATATTGTTGGTCATCCGCGCTTCGTGCGGTGGCGCAGGATGGTTTTCATCCTTGCCGCGCATGGCGTACACCAGGCCATCGAGAAAATACGCCATCACTTCATCGCTGCAATCCAGATACCCTTCTTCTTCATCTTTTTTCAGGTATGCCTGCACGTCGGCTTTCTGCACGTCATAACCAGCAAGCTTGAATACCTCGACCATTTTCACGTCGCTGATGTCCAGCATGTACCGTACGCTGCGCAATATATCGTTATTGATCATGTTGATGCCTGCTATCTAGAATTTTTCATGCGGCGCAAGATAACGCCACTGCCCGGATGGCAACTTGCCCATCGATACGCCGCCGATACGGATACGCTTCATCGCCAACACCGCGAGATCCAGGCTTTCACACAATTGTACAACCTGACCGGGCTGCGGATTTTTTATCGCCATCCGCAAACGGGTTTCATTTTGCCAGCTGACTTTTGCGGGCAATGCCGCGAACCCGCTGGAAGCCAGCTCGACAGCCGTCGGCTCACCACGCACTTCAACAATATATTCCTGCTCATTTTTGTGTGCATCTTCATTCAATTTGCGCAACACACGCCAGTCTTGTGAAAACACCACCAAGCCACTGGCACCCGCTTGCAACGGTGCGGCACAGGTCTGCTGCAAAAAATGACGCTTGAGTATACGAACGCCAGCGGGATCATCCGCAAACAGATTGTCTGCACCAATCAGGGCCTGCATCGTATCCACATCCGGGTCTGCGTCTGGCGGCAGGTTCAGCAGGCAGGTAACAGGCTCAACCGGCACCAGTACAGCCTCCGGATGCAATACCACCTGTTGCTCCAGCACCCGGAAATGCGGATCTTCCACCACTTCGCCATCAACAGACACCCAGCCACCTTCGATGTACAGCTCTGCCTCCCTGCGTGAACAGGGCACGAGTTCTGCAAGGCGCTTGGAGAGGCGAACGGATTCAGACATGACAATAGCCGATGGAAAGATGGGGCATTGTACCCAAATGGAAGGCACTGATAAGAACAGAGTGTTAGCGTGTGGCGCTTCTTATTTTTTTCAACAGGTCAGCATCCTTGTGCAGATCAATGATAAATGAGTTAACAAACTGATCAGCCATCAACTCTTCTACATAATATTCATCATGCTTTTGCGACAATGCGCCTGCAAACATACCTAACGAGGCAATCCATGTGTATTTTCTATCATCATAGCGAAATCTTTTTACCTCTTTGCCATTGATACTGACAATAAAATCGGCATGCCTGACGTTATCTGCCCTGTACGGGATAAGAAAAGCAGATGACCCTGATACAAACAACCACGACAGCGCCAGGAATACATTGCTGGCAGGCTCCCCTGATATTTCCACCCCGATTTCAACAGGAACCACGCCATTACACGTAGTCACACCATCAAACAGGTTTTTCCTTGAAAACAGTAATGGATAAGAAATATATCCCGGATTTTTTGCCGTAACGCTCACTGCAGGCAGTTTTTGCATGCCTGGCTGCATCACCCAATACTTGTTTTTGTCATCATGCGAGGCAATGGTGCAGCCCTGCAAAAGCATAAAAGCCAGGACAATGGCGCAAACCCCTTTGTATTTGAATGAGTTGCTCATGGGTTGCTCCCATCCAGAAACTCACAGCCTTGCGGCATGGTGTAAGTGGCATTGGGAACCAGCACTGTGTAGGTGCGCATATTGGGATTACCCGGAACGGCCGTCCCGCCTGCTGCGGCAGAGACAGAGGCCGTACCTACAAGCATTGCCGCTTCAGCCGCCGCGCTTCTGCGTTCATAGACACCGCTGACATGCTGATAGTCCTTGGCGCTGACATTTCCTTCAGGGGGGTAATGCGTCGTTGAAGCACAGCCGGCTTCAATCAATAGCACAACGGCCAATAGTGGTTTTTTCATCAATCGCTCCTGCTGGTTTACACGAATGGCATGCACTTGTCTTTTGAAACAAAAAAGGCCTGCATCGCTGCAAGCCTTTGGAATAGATGGTGGGTCGTGATGCCATCGAATAGACCGCCCAACCCATTGATTTAAAAGACATTGTAAAAATAAAAAAATGGCCGATACCCCACCTCGTACCCCACCCCAAACGTTTCTCGGATTCCTGGCCCCGTTTTCGGGCGTGGTAGGCTGACCAAGGGTGCGCCTTGAATTGGCGGAGCTGAAAAGCACAGACCAATAATCAACTTAGTCTGCCTACCATTTCACTGATCACGGTATGAATGATGGCTTTTACACAACGCCTCTCTCCCGCCAGCACCAAAGCCAGATTGGGTTGCTGATCCAGCAACCGGGCATTCTCAGCTTCAAATTCCACATAAAGTGCCTCAGCTACCCGAGTGATCTCACCCCGTAGTTTTTCAAGTAAACGTTCAGCTGTTGATTTATTGAGCCCTAATACAGCACCAGCATCTAGCAGCACTTTGCGATTAATGGCTGAAAAATGCTGTACGCCACACACAGGCCAGGCGAGTGTACTGGCTGCTGGCCAAGTTGTTTTATCGAAGGCACGTGACTCATAGCAAACGGTGCTCAATAAATCGTAGTGTGGCGCAAGCTGAATACCTTCTGCCGACACCAGAAAACTCAGGTTTTTCAGATGCGCATCGTTATTGCCAACCAGCACATTAAAGACCAGCCAATTGAATAGTCGGGTGCGCGCAATAGCACTACTTCTGCACGCTTCAGCCAGCCTGGCCAGGTTTTCCATGCTGCCTTGTTGATACTTGAACTGGCGATCCAGCCCCAACAACTGGCAAGCGTCGATAACGTGGCGACGCTGCCAAATTCCATCTATTCTTGTTCGATCAAATCGCTCAATCAGATAAACCGGTTCGGGCACATATCGGCGATAAACAGACGGGACATCTAACCCGGNNCATTCTCCATCACAACAGCCAATTTGTGCTGCGCCCCGGCGAGTGACATGCGCTTGATGGCTGCTCGAGTCAGAGCCACCTTAGGCATCTGGTGGATACGCGCAGATAACTCTAAATCAGTGAGCGGACGTAAATATCCGACATCCTGTTCAAGTGCGTTGTCCGGCAACAACATGACAGATCCGGCAGACTCGGCACCGTAAAAAGCTAACAAGCCAAACGCGTCAGCATGATCCAGTCTGGCATCACTGGCCAGCAAAGCACGTTGAGCCTCCTCTGGCAGTAGATTGTCAAAATACCACTGCACAGGACGTTGGCTTGCACCATCCAGGATGGACTCAACACC
Source organism: Cellvibrionales bacterium UBA2034 (assembly GCA_002333095.1). GTDB lineage: Bacteria > Pseudomonadota > Gammaproteobacteria > Pseudomonadales > UBA7239 > UBA7239. The sequence goes on from DDBK01000060.1 coordinate 6,020, forward strand.
CAGCGGTAGATGGGGACTTAACGAAAAGCGCTCTGATGACTCGAGCCACGCACCCGTGTATTGAAATGACCACAAGCCATTGGTTTCCTGCAAGCGCCCAATGGTCTCCTTGTTGATTAACGCAACGAGAGATCGACTGCTCATAACAGATCACGCTTATCCGCCTTGGCTGAAAGGCTGACAGGAATCTCGACGGGCAAATCTAGTGTGATGCGAATTCCCAAACCGTCTAATACCTGAAACAACTTGCCCCAGTGGACAGAGTCACCGCCACGCTCAATCTTAGCCAGGAAGTTCTCACTGACCCCAATGCTGCCAGCAGCATCGTCCTGACGAATACCCTGCGCCTTCCTCACAGCTCTTATGATAGGCCCGATGGATGAAGCATTTTCAATGGCAGTCTTCATAGTAAAATCCTCATGACTGCAAGGATTTTACTATGAAGGCTGCGCTTCCGCAATAAATCCTCACGAATATGAGGATTATGGCGTTTAATGGCATGAAGTGACAAAAATCCTTATGACCATGCTGATTTAATGAAATATTTCAATGCGAATATCAATCACCTCTAAGTGGGTCAGTTTTGGATGGAAGACAACAGCTTCGCTTCTGGCGCTATCAGGCTCACCCTTGTAATTTGTAAGAAACTATCTTATATTTTCTTACATGAAAGCGACCTCTACTAATACCACTGAACTGATTCGCCAGCACATCAACAAGCTGCCTGCCGGGGAACCATTCACTCCAACTGCCTTTTTGGAGTACGGCACTCGCACATCAGTTGATCAAACACTGTCCCGCCTGATCAAAGCCGGAACCATAATGCGTGTAACCCGCGGTGTATTTGTACGCCCTGAAATCAGCCGCTTTGTGGGCAATGTCATGCCAGAACCTATTAAAGTGGCTGAAACGATAGCCAAAACCACGGGGTCCATTGTTCAGGTGCATGGCGCCGAAGCAGCTCGCCAGCTTGAGTTAACCACCCGGATGCCGACACAGCCTGTCTTCTCAACATCCGGCCCATCCAAACGTATCCGGGTTGGTAAGATGGAAATTCGCCTTCAACATGTCAGCCATCGCCAACTGAAATTGGCTGGCAGACCGGCAGGCCTTGCTCTAGCCGCCATGTGGTATCTCGGCAAGCATGAAGTAACGCCATCGCTGATCGAGAAAATCAGACGCAAGCTGAGCACTGCTGAATTTGAGGCACTGAAGGCAGCGGCCAGCTCCATGCCGGCCTGGATGAGCGACGCCATCTTTCGGCATGAGCGCGCAGGAGCAATTGCATATGGCTGAATCGTTTATGCAGCTTTCGGCAAAAGAGCAGTCCGAGATATTGCGCGGACTTGCTCCGGCGCTGTCCCGCACCCCGATTGTTCTAGAGAAAGATGTCTGGGTTTGCTGGGCACTGAAAACCTTGTTCACCATGCCAGACCGTTTGCCCATGGCATTCAAGGGCGGCACTTCTTTGTCCAAAGTATTTGGCGCCATCGCTCGTTTTTCCGAAGACGTGGACATCACACTCGACTACCGTGGACTGGATGACTCACTGGACCCGTTCGCTGAAGGCATATCAAGAAAGCGACTGCAAAAATTTAGCGATGACCTGAGAGCATTCGTACTCCAGCACGCACAGAATATCGTGCTGCCTCATTTCCAAGCCCAACTGAATGCCGCNNCCGCACATTCTGGGAAAAGGCGACCCTGATGCATGTCGAATGTCAGCGCGATGAATTTCGCGCCAACGCCAATCGGCTGTCTCGACATTGGTACGATTTGGCGATGGTGGCAGATCTCCCTCTCGGCGAAACCGCTATCAATGATCGCAACCTACTGGACGATGTCGTGAGACACAAGAAGATTTTTTATAACACTAGCTATGCTAATTATGATGCATGTTTGGCGGGCCGACTGAAGTTGGTTCCCACCGAAAAAGGGCTCGAACATTTACGGGACGACTTTCAGCGCATGATCAACGCAGGAATGTTTATCGGGGAACCGCCCATATTTGATGCCATGATTGCTCGCCTACGAGCTCTTGAAATAACCATAAATCAGTAACTCAAACTGTTGGTCGGTTTTAGACGCGAATCAACACACATCTATTGTCCCCACGGTTAGAATCGCCTAATTGGGTAGAATTGGGTATTAAATTGGGCATCGGCTTGATGCCATAGAGTAATTCGAAGTTCAAATGACAGAAACTCAACACTTGCCATATCGGGTGCAATTGGGTTTAATCGGGTACGAAATCGGATACGGAAGCCCCCGTATGCAAGACCCGAAAATTCCCATAAGCCAAGAGGTCGTCAAACTCATTGCCGAGATTGACGAGTTCAAGGGCAAGTGGGAAGCGCTCAAAAATATGTCTCCCGAGCGTCTGCGCCAGCTTCGCAAGATAGCGACAATTGAAAGCATTGGGTCGTCCACGCGGATCGAGGGTGCGAAGCTGTCCGACATTCAGGTTGAAACCCTGCTGTCGAGTCTCACATCCACTTCGTTCAAAACCCGTGACGAACAGGAGGTCGCCGGTTATGCCG
>DDBK01000028.1 GCA_002333095.1 Cellvibrionales bacterium UBA2034
CAGACAACCCCAGCTTCTCCATCGCTCGCGCCATCAGCGTGCGCTGCTCATCCGTTAACGCACAGACTATCTCGACTTCTCGTGTACCGAGCGCGGCATTGCTCTTGCCAGACCGCTCCCATTGCCTGCGCCTGGCAGCACAGACCCGTTCACGCACCTGCGCAGAACTTTCGCTTTCTGTGGATGGCGCCATGACATCACTTTGCGGCAAGGCTGGCACAGCGATATGCATGTCGATACGGTCCAGCAGCGGACCCGACAAACGATCACGGTAGCGGCGGATCNNCACGATAGCGGCGGATCTGCTCCGGCTTGCAGCGGCATGCCTGGCGGGTATCACCGGCATGGCCACACGGACAAGGGTTCATGGCGGCGACCAACTGGAAACGTGCCGGAAACTGCACCTGGGCGTTGGCACGGGCAATCAGGATCTCGCCATACTCCAGCGGTTCNNTGGTGTGCCAGCGAGATTTCGCCCGGACGTGGCTGGCTGCCACCGCCGACTAACGCCACAGCAGAAGCGGTATGGTGCGGCTGGCGAAAAGGACGCCCCTGCATGATCGACTGCCCACGGCTCGCCACTGAATGGATGGCGGCCACTTCCAGCATCTCCTCCTCGCGAAGTGGCGGCAACAAACCCGGCAAGCGCTGCGCCAACATGGTCTTGCCTGTGCCGGGTGGGCCACAAAGCAGCAGGTTATGCCCTCCGGCTGCCGCAATTTCCAGCGCGCGCTTGGCAGCGATTTGCCCACGCACATCCGCCAGATCCCATTGCGAATGCGCCACTGGCTGCGCAAGATCTTTCAAACGCACGGCGGGAATTTTTTCCTGTTCATGCAAATGCGCACAGACGTCCAGCAAATGCTTTGCTGCATACACATCGCAACCACTGTATTGCGCTGCTTCTTCCCCATTGGCATACGGCAGCAATAACGAACGGTTATCGCGCGCACAGGCCATCGCTGCAGTCAATGAACCGTTCACTGGCCGCAGCTCCCCGGACAAAGCCAGCTCACCAATGCATTCCAGTTTTTCCAGCGCCTCCGCCGGAACCTGGCCTGATGCAGCCAGAATACCCAGGGCAATGGCGAGATCGTAACGGCCACCCTCCTTGGGCAAATCGGCTGGTGCCAGGTTGATCGTGATGCGCTTGGGCGGGAAATCAAAACCGGCGTTCAACAGCGCACTGCGGACACGGTCTTTACTCTCTTTAACGGCTGTCTCCGGCAACCCGACAATCGACAAACCGGGCATGCCATTCGAGAGATGGGTTTCAACAGTGATCAGCGGTGCGTTGATGCCCAGCTGGGCGCGCGAATAGACAATAGCAAGCGACATGCCTGACTCCTTCCATGGTAGTGGCAAAAAATAGCGGTTAGCGGAAAATCCTTTCCGGCGCGCATTCTGACCGAGAGCCCCGACAAATAAAAGCCTGCGGGAAAGCGCTCCAGCAAGGTGCGCCCGAAAAATATATGCACCAAATACGCCCGATATATTCGATCCAGGCGTGGATAACCGCCCCTGAAGTGCAATAAATGCACTTTATGCCATGCTGGCAAACTTCTTGCTCTGGTCATCACTGTGAGTGTTTATCCAACAGAGGACGAAGATCATGGCTATAACAAAACAACTTCCAGCAACAGGCATCTGGCGTACGGCCAGCAAATACTTGCTGGCCTGCGTGCTGATGGTCGCCAGCACAGTGGGCCATGCTGAAGACAAGAAAAATTTCTCGATGGCGTGGAGCATTTACGCCGGCTGGATGCCATGGCCCTACGCTGCACAATCCGGCATCCTCAAAAAATGGGCTGATAAATATGGCATTACGATTGATGTAAAACAGCTGGATTACATTGAATCCATCAACCAGTTCACTGCTGGTCAGTTTGACGCTGTACTCGTCACCAATATGGATGCGCTGACAATTCCTGCAGCGGGTGGCATTGATACGTCCATCATCATCGTGGGCGACTATTCCAACGGCAACGACGGCCTGACATTGAAAGGCAAGAAAGACCTGAAAGACATCAAGGGCCAGAAAGTGAATCTGGTTGAATTGTCTGTTTCGCATTATTTTCTGGCACGCGCACTGGAAAGCGTAGGCTTGACTGAAAAAGATGTGAAAGTGGTCAACACATCGGATGCGGATATTGTTGCCGCCTGGGGAACGCCGGATGTGACTGCCGCTGCATCATGGAATCCGCAGTTATCAGAAATCAAGAACCAGAAAGATACTTACGAAGTCTTTGACTCGTCAAAAATTCCCGGCGAAATCCTCGATACACTGGCAGTCAATACCGCCACCATGAAAGCACACCCTGAACTGGCCAAAGCCTTGACCGGCGCCTGGTTTGAAACGCTGGCCCTCATGCACAAAAACGATGCTGCTGCGATTGCCGCCAAAACCAGCATGGCACAGTTGTCTGGTACGGACTTGCCTGGATACGAGGCACAACTGAAAACTACCAAACTGTTCTATACGCCAAAAGAAACGCTGGATTTTACTGTTGCACCCGCATTGGTCGCATCCAATGACATGGTTCGCAAGTTTTCGTTTGATCACGGTTTGCTAGGACAGAATGCCACCAGCGTTGACGTAATCGGCATTGAATTCCCTGGCGGTAAAGTGCTCGGCGATGCAAAAAATATCAAGCTGCGTTTTGATGCCACTTACATACAACTGGCTTCNNCACCATTCCGTCACCGATAAATATTCCTGGTTTAACCACATCGATGTCATCACTGCCGCCACCAGTTCAAGGATAATAATCACAGCAGCGCGACCCGCTTCAAGATGTGTCACACCCCATTGTGTGCCAATGTTGGCCAGCAACAACCAGCACACACCGAACCCACCGGCCAGNNATAGCAACAATCCTGACATGACGGTGCAACTGAAAAACATCAGCGCAATTTTGGGCGGAACAGGCAAATCAGGCGTAGCGCGAAAAATAATATTGTTCATCGCATAGGCAAAACCGGACGAAATAGCCAACAGATCCAGCCACGATGGCGGCTGCACAAGCACATTGATACCACCAAGAATCAGCCATGCGCCCGTCAACGCCAGGACCACTGCCAATGCACGCAGGCGCGTGAGTCGCTCACCCAGAAACAACAAGCCACCCACGACAGCCCACACGGGCAGCAAGTAAAACAGCGACATCATCCTTACTACATCGCCATACATCACGCTCATATTGAATGCGATGCTGGCGTATCCACCCAGACAGAAAATGCCAACGATGACACGCCATTGTGTACGCCATCGGGACAATTGGCGCAGCAAAAGTGGTAGCGCAAAAACCAGGACAGAACCGTAAGCAATAAAAAACAGTGCCGCCCCATCCAGACCGGCACTGGCAAAATATTTCAATGGAATCCAGGTGCAGCCCCAGATAATGGACGAGCCAACCAATGCCAGCACTGGCAACCGCGTAGAAGTGTGCATATACAATCAATCCGCCGTGAGATATTCCAGCACATCCACCATGAGCGCATTGATGCCTGCGTAAGCGGATAACGGAGCATCCAGTATCTGTTGTGCTGTCTGGATGTATGGTGCGTCTACCAGTTCTTCACCGTTGTCTTCTTCCACAAAAGCACGCGCACTGTCTGGCGTAGTCTCAAGATGGAATTGCAGGCCGATCACACGCCTTCCGTACTGGAAACCCTGGTTTTCACACGCAGCACTGCGCGCAAGATGCACGGCGCCCGCGGGTAATTCAAACGTTTCCCCATGCCAATGGAATACATTGGCGACTGCAGGAAAGCGGAATGTATCTTGAACAGGTTGCGTTGCAGTGACAGGAAACCAGCCGATTTCCTTGCAGGGATTGGCTTGCACACTGGCACCCAGTGCATTGGCAATCAGTTGCGACCCCAGACAGATGCCCAGTACAGCTTTGCCACTATCCATCGCCTCACGAATAAATTTTTTTTCGGCGCGCAGCCAGGGCAATATCTCCTCATCATTCACGCTCATCGGGCCGCCGAGCGCAATCACAAGATCCTGCTCACCCGCTACCGGCAACGCCGATGATTCAAAAAAACAGGTGCATGTGACAGTCGCACCGCGTTTTTCAAGCCATGACTGGATGCTGCCCAACCCCTCCGATGGCACATGTTGCAATACATGGACTTTCATAGCAGAACCTTGCCTGTTTTTGACAGCAGATACTATTCTATTCCGGATGGAAAAGTATCGTGGTGGCGGAAGAAAGCCATGTCATGGTTTGGCCACAGCTCTGCACCGCTGTCACTGGCAATCTGTTTGAGTTTGCGGATACTCGATAGCGCGAGCGCCTCATTGTCTCTCCAGCACAAACCCGGCGCAATTTCAGCATCAAGGTTTTCCTGCAAGTCTGCTGCATCGCCACACAACAATACCGGGCGGCCTTTCGGCAATTCAATCAGCATGGACATATGCCCCGCCGTGTGGCCGGGTGTCTCTATAGCCTGTATGCCACTGCCCAGCGCGTAATCATTGCAGTGCACACACCAGCGCACACCATGGATAAAATCATCCTGGAAATAGGCTTCATCTGCCGGCTCACACATGGCTGCCAGTTCCCGCTGATGCACATGTACATCCGCGTGTGCCATGTCATTCAATCCACCAGCATGATCAAAATGCAGATGACCACACACCACGCAATCCACGTCCCGCACATCCAGCCCCAACTGCGCAAGGCGCGATGGTAATCGCTGTTCTTCTGTCACTTCCGGTGCCCCAAACGCAAAAGCAGGATTCTCATACCACTGTGCGCGCAACTGCGGATCATGCACTTTGCTGTAATCGCAGCCCACGTCATACAGAATGCGGCCATTCCTGGTTTCAATCAGGTAGGCGAGTATGGGTGCTTCAATGATGACACCCTCACCCATCCCTCGTGTAGACAAGGATTTATCGTAACGGTGCGTGCCACACAACAAAGGCCAGAAGCGTGTAACAGATGTCATCGTCAATTCCCTTCTAGAATTAGTGTCCAGTCAAAAAGGAAACACCATCAACACCGACAAATGTTGCCCCCTGGTTACCCACCACATCAAAATCCACCGCATCTTCATGCACCATACGCTGTACACGGTAGCGGTGATAACAGGCAATCTGGTGTCTGAACGGAATCACCTGGGGCAAGGTATCACCAAATAAATTGGCATGCAGTGCCGGCAAACGATGCCACGGCTGGTTCGGCTTTTCATGGTGCGCATTGTGGTAACCGAAATTCAAAGTGAACAGATTCAACAGTGGATATTTTGTCGAATGCATATTGCTGTAGGTATGCGTGGCTTCAAATTCTGCATCAAATTGCCGGGCTTCTGGCCCGCGCTCCTGCTCCAGCGTTTCAAACAAATCATAGGTATGTTGAAACGCATCCATAAAGCGCAACACATGCAACATCACCATGTATGAAACGGCATAACACAACAGCGCTGTTGGTGCGTACAACCCTACTGATACAAAGAGTGCACCACGAATCAACAACACCGTGACCACACGTGCCCGCTGCTCCCGCCGCGTAGGCAATACAAACGGCATCAGCGGCACCAGCCAGTGCATGACAAGGTCAACCGCTGGAATGTACGCCCATTCCAGCGCCTGCAACACCCGAAGCAACCATGGATACTGCTGCAAATATTTACGGAAATTGAAAGCCACTACATCGGCACGATCAACATGATGGCGGAAATGCTTGTGCCTCAGGCCTTCGTACGTGCCATAGCAAGCGCCGGTCAACCACAGTAGCACTTCACCCAGTCGCGCATTGTTTGCATTATTGGCAAACAGCGTGTTGTGTGCGCATTCGTGAATAAGATAGGCCGCAATAATCATTGCATGCGCCAATAACACCACACCAACGGCATTCGCCAGCCAGGCATCCCGCGTTACCAGCCACCAGCCCGCACCGTAGCCCACGAATGCGTAGCCAAACACCAGCATATTGGGTAAAACGCCATCGCGGTGGCGAAATAATTTTGTATAGGCAGGTAACTTTCGGTTGTACTCAGACATGATCGCCCCGAGGTGGGTCGTCCCACTGGTTATACACACTGCTGGCCGTCCGGCAGCGGATTCACAGGAATATCGGCTATAACCAAAGCAATATCCGAGCCAGAAAATTTCGTCTACCAACAAACATAAAGCGGTCGCAATGTGCCTTTATGGTGCTGGAAAGATTTTATTGCACCGTAACAGCGCATGGCGCACAGCAATTTGCACCATCACCCTGAAAAAATCTGGANNTGAAACGAGCAATCAATATCCGACCATCAAAACCGCTGGGATTACTGCTGGCGTTACTGCCATTTGTTATCGCAGCCGCGTTCTATGTGTCTGCATCCATTGCACGGCATGCGGAGAATGAAAACGACCGTTTATTACCGGACATGACCCAGCTGCTGGACGGCATCCATCGGGTTGCGCTGGAAGAAGACAAACGCACAGGCGATATCATCCTGTGGACAGACACCGCCGCCAGCTTGCGGCGCCTTGCGTGGGGCGTAGGGATCAGCGCCACCAGCGGTTTGCTATTTGGAATCATGACAGGGATGTTTCCCCTTTTTCGCAGCAGTTTTGCTCCTCCAGTTGCCATCCTGTCACTGATTCCCCCGATGGCAATACTCCCCATCCTGTTTGTGATGTGTGGCCTGGGGGAAGTATCAAAAGTAGTGCTGATTGTGCTTGGTATTGCACCCGTCATCATTCGTGATATGCAAGGGCGCGTGCAGGATTTGCCGCATGAACAATTGATCAAGGCACAATCGCTCGGCGCTTCCAGCTGGCAGATTGCTGTGCGCGTGGTATTGCCACAAGTGCTGCCGCGTTTACTGGATGCCTTGCGGCTGTCTCTCGGTGCAGCATGGCTGTTCCTGATTTCTGCGGAAGCGATTGCAGCGGAAGATGGGCTCGGTTACCGGATATTTCTCCTGCGCCGCTATCTGGCGATGGATGTGATTCTCCCGTATGTCGCGTGGATCACCTTGTTGGCATGGCTGATGGATCGCAGCTTGCGTGCATTGCACCGCTGGGCATTTCCCTGGCTGCGCAGCACAGACGATGCGGGAGACGCCCCATGAGTTTTATCAGCATCAAGCATCTGTGGAAAGAGTACGGCAACCGTGTGGTACTCGAAAATATTTCACTGGATATTGCACAGGGTGAGTTTGTCAGCATTGTTGGCGCATCCGGTTGCGGCAAGACCACTTTTTTCAAAATGTTGCTCGGCGAAGAAAAACCTTCACGGGGAGAAATGTTGCTCCACGGCAAACGCTGGCCTCTCGAACCGGATGCTGATCGCGGCGTAGTGTTCCAACGCTATTCGGTGTTCCCTCACCTCACTGCAATACAGAATGTCGTGCTTGGCCTGGAGTTTCGTGATGCTAAATGGACCACACGGTTGCTGGGCAGAAAAAAAAATGCCGCGATGGAGCAGGCGCAAACGATGCTGGAAGCAGTCGGGTTGGGCAACAACAGCCACAAGTATCCCCATCAACTGTCTGGCGGCATGCAGCAGCGCCTTGCGCTCGCACAATCACTGATTCGCGAACCGGAGATCCTGCTGCTGGATGAACCCTTCGGCGCACTCGATCCAGGCATCAAGGCAGACATGCATGCCTTGCTCATATCGCTATGGCAAGAAAAACAGTTCAGTGTTTTTATGGTGACACACGATATCCAGGAAGGGTTTGCACTCGGCACCCGCCTGTTGGTATTCGACCGCGTGCGCAATGATCCACACGAACCCGATGCCTACGGTGCAAAAATCGCCTATGACATCCCCTTGAAACAAAGACGAAAATGGAACCCGGCATGAGCACAATGTACCAACAGGATCTGGTCTGTTATCGCGAGGCATTGCGTGGCGGCATGAGCTGGTCCATGGTCATCAGACGCGGGTTTGCGCTGCGACTGACTGCAATGGCAGACAATGCCAATGTAGCGCTGCTGGCATTCAATGCACAGCAGCCGCTAGACCGCTACAACATGCCGGACACACTGAAAGCACAGCACACATTTCTACTGACACAAGGCCACATTCTCTATTCAGATATGGGGCATGCGCTGTTGTCGATCATTCATGACAGCGTTGGTTGGCACGACACCGTGAGCGGGGTTAGCACGCGTGAGAGTGTGAAAGAAAAATATGGTGCGGGCAGTTACCAGCAGTTGCGCAATGAATGGCACCGCAGCGGACAAGAATTGTTGCTGGTTGAACTCGGCAAACACGGATTGGGTCGTCGTGATCTGGTGGCCAACGTCAATCTTTTCAGCAAAGTGGGTGTGGATGCTGATGGCAATATGCAATTTGCACACAACCACAGCAAAGCCGGCGATGTGGTTGACCTGCGTGCCGACATGGATGTACTGGTTGTACTCGCCACCACACAACACCCCCTTGATCCATGGAACCGTTATTCGCCTGTCGGCGTCACCGCTGAGATATGGGAATGCGGTGTAGCAGGCGACGATGATATCTGTCGCTTGTCGCGGCCGGAAAATGCACGGGGACTCGATAACACCGCGCATTGTTTTTGCCAGCAGCCCAAGGCGGGGCATGCAGCATGAGCGGATTCTGCATCAAACCCAGCACACGAAGTGCTGACGAGACGATATTTCGCGAGACTGTGAATGCCGGTGACTACTGGTTGTACGAATTGAAGCAAGGCAACGTGTTACGCATTGTGGATCTCGAAGGCAACCAGGCAGTAGACACGCTGTTTTTTAATGCTGCCGATCCGCATGATCGCTATAGCGCTGTTGATACACTACGCGCACAAGGCAACGTCTACCTCACTGCAGGATCAAGACTGCTTGCACAGAGCGGCGCAACGCTGGTGGAAATTGTCGCAGACACCTGCGGCAGACACGACACACTGGGCGGAGCCTGTGCATCTGAAAGCAATATGATCCGTTATGCACTGGACAAACGTTTTATGCACAGCTGCCGTGACAGTTTCCTGTTGGCGCTGGCTGAAAACAATACCGTGCTCAGCAAGCGGGACATTGGCCACAACGTCAATTTTTTCATGAATGTGCCGGTAACACCTGAAGGCGGCCTCAGTTTCGCTGACGGTATCTCTGAACCCGGAAAATATGTTGAAATGCAGGCGGCGATGGATGTGATCGTACTGGTTTCCAATTGCCCGCAACTCAACAACCCGTGCAATGCCTATAACCCGACGCCTGTCGAGATGTTGGTCTGGACACACTGAAATCCCTGCAGCACGCTTCAGGACGGCCTGAAGCTGGATGAACATCGCGAGACGGCTCGCACAGGAAGGAAACGATGTTTACCACTGTTTTGATTGCCAACCGCGGCGCCATTGCCTGCCGCATTATCCGCACGCTGAAAAAAATGGGCATACGCTCTATAGCGGTCTATACCACAGCGGATGCCGACTCGCTGCATGTGCAACTGGCTGATGCAGCAGAATGGATTGGCGAAGGCCCGGCTGCCAATTCTTATCTGGATTCGGCAAAAATCCTGGCTGCCGNNGGCATAGCGTTTGTAGGACCTCGCGTAGAACACATCACAGCGTTTGGCCTGAAACATACTGCGCGTGAACTGGCTGAAAAAAATAACATTCCGTTGTCTCCAGGCACGGGGTTGCTGGATGATGTTTCACAAGCCATCAGCTCAGCTGACTCCATAGGCTATCCGGTCATG
>DDBK01000029.1 GCA_002333095.1 Cellvibrionales bacterium UBA2034
CCACCGGGTTCACCAGTCCTCCAGGCACCGTACTCTGGCCTTGCGCGTCATCGCCCCAGCACTTCACACCCGTGTTATCCACCGCGCAGGTGTGCTGAAAACCGGCACTCACCACCACAGGGTTCGCCAAGGTGGGTACTGCAGTCTGGCCAGAGGCGTTAAAACCCCAGCAACTCAAGCCCGATTCGTGCAGCGCGCAGGTGTGATAACCACCGGCACTNNCGTCGAGTGCGCAGGTGTGATCCCAACCCGAACTGACCGTGCCTGCGAAGACATCCGGGTAGCCATCGTTGTCATCATCGCTGTCACAGGCATCGCCTTTGCCATCGCCGTCGGTATCGAGCTGGTTAGCATTGGCCACGCGAGGGCAGTTATCCACAGTAAAAGACAACCCCGATGCCACTGTACTCTGGCCGAAGTCATTCAAGCCCCAACAATACGCGCCAGTGCTGTCTAGCGCGCAGGTGTAAGCACCGCCTGCGCTGACAACGAACGGAGAAACCAGCGCTGGCACATTGTTCTGCCCCAAAGCGTTATCACCCCAGCACTGCAAACCGCTATCGTCTATCGCGCATGTATGCGAAACACCTGCACTCACGGCAACCGGGTTACTCAGAGGCGGAACGGTTGATTGGTTGTCACTATTAGCGCCCCAGCAATGCACGCCGGTATCATCCAGCGCACAACTGTGATTCCAACCTGCGCTGACTGCGACCGGATTCGTTAGTGAAGGCACATCTGTCTGGTTGAGGTTGTTTCTACCCCAGCAGTGCACGCCGGTATCGTCCAGCGCACAGGTATGAGCAAGGCCGGCATCGACTGCCACCGGATTCACCAGCACAGGCACATCTGTCTGGTTAAAACTGTTTCTGCCCCAGCAATGCACGCCAGTGTTGTCCAACGCACAAGCATGTTCATACCCGGCGCTGACCGCCACAGGGTTGGTCAAGGGAGGTACAGTGGTCTGGCCAATATAATTATCGCCCCAGCATTGCACACCCGTGTCATCCAGTGCACAGCTGAAATAACCACCTACACTCACCCCCACCGGATTCACCAGAGGCGGCACGTTAGTCTGGCCATAAGTATTCATGCCCCAGCAACGCACACCCGTGTCATCAAGTGCACAGCTATGGGAAATACCAGCACTGATGCTGCCTTTGCGAGTATCAGGAAAACCATCACCGTCGGTATCAGCTGCCAGCGCGGGCAACGACATCAACAACAGACAAAACCCGATCCAGCCGTTCTTCCATAACATCATTTCATCTACCCTCTGAATGCTTCTGCTATCAACTCAAACGACCTTAACCTCACACTGAAATCAAAACACATGGTCTGGATCATCACTTCATCTACCTGCGCGGCTGCTGCAATTGCTTCAATCTGCGCTCTCACCTGTTCCGGCGTGCCCACCACCACCGCATCACGCTTGATGGCAAGCTTTTCCAACTGGGCTTCACTGTACGGATAAGACAAGCCTTTCTCAACACTACGGTAAGGCGGATCCAGCCCCTGGAATACTTCGGCCCACCAATGGTCACGGGATGCACGCTGGCGTATCGCCTCTTCTTCTGTATCACAGCAAATTGCATACACACAAACGTTCGCAACTGGCTCGGGATAAAACACTGACGGCTGGAAATGCTTTCTGTACGCCGCAATCACATCTGCATAAATATACGGATTGATGAAGTGCGCAAATGACAGCGCCATGCCGTGTCTGGCTGCAAACGCCGCAGAGCTTTCACCTGAACCGAGCGACCACAATTGCGGATGATGATCCGTGATCGGCGTGGCTTTTACAGTGCGCCATTCAGGATTCAACGGCGGTGTGCCTGCAAGAAAATGCTGCAGATCCATTATCTTTTGCTCAAACGCATTCTGGCCAAACGGCGAACCGTACAAACATGCGGCGTGCGTGGCTGCATCACCACCCGGCACACGGCCAATGCCGAGATCAATCCGCCCCGGAAAAAATGTCTCCAGCATCTTGAACTGTTCAGCCACCACATACGGGCTGGCATTGCTCAACAGAATGCCGCCGGCCCCNNCGCAAGGTGTGCGTTTCTGCAGCCAGACGGCAAGCCACCAGCTCAGGCGCTGCAGAAGTAAAACTTACGGTGCCGTGGAATTGCGCAGTCCAGTAACGGTGATATCCCCATGCTTCGGCTTTTTTCGCAAGGATGATCGCCTCATTCACCGGATCTTGCGGATGGCCTCCTTCACGGATAGGCAATTGATCCAGGATGCTGAGTGTTAACTTATCGTACTTGAACATACTGCAATGTGGCCTGCATGAGCTATGGTGTATCCTTGCCATTGAAACATGTATTCCAGGACAGAGAAATGATCAAGAAACATTATTACTTATGCATTGCTCTCACCGGAGTACTCACAGCCACATCCACCCATGCGCTGGCCAAAACCTACACCTTGAAACCGGGCTTATGGCAGATAGAAAGCCAGACCTGGTTGCACGGCCATCTGGTGCCAGACATGAATGCGCTCATTGGCTTGGGGCCAGTGGCTCTGCAAAACCATGTGCAAAACATGCTGCGCCAGAACCTGGTACGCATTGATGGCAACGGCACTGCCACCATTTGTGTGAGCGCTGAACAAATTGCGCACAATGATTTTGTGAATGATCAGGGCAGCGGCTGCTCCGTAGCCAACGGCCAACGCACTGGCAATAACATCCATTTTGATATCCGCTGTGATGCGCCCAAAGGTAACGGCTACACCGATGTCACGGTGGTGAATGCAAGCAAATGGGTATCGTATAGCAAGCTGGATCTGACAATACGCAAGACAAACCAGAACATCACGAACCAGAGCTTTGGCACATGGATAAATGAACACTGCCCGCTATAAATCCATACACATGCACATAAAAATCTGGCATAAAAAAACCCGCGGCTGTTACCTCGCGGGTTCTGGTATCACGAAAATGCCTCAGAGCTTTTCAATGCACTGGAACTGGTAATACAGATAATAATCACTGCCTTCAACCAGCTCGCTCCATTCGCCTACTTTCTGGAAACCGAAACTGCAGTATTTGCTCATCTGGCGAAACAGTTCGTTCTGTGATGATGCCGGTGTGAACGATGCACGGGTGTGCTCAGGATCCAGACCGTACATAACACGGATATTCACGAGCTGGTCACTCTCGATTTTTTTCCCATCTACCATGCCGGTAATTTCACCTGTTGATTTGCCTGGCATGGCAAGATTCTCTTCCTTGATACCGCCACTGATGCCGGTGGCAGCAGATTTGTCACCTTCTTTGTAAGCATTGATAGCGCCAGTACGTTTCCATGGCACAAACATAGTAGATGACCATAATGCATCAGGATTTTTGGAATCCATAAACTCCTGGGAATTCAGGCCATCTGCCATATCCACCATATGCCTTTGTTTTTTTCCACTTGGTTTTGTGGCAGCTTCATCAGCATGTACAGCCATACCGGGAATCAGCAACACACAAAACAAAACGGCTATATTCTTCAAAACACTATTTTTCCACACACACATGAGGTATACCTCTTTAGTTATATTGTAAAAGCCAGTCAATCTTTAAAAAAACAGGGCGTTGTGCGCCCTGTTTTTACTGCACAAGACCATTCAGGCATAGATCAGAACTTGACTTCCATACCCAGACCACCTGTTTGCAAGGTGCCATCGTCAACCAATGCTGCGACATTATCGGTATCAACATCCAGCTGTGAGATATAACTGAATACAGTGACATTCTTGCTCAAGGCATAATCCACACCAAAAGCCACCTGTGTAGTATCAAACTCACTGGACGAGCCCACACCGAGATTAAAGTTGTTTGCGGTATTAGGATCAAACGATGTGCTATAGCTTTCGCCGATTTGCGCTTTGAAAGCCCAATCGCCCATCTGGTATTTACCGTTCACCATCCAGGCATCCTGGGTTTCAATACCGGCATAATAAGCACCACTGCCAGTGCCCACAGGAGGCGCGGCATTGTTCATTGCCAGACCATAACCCCTGGAGTTGCTGATCACCATACCGTCGCCTATACCGTTATCCTGGCCATTGGCATTCTGGTCCTTGAAGTGGTTATTGGCAGTTTGTACGTGCGCATTGAACGTGAAATCACCAAACGTCACGGAGCTTACAGCACGCACGATATCCGCATTCTGCACGTTCCAGTCACCTGCCAGAGCTACCCAGGCATTATCATTGAACTCGTATTTGATCGCGCTGGATGAGCTGTCAAAAATACCGGAGTTATGCTGGGCGCTGTCATGGAATGGATCGGTACCATTCTGGTTATCCACACCACTTTGCTCACCCAGAATGGTCGAGGTAGAGAATGTGAAGCCAGCCAATACTGGTGAAGTATAGATAATGGAGTTGTTTTCGCGGTTTTCACCCACCATATAGTTGGCGATATCACCAAGCGCAAGGTCATTGAACAAGTCTGTGCCATCTGCAGCCATTTTTAACACGGTATCATTCTTGCCACCGTACAACATACCGTAAGTCTTGCTGCTCAGACCGGCGTAAATATTGCGCTGGCAGAATGTGTTGTTGCTGCTGCTACAGCTATTGAAACCATCATCTGCATAGACTTCAAATTCCATCTTGAATACTGCATCCATATCATCATTGATCTTGGATTTTCCTTTAACGCCAAGACGTGAAGAGTTGCTATCCAGCGTCCAGTTATCCTGCTGCGATCTGCCAATATAGTCAAAACTATTGTTCTGCAAGGAAAGGTTCAGCTTTCCATAAACAGTTGCATCGGCCAATACTGCGCCAGATTGCGCTACTACTATTGCGCCAATAGCCAGAGGTAGAAGTTTACGTTTCATAGTATTTCCCCGTTTCAAGGTCAATTAAAGTTTCGTTATGCAACCAGCCCCTGGCCGCTTGCTGGATGCGATTATGTAAATGCTCTGTGACAGCTTTGTGACAATTGCAACAATCATCAAAAAAATGTGAATTATTTTTAAAATTTCACACAATCCTGAATTGTCATATTCCTGTAACAATTCAGAAGTCAATCTGTAAGACATGGCAGGCAATATTGCATCACCTCTCATGGCAAACCCTGTGGTGGCTACAATGGAAATGATGGATTTCGCACGGCATTACTCAGCATCCGTGGTAACGGCATGCCTTATTTATCTGACGGCAGGGTATTTTTTCTGACTTATTCGCCACACATGTAGCGGTTAAGTTTTGCTTTCTTGACCTTCTGAAGGTCTACCACTACCAACCCGTCTATGCAGTTGGCAAATGCAGGGTCGACGTTAAAGTCAATAAACTCCACCCCGCCACGCTCACACAGCTCTGTGTACTGCTTGTACATAGTGGGCACTGCCAGCCCCATCTGCTGCAGCTGGTCTTTCAACGTACAAAAATCATCCTGATAGTTGCCTGCATTAAACATGCGTGACAGCTCCAGCTGTTTTTCCGCATCAATGCGATACGGCAATCTGGCATTGGCAGAAAAAGCCATGGTGGGAAAGTAGTGGGAGTAGAAATACACCAGCATGGCAAGGGCGTGCGGCGGACAGGCCTGGCTGATAGACACCGGGCCAAACAGGTAACGGATATCCGGACGGGTTTTCAGATAGGCGCCGATGCCATACCACAAGTAATCCAGGCTGCGCCGACCCCAGTATTTTGGCTGGATAAAACTGCGCCCCAGCTCCAGCCCCTGTGCCAGCACCGGCGTGAACGCATCGGAAAAGCCGAACAGCTCATGGCTGTACAGCTCCGACACAGCTACACACGGTTGGCCTCCCTCCCCTGTGGCACGCCACCGGTAAGCGCCGACCACCTCCATGTCTTCCTCATCCCACAACACCATGTGCTGGTAGTGCATATCAAAGCGGTCTGTGTCGCGCCGCTTGCCACACCCTTCACCCACCGCGCGGAAAGACACTTCGCGCAGACGGGCAATTTCCCGCATCAGGGGTGAATCAGGCTCATAATCATGCAGCCATATTTTCTTCCCATCTTTCGTTTCACCCAGGAGAACACCCTTGCGGACCGCTGCGCGCAAGGGCAAACGGTTTTCTGGCAATGCAATCGCCCTGGTGGTTTTCAGTATTGGCGATTTGCCCCTTCCAATACGGTATAGATGTTTGCGGACGAGTTTGGCCACCGCTTTCGGCGGCATGGGCAAGCTGGTGTAGATTTCATGATGAATCGGCTCGCCAATGCACATCCCGATCGCGCGGTTCTGGTGCTTGAACATCTCGCGCACCAGCCACAATGTGGACAAGGGCCTGCATAACACAGACATGCCGTAGAACAAGGGCGAGTTCTTGCCGTTGACGCAAATCGGGACAATCGGTGCACGGGCTGCTTGTGCCATGCGCAGGAATCCAGGATTCCAGTCACCGTCCATCACGCCTTTTGCCCCCAGGCGCGACACTTCGCCCGCAGGGAAAATAATCAGCGCACTGCCATTCTGTAAAAAGTCATGGATAGCACGGATGTGCGTTTTTGATGTGTTGCCTTGCATATTGTTGACGGGCAGCAACATGCTGCGTAATGGCTCGATCCGTTGCAAAACAGTATTCGCCACCACTTTTACATCGGGGCGTATCTCATGGATCATCTTGAGTAACACCAATCCGTCCAGTGATCCGATGGGATGATTCGCAACAATCACGACTGGGCCAGTCACAGGAATCCGGGAGCGCTCACTCATGCGCACCAGGTAATCAAAATCGAAATACGCCAATACCTGCTCGACAAAATCCATACCTTGCAAATGCGGGTACTCATCGGCAAAAGCGGCGAAATCCTTTTCGCGCAGAATCAGCCGCAATACCCGGCTCAAGGTGGTGGAAAACAAACCGGGCTTTGCGGCCAGCGCAGGGAAATGCTCATGGATGAGCTGGTCGATGCTGAACATACAATGCTCCTTTCGGGTTGTATGTCCAGTATCCAGAGGATAGATGACGTTATTGCGATGTAATTATTAACACTTGATGACAGTTTTATTTATCAGGCAGCAGCTCAAAAACTGTATTCCAGGCCAATGCCGGTGGATTTTAGCGTACGGTCGCTGCTTACCTTATCTTCATCGCCAGCAATTTCACCGTGATAGATATAGCCTTTGAGTGCTTTGGTGAGGCGTCGGTCATACCCGATAGTGCTGAGTGCGCCGTCATACTCCACTTCTTCCGAGCGGGCGTATTGAATTTTGATGGTGTCATCTGCCGTAAATGCCCAGGATGCATTCAGCATATAGCCGTCTTCCCGGTCTTGCCCCGTGACAAACTTTTTACCTGGCGCTGTCTTGCGGGCATTCTGGGCCAAGGCACCGACTGTAAACACTCCGAGGTTTTCGTGGCTGCCAAATTTGTACTGCATGGCCACACGCTCGACATCCAGATCGCGAACACCCTCGTCATGTGCAACTGCAAAATACAGGCTGTCATTGTCTGTCAACAGCTTGTCAGCAACGTAAGTGAGCGACATGGAATTGCCAGTACGGTCATAATATTTTGAGCCATTATCCACTTCACGAAAATTGATAGTGGCAAAGGCAGCTGTCACACCATAAAAGGAAGGTGTGCGATATAAATATGTGTGGCTGTCACGATTCTTGCCCACCATCACGAACTTCATGTCACCGGCTGTAAGATCTGCAAATAGATCCACTTTGCCCTGCAGCATGCGGAGTGGCGTATCTAACTTGCCACCTTCGATCGTACCGAATGTCTTGCTGTGAATGCCCGCATAGATTTCGCGCGCCAGAAAGAAATCTTTCTGCGAGCCATACCCGTTATTGGCATCAATCTCGTACTCCACCTTGTAAACCAGCGCCCAGTCATCATCCAGTGTGTACTTGCCCTTTGCACCCAGTCGCGACCCGTAACTGTGCCATGCAAAGTTGGTGTCTTTATGGCTGACCGCAGGCGAATCAACGCTGTCATAATCATTGTCCAGCTGCGCAGACACATTGATCTTGCCGTAGAAATCGATACCTTCCGGCAAGGAAGAAACGGGTTCATCTGCCCAGGCAGCTACACTGAAAATAGCAGATACGCTGAACAAGGCAGACGCCGCCAGCATGACGGTGGAAAACGGGGATTTCATGGCACAGGCTCCAGTTGTCGGGTCGCCGGCGCATTGTGACAGATTTATTGCAGAAATATTACAGCGGCAGGCAGATCACACCGATAGTGGACAGGCGCCCGACCNNGTTCGCAGACTGCTTGCATCGTGGGTATCGAGTCATCCTGCAGCAATTGCAAAAGCCTGAAGGTTGCGGGGCTGGATTCCATGAACTTGACCACGCCATCAGCCTGCCGATACACCAGCAGGCACGTGGGTTCTGGCGGCGCGTGTTGCGGTAAATAATTTATGCCAATGCGGTGAACGGGAAAGCTGAACACCATGGGCCAACACAAGGGCGATAGCATTGGCTTGCTGCCATCCACATCAGGCAGCTCAGCATCAGGCAGGACGGCATCACTGTGGCGCAAGGCAATCTCGCTCCATTCGTACTGGGCAAGCTCCGCAAGAAACGGATAGTCACCCTCCGCATTCCGTTCGTTCACCACATAGTCGGCAAACTCACCGGCAATAAACGGGAACAGCGGCGTTTCACAACGGTGCATGGCATAGAAGTCCGCTACCAGCGCCTCCCATTTTTTGTCATCCAGAATACTGCGGATGACCGGAAATGTTGTGGAAAGCAGTTGGCTGATATTGCCAAAAAACAGCTGGCGATAAATCCGCATGCGACGCTCTTCCACACCCACAGGTGCAGGGAATGCAGACGGATTGCGCACATGATTGGCAAAGAGCAATTGTTGCTGACGCAAACCCTCGGGGCGCTCACTGGGCACGGGCACGCTCCATTGTCTGAATATCGCGGATCCTTTGCACTTCTGCCAGCAATTCATGGATGGGCGGGTAATTGAAATCGCGCTCCAGCAATGTCGGCTTGACACCTGTGTGTTGATACGTAAATGCGAGCAATGCCCATACCGGATCACAGACGGCTGACGCGTGTGTATCGATACGCAAGTCTTCCGCTTCTATGTGATGACCCGCCATGTGCAAATAAGCAATGCGATCACGTGGCAATGCCGCAATAAATGCTTCGGGGTCATAGCCGTGATTGATGCTGTTGACGTAAACATTATTCACATCAAGCAACAAGTCACAGTCTGCCTCAGCAATCACCGCATTGATAAACTCAATTTCCGACAATTCTCGAAACGGTGCCGCATAGTACGACACGTTTTCAACAGCAATGCGCCGCCCTAGCCTTTCCTGCACCTCACGAATTCGTGCAGCGGCATTCTTCACCGCCTCTCCGGTAAAGGGAATTGGCATCAAATCGTAAAGATGGCCGTCTGCACTGCAATAGCTCAAGTGCTCGCTGTAGCAGAGGACATTGTGTTCAGTGAGGAATGATTTCAGTTGCGCAATAAATGCAACATCCAGCGCATCCGTGCCGCCCAGGGACAAGGACAAGCCATGCGCAAGAAAGGGAAAACGTTCTGTCAGTTGGTGTAACTGCCGTGTGGCCGTGCCGGATGTGCCAATCCAGTTATCCGGTGTCACTTCCATAAAATCCAGATGACCTGGCTCCATGTCCAGCAGGGATTTCAGTAATCCCCGCCGCACACCGAGCCCGGCACCTTCAGGCAAGACTGGCAGCATTGCCACAGCAGCCCTGCATTAAACCGTCTTGCCAATATAACTATGGCTGCGATTATGGTTGTGGTTTGCTGGCATCTTCAGCCTTGTGGCTTTCGCCGCATTTGCCTTCGCCACATTTTCCTTCTGCTGATTTATCGTCTGAAATAACCTTGTCGTCAGCTTGCTCTTTGTTCGCGCATTGTTCACCACACTTGCCTTCGCCACATTTGCCTTCCGGGCATTTACTGGCATCACCACATTTGCCTTCACCGCCGGTTTTGGTTTCTGCAGCATGCTCCAGATTAAAACCGGAAGACAATTCAGTATTGCTGAACGGGTTGCTCGCTGCATTGGCCAAAGGCACGGTGATCGCGCCAGCCAGCGTGACTGCAGCAAAGAGAGCTGATGGGGTTCTGTTCTGGATTTTCATTGGGTATCTCCTGGTGGAATGAACGCGTTAGCGCAAATCATAAAGACGATGTAAATCTAGCAGTGCCCGGCAGTTACGCCAAGCGATATTACGCTTGCGCAAGGAAGCTGCCCACTTCCTCGTCACTGGCAGGACGCAAAAGGCCACTATTGGCATCCAGCACAACAATGTCGCCATCCTTGAAGACCTGTGTGCCAATGTCTGTTTTGACAATGGCTGGCAACCCGTATTCACGTGCCACAACAGCGCCATGCGATACTGCACTGCCAATGTCTGTTGCCAATCCACCAATCAGGCTGAAATACGGCGTCCAGGCAATATCGGTAATCGGGGCGACCAGAATATCGCCTGCTTCCAGCTTGCCCGCTTCACTTACCACGAGCGCGACCTTCACCCTGCCAATCACATAGCCACGGCTCACAGTTTTGCCGCGCACAATTTTGTCTGCAGGCAATTGTGATAAATCCGGCTGTAATGGTGTGGGCTTGCCCACAAACACATCCGAAAAATGCAGCCCCTGCTGTTGGTGCATTGCCTCCCGGCGCAACAGGGCCAGTTTCCCCCATGCTGCAGAAGGTTTTGCAGCGAGACACTCACCCAATTCCTGGTGCGTGAGGAAATACACGGCATCCACGTCTGGCAGGTATTTTTCCACCACCATCATCTGCGCCAGTTCGCGGTATGCCTGCTTGAACATGCGCTTGATAGCAATCAGACGTGATTTGGAAAATTCCCGTCCCTGTACGCCGCCACGCGCAATCCGGACGAGAAAACGGATGACAGCATTCTGCTGCTGGTACAAAAGATTGTCGGGAGATCCTGTCTGCGGTTTTTTGTTTGCCTGCCCCAGCAACCCACGCACAGAAACCTGCAGGATTTCAATCAGCGGCTGTGGATCACAGGCCCACTCTTTCACACGGATATCCATTTCACTGATGGAGCGATGCCCATGCCGCATCATATAACGCGCAAATTCCTTGCCGGCCGCACCGGAATCTGCGGAACGCAAATATGCCAATGCATCAGCTGCAGTGGCATCCACAAACCGTTCACGCACATGCGGCTGTTGAATCAACAATTGCTGGATGCGGTCTGCGCCTTGCGCGATATCGGCACTCTCCACATCATCAGCTCCAGACAACAAGGCGGCCACCAGCGCGTGGTGTTCGTCCGTGACTGTTTTTCCTTTTGCCAGTATGCCCAGTATGAGCGGCATCATCATGCCTGCGACAGTCGAAGACACCAGATGGGAATGGTGTGCGCTGTGCATTTCACCCATCAAGCTGTCGATCATGTTCCATTGCGCCAATGCCGAGCGCTGATGGGAAAATGTCAGCGAGTCGGTTTGTTGTTGTAACGATGCCCTATGCCTGCCCGCTGAAAACAGCGTCTTGAAATACTTGATCAGGACCGGCACACGCTTCAGGAATGACGGCTTTACAAACCCCTCATTGAGTTCCGGAATCAATCGCCCACATACCGCCATCGCAAGATCATCTGCATTAGTGCCAAAGGCTTTCAATGCAGTCCATGACATCGTGGAAAGGTTCATAAACATATAGCCATAAAAATTGGCCATCACATACCAGTTGTCATCCTCTTTTTCCAGAATGCCAAAATCAATAAACAGACGTTGCATGCCCACTTCCAGCCCACGGCCGGTAACAGAATGCGTGAGTGGGCACAGTGCACCGGGCAACGCTTCACTCACATTACAACGCGTGTAGATATGTTTTTCATCCAGCAACGGTGTATCCAGTTCATTCAGATCTGCACCGAGCGTGGTGATAGGACGTGCCTGCAGCCAGCACAGGACGCCTGCCTGGTCGATTGCCCACTCCATGTCCAGTGGGTAACCCATTTTTTCTTCAGCGTTCAATGCGTCGCTTAACAATGTCTGCAGCTGATCATCTGACAGCAATGGACTGGAACTGACGATATCCCGCTCGATAGTTTTTCCGTGTCGATCCAGTACAAAATGGTCTGGCGTGGCTTCACCACTCACCAGTTTTTCACCCAGCCCACTAACGGCATCAATGACGACATGCTGGCGGGAGTTGCTCACAGGGTCTGCTGTAAACAGCACACCCGCCACAGCGGCTGGCACCATTTTCTGCACAACCACAGCCATGTCGACATCGTCTTCGACAGCTGTCTTCTGTGTTTTGTACGCAGCGGCATGCACATTCCTGATGGATCGCAAGCAATGCTCGAT
>DDBK01000021.1 GCA_002333095.1 Cellvibrionales bacterium UBA2034
AGCGTGTGTGGATGCCCGCACTGGAGGCTACCTGTTCACTGGATATCGGGTGTCCTGCAGAGGCATTCACAGCATTTTGTGATGCGCATCCCGACCGTACTGTTGTGGTGTATGCCAATACATCTGCTGCAGTCAAGGCACGCGCTGATTGGGTAGTTACATCCAGCTGTGCTGTCGATATCGTCGAGCATCTTGATGCGGAAGGCCAGAAAATTATCTGGGCGCCGGATAAACATCTTGGTGATTATGTACAGAAAAAAACCGGGGCAGACATGTTGCTGTGGAATGGCAGCTGTATTGTGCATGAAGAGTTCAAGGCACGCGGCTTGCTGGATTTGCAGGCGATTTACCCGGATGCCGCTGTGCTGGTGCATCCCGAATCCCCGGCCTCTGTTATTGAGTTGGCTGATGTAGTGGGCTCCACTTCGCAACTGATCAATGCTGTCCGCACGATGGATCGCAAGCAGTTTATTGTTGCAACAGACCAGGGCATTTTTTACAAAATGCAGCAGGCGGCAGGGGCAGGAAAAGAATTGATTATTGCGCCAACTGCCGGCAGTGGTGCCACGTGCCGCAGTTGTGCGAATTGCCCATGGATGGCCATGAATGATTTACAGGCGTTGGAACAGGTATTGCGCAATCCAGGCTCGCAACATGAAATCCATGTTGATGCAGGATTGGCGGAGCGTGCCATGAAGCCGCTGCAACGCATGCTGGATTTTACGGCAGCCCGACGCTAGCTGCTCAGCCGTCCAGTGACTGGCTTTCTATAACAGCCAGTTCCCGCAGGCGTTCTTTTACACGTGAACTTTGCATGTAGTCATGTGCATAAAACTCAAGCGCGTATGTGAGCTGTTGGCGGGCTTTATCAAAAACGCCATTGAGAATGTAATATTCTGCCCGGGCTGTATGCACGCCACCGGTATCGCCATCCAGCCCACGCAATTCAGCCAGGTCATACCATACATTGGGCATGTTGCTATAACGGGGCAGCAGGTTTTCCAGCTGTTTTATGGCTTTGCGGTATTCCTTCATGTTTTCAAGAATATTGGCGGATACCAGCGTGGCGGGGTAATTGCGGGGATTTTTTGCCTGCACGCGTTCAATCAATGCGAGCGCTTGCGGGTATCTGCCTTGTCCATTCAGGATATCGGCTTGCGCGAGTGCATATGGCAAAGTGTCAGGCGATTTATCAAAAAGGGGTTTCAGTGTTTTTTCCGCATCGTTGAACTGGCGTTGCGCAATCTGTGCCAGTGCCAATCCATAACGGCTAGCTTCCGGTTGGCTGTTTTCCCCGTTGAGTTCATTCTGGAACATGCGCGCCGCAACAGAAGGATTTTCTGCCAATGAAAGCCGTGCCCGGGCCTTGATCAGTTGGTATTCAGGATTCTCGGGATACTGTTTTAAAGGGTATTGTTCAGCGCGGTTGCGTGAATCAGAAATACGTTTTTCTGTCACGGGGTGAGATAACAGGAATTCAGGCGGGCGTTCCCCCATATACCGGGTCGAGCGTTGCATACTTTCAAACATTGCCGGTACGGCACGTGGATCCATATCCGCATTGACCATGGTTTGCATGCCCACACGATCCGCTTCTGCTTCATTGTCCCGGCTAAAACGTAAACGCGCTTCCAGATTGGCAGCCTGCGTGGACATGATAGCGGCCATCCCTGCATCAGAGCCGCTTGTTGCCAGCAAAGCCAGACCAGCTAACATCCCGGCCATTGTCGGGATGCTGTTTTTTTGTTGCTCTTCCACACTGCGTTGCCAGTGACGCTGGGATAAATGGCCCAGTTCGTGCGCCAGCACACCGGCCAGCTGCTGCTCGTCATCAGCGTAGAGAAAAATGCCGTTATGTACGCCCACAATGCCACCGGGAACTGCAAAGGCATTCAGTGTCGGGTTTTTGACAACGATCAGTTCCAGCCGCTTGTCTTCTAACGCGGAACTGGTAGACAGATTTTCCAGCAGGTTATCCAGATAGGCATACATCAGCGCGTCTTGTGATTCTGGCACACGGGCGCGGAATTGCCGCAGCCAACTCTGGCCCAGTTCGTATACTTCGTCGTTGGAGGCGAGTGCCGTGGTGTTGTCCCCTAGTTCAGGCAACAGCGGGTTGTTTTGCTGTGCGTTGGCTGTCAGGCAGGTGGAGGCCAACAGGCATGCCAGCAATACAGGCAACAGATAACGGTGTTGAAGCTGTGCAGGGAATAAAAACATAGGCTCAAATATGGTGGTAGTGGCTGGGATATACTAGCACCTCGATGTGAAAGCGCCGTCAAGAACACCGCATCAGGTGGAAAATCGTATGACAAAGGCAATACCCGCGAAACCGTCCTGTACTGGGCATCAACACCGGCTGGATGTATGTGGACTCGAATGTCCGCTGCCGCTCCTGAAGGCCCGCAAAGCCCTGCGGGATGTGGAGGTGGGACATACTCTCGAGGTGTTGGCGACTGACCCCGGATCGTGGCGTGATTTTGCTGCGTTTGCGGAACAAAGTGGGCACGGTTTGCTCGAAGCGAGTGAATCGCAAGGTGTATACCGGTATGTTCTCCAACGCCATTCCTGAAGGATAACCATTCCGCAATGATAACGACTTCCCCGATGACAGCCATGATGCGTTCACTGCAGGTTTTATTGACGGCCTTCTGCCTGTTGTTTGTTGTGATATCACTGCAGGCGGCAGAGCCAGTTGCGGTAGCAGCAAAAGTGCTGGACAGCCCGGTGCAGGGTGAGACAGACAAGCGGGACTACCGGAATCTGGTGTTGGCTAATGGCATGAAAGTGTTGCTGGTCTCTGATCCCCACACCGATAAATCCGCTGCTGCACTGGATGTAGCAACCGGCAGCGGGGATGATCCGGAGCAGCGTCAGGGGCTGGCGCATTTTCTGGAACATATGCTGTTTCTTGGCACAAAAAAATTCCCTGAGCCGGGTGAATACCAGGCGTTTATCAGTGATAACGGCGGTTCACATAATGCGTTTACCAGTCTTGAGCACACCAATTATTTTTTTGATATTGATCCGCAACAGTTAAAGCCGGCGTTAGACCGGTTTTCACAATTTTTTATTGCGCCACTATTTAATGATGCGTATGTGGACAGGGAAAAAAATGCTGTGCACTCCGAGTATCAGGCACGCATTCGGGACGATAGCCGTCGCCTGGCTGATGTGTATCGTGAGCTGTACCACAGCAATAATCCCGCTTCGACATTCAGTGTCGGCAATCTTGCAACATTGGCAGATTCACCGGGCACTGCAGTGCGTGATGATCTCCTGGCATTCTATCGCCAGCACTATTCTGCCAACACCATGACGCTGGTGGTGATGGGGCGTGAATCGCTGCCAGAGTTGCAAGCGATGGTGGAGCAGTTTTTCAGTCAGGTGCCGAACCATAAACTCCAGATAGACCACACAGCCAAACCGGTGTTTCGTGATGGTTTATTGCCTGCGCGTTTGCTGGTGAAATCCAACCGTGACGAACGGCATTTGCAGCTGGTGTTTCCGCTGCCCTCCATGCAGGCGCATTACAGGACTAAACCGGATACGTATGTCAGCTATCTTCTGGGCCATGAAGGCGAGGGCAGTCTGTACGCTGTCCTGAAACAACGAGGCTGGGCTGAGTCATTGGCAAGTGGTTCAGGTTTATCAAACCGTTTTGCGGCAACATTTGATGTGGATATCAGGTTGACAGAGGCTGGCTATCAACACATTGACGAAGTGATCGGCCTGTTTTTTCAGGCCGTCAATATGCTGCAGAAAAATGGTGTAGTGGAGTGGCAGTACAACGAACAGAAAGCGCTTGCGGATCTGGCGTTCCGGTTCCATGAAAAACAGGATGCTGCGGGTTATGTCAGCGAGCTGGCGAATAACCTGCAGTACTACCCGGCGGCAGATGTATTGCGTGGGCAATACCTCATGGAATCCATGAATGCAGGTCTGATACATGACCTCTTGGCGCGGTTGAATCCTGCCAACATGCTGGCAGTCATCAGTGCGCCAGATATTGAGTCAGGCAATAAGTCCCTGTTCTATAGCACACCGTACAAGGTTGAATCGATTGCGCCGGACTTGTTGTCGTTGTGGAAGCAGGAATCGGTTTCTCCTGGTATCGCCATGCCAGCAGAAAATATCTTTATACCCNNCCCGATGCGCTAAAAGTAAAATCCGCTCCTCTGCTATCCACGATGGGTGATTCTGCCAAAATTCCGCATAAAATTTATACGAGTGACAATTTTAACCTGTGGTTTTTGCAAGACACTGTATTTAATGTTCCCAAAGGCAGCGTGATGGTCTATGCGCGCAGTCGCTATGCATCGGATTCTGTGCGTGATGCAGCAATGGCAGAGTTGTTCGTCCGCTTGCTGAATGACCGCCTGAATCCCTTGTTGTATACCGCATACCTGAGCGGGCTGGATTTTTCCATCAAGAAACGTTCGCGTGGCATTAACTTCCAGCTCACGGGATACAGCGACAAACAGGGTTTGTTGTTGAAAGCTGTGATGGATGCGTTCCGCAACCCGGTGTTTGAAGAAACCCGTTTCAATGTGCTCAAGGCGCAATGGGGAGATGAATTGCGTAATGCCGACAAGCAGTCGCCGTATTTGCAGTTAATGCAGGATGTACCAGCAGTACTTATGCATGGAAACTGGGAGCGCAAACAATATCTGGACGTTCTGGACTCCCTGACCCTGAAAGATGTACAGGAATACATGCTGGAATTTTCCAAGACTATCCAGGCAGATGTTCTGGTGTATGGCAATTTCTACGAGTCGGAAGCAGTCAAGCTGGGAAAACTGGTAGAAAGCACGGTTAACCTTTCACCTGTCCGGTTACCAGCTGCGCCGGCCCGTGTGGTGGCCTTGCCTGCGGCGGATGGTTCCAGTGTGTTTGTGGATGCGCTGGAGCATGGTGATGCTGCGTTGATCAGGTATTTTCAGGCGCCGTCAGACGATGTGAAGCAACAGATGCATTTTGCCATGTTGGCGCAGGTGCTGGAGTCTCCGTTTTTCCATTCATTGCGAACAGAACAGCAATTGGGCTACGTTGTTGGCGCACGATATTTCCCGCTGTTGCGTGTGCCCGGCATCATTTTTATGGTGCAGTCGCCATCGCATGATATCGGTGATATCAATCGCCGCATTGAGCAATTTATCCATGAGCAGTTCAATTTTGTTGCGGCACAAGGCGATGCATGGTTCGAGCAGCAGCGGCAAGCCCTGCTGACCCAGCTGCAGGAAAAACCAAAGAATCAGGCTGAACAGACGGAAGAATTCTGGAACGATATATTGTTGGACTACACAGGTTTCAATCATCGCCAGCAACAGATAGCGGCCTTGCAAGGCATGACGCGTCAGGATTTGCTTGATACTTATCGCAATGCGCTGCTGGCGTCCAAGCGCCGCGAGTTGTTGCTGGTGAGCCCCGGTCAAGCTGGCATGACAGGGCTGCGTGACAATGTTTCCATGAAGTACAGCGATATTAATGATGTAAACAAGTGGAAAGATTCACTGCCTGTATTTTCCTTGCAGTAATTTTTCTACGGGTGAAAGCCCCACTGTCGCCACGCTTCATAAGCCACCACTGCAACGGTGTTGGAGAGGTTCAGGCTGCGGCTGTCCGGCTGCATGGGTAAGCGCAATACGTTGTCGCTGCCGAGTGCATCCAGGAAGTCGCGTGACAACCCGCGTGTTTCTGGCCCAAACACGACGGCATCATTTTTTTCAAATGTCACATCAGAATAGCAGCGTGTTCCCTTGGTGCTGAGTGCAAAGATGCGTTGCGGTTTGACGGTATCCAGAAAAGCTTGCCAGTTGCGGTGACGGGTAGTGGTGGCGCTATCGCGATAATCCAGTCCGGCGCGGCGTAGTTGTTTTTCCTGCATGGTAAAACCCAGCGGTTCAATCAGGTGCAATGCGAAACCCGTGTTGGCGCACAGTCGCATTATGTTGCCGGTATTGGGCGGGATCTCCGGTTCGTACAGAACGATATGCAGCATCAGTCATTTGTCGTGTATTGATGTTGGGTAGGTGTTTTCCGTGAGGCGTTACAGGCCAGATTGGCTATCATGTCATCAGACCAGCTTCCAATTCTAACAGTTATGCATGGATTTCTTATGATGAAACGTCTTTTGCTTGGTAGTGTTCTTGCCACCGCGTGCGCGGTATCCCTGGCTGCGATGACCCCGGATGAGCGGCGTGCCGATGCCGCTATTGATCATGCGAGACTGGTGGCGGCGAATGCCGAGCAGGGCAATTGGCTGGCGCATGGCCGCACCTACGATGAGAAGCGTTTCAGTCCGCTGACACAGATTAACGACCAGAATGCACAGCAGCTTGGGCTCGCATGGCATTACGACACGGGGCACAACCGTGGTCTGGAAGCGACCCCGATCGTGATCAATGGCGTGATCTATTCCACCGGCAACTGGAGTGTGGTGTATGCCAATGATGCGCGGACAGGCGAGTTGTTATGGCAATACGATCCGCAAGTTGATAAATCCTGGGCGGTGCATGCCTGTTGTGATGTCGTTAACCGTGGTGTGGCTGTATGGAATGGCAAGGTATTCGTCGGCACGCTGGATGGCAGGATGGTGGCAATAGATGCCGGCACTGGCCAGAAAGTGTGGGAAACACTCACCATTGATAAAGTCTGGCCTTACACCATCACCGGCGCGCCGCGTGTGGTGAAAGGCAAAGTGATTATTGGTAACGGCGGCGCAGAGTACGGCGTGCGCGGTTATATCACTGCGTATGACACAGAGACGGGTCAGCAGGCGTGGCGTTTCTACACGGTACCGGGTAATCCGGCTGACGGTTTTGAAAATGAATTGATGAAAAAAATTGCCGAAACCTGGAGCGGTGAATGGTGGACAGGCGGTGGCGGTGGCACTGTCTGGGATTCGATGGCGTACGATCCGGATCTTGATTTGCTGTATATCGGTGTGGGTAACGCNNCCATGGAACCGTTACTTGCGTAACCCTGAAGGCAAAGACAATCTGTTCACTGCATCGATTGTGGCCATCAGGCCGGATACCGGTGAATACGTCTGGCATTATCAGGAAACGCCAAACGACGGTTGGGACTACACCTCTACCCAGCACATGATCCTTGCCGATATTCCCTGGCAAGGTGAACAACGTAAAGTGATTTTGCATGCACCCAAAAATGGTTTCTTTTTTGTTGTTGATCGCGAAAACGGGAAATTTTTATCTGCCGTA
>DDBK01000116.1 GCA_002333095.1 Cellvibrionales bacterium UBA2034
AAAGCACAGGGCAAACCGGGCTGGTATCCGAAACGCGACGAAGCGTACATCGGCGTGATGGTGGACGACCTGATTACGCTCGGCACGCGCGAGCCCTACCGCATGTTTACCAGCCGCGCCGAGTACCGTCTGCTGCTGCGTGAAGACAACGCCGACCTGCGCCTGACCGCCAAAGGCCGCGAACTGGGTTTAATCGATGATCAGCGCTGGGCGCGTTTCAATGCCAAGGCTGAAGGCATTCTTGTCGAGAGTGAACGCTTACGCACAACCTTTATCCACCCGAATACACCGGCAGCCGACACCTTGGCTGATCGCCTCTGCAGCCCGTTGCTGCATGAAGCCAGCCTGCTTGACCTGCTGCGTCGCCCGGAATTTGGCTATGCCGATATCGCCCATCTGAAAGGCGAAGCGGCGGCTGATCCACAGGTGACCGAGCAGGTGGAAATTGCAGCGAAATACGCAGGGTACATCGACCGGCAACAGGAAGAGATTGACCGCCTGCACCGCTCGGAAGCAATCAGCATTCCTGCCGGTTTTGACTACACCTCGGTCAAAGGCCTCTCCCACGAGGTGACCCACAAACTGACGCAAGCCCAGCCAGCCACTATCGGCCAGGCATCCCGCGTGCCGGGTGTCACGCCTGCAGCCATTTCCTTGCTGTTGATCAACCTGAAAAAAAGAGGCTCCGGCGCGACCCTGTCCGGACAGAATGAAATCCTTGCTGGATAACGGTCTGGCCACGCTCGGCATCCATGCCAGTGAACAGCAACGCGAACGCTGGCTGGCGTATGTCGCCCTGCTGGCGAAATGGAACAAGGCTTACAACCTCACCGCCGTGCGCGATCCCCGCGAGATGGTCAACCGCCACATTTTCGACAGCCTCTCGATTGCCGCGCATATCCACGGGCAGCGGTTACTGGATGTTGGCGCAGGGGCAGGAATCCCTTCGATCCCTCTGGCCATCCTGTGGCCAGACCGGCAACTCACAGGGCTGGACAGCAACGGCAAGAAAGTGCGCTTTATGCAGCAAGTGAAAAATGAACTGGGTCTCGCCAACTTCACCGCCGTCCAGACACGGGTAGAGGATTTCCAGACTATCCCACTGTTCGACGGTATCCTGTCGCGCGCTTACGCGTCGCTGGCTGATTTTGTGGGTTCCAGCCAGCACCTGCTGGCACCGGATGGTACATTCTGGGCGATGAAAGCTGTGATTGCTGCCAACGAGTTGAGCGAGGTTCCAAAACCCTATAAGGTGAGCACCTGTCTGCCCCTGGAAGTTCCAGGCTGCGTGGCAGAGCGCCATCTGATCGCAATCCAGCGCGACGGCGCAACAACCGCCAACACCCCTCTGACGGAATAGCGCTCGTGACCAGAATTCTTGCCATTGCCAATCAAAAAGGCGGTGTCGGCAAAACGACCACTTCAGTCAACCTCGCTGCATCACTGGCGGCGACAAAACGCCGTGTGTTGCTGGTAGACCTGGACCCACAGGGCAATGCCACCATGGGCCTTGGTATCGACAAACACGAGCTGGAGCACAGTATTTATGAAGTGCTCATCGACGATGCGTTTGATATCCAGACAGCCATCCAGAGAAGTGAAACATCCGGTTGCGACCTGTTACCTGCCAACAGCGATCTCACCGCCGCCAAGGTGGAAATGCTCAGCCTGATGATGAAAGAACAGCGACTGAAACATCAGCTGAAAAAAATTCGTGACAACTACGACTACATCATCATCGATTGCCCGCCTGCGCTGAATATCCTGGCGGTTAATGCGTTGACTGCAGCCGACAGCGTACTGATTGCCATGCAGTGTGAATATTATGCGCTGGAAGGGTTGTCTGATCTGTTGTCCTCTATCGAACAGATCAAGAATGCCGTCAACCCACAACTGGAAATTGAAGGCATCCTGCGCACGATGTACGACCCGCGCATGAGCCTCACCACTGAAGTGTCCAATCAGTTGGCTGAACATTTTGGCGATAAACTGTATCGCAGCGTGATACCACGCAACATCAAACTGGCGGAAGCGCCGAGTTACGGCATGCCAGTGCTGCATTACGACCGCCAGTCAAAAGGCGCGCTGGCTTATCTTGCACTGGCGGGTGAAATGCTACGCCGCCATGGCGAAACCCGCGGCGTTCCTGAAACGGCACCCGCCCATTAAAAATTCCTGACACGATATGCTTATGAAAAAGAAAAAACTGGGAAAAGGACTGGATGCACTGCTCGGCAGCGCACTGAAAAAAACACTGGTGGAAGAAACCAAGTCACCGGAAGTGGTGGCTGAAGCCATTGCTGCAGCACCGGTTGTGACGGTGCAGGACAAGATTCCCAAAGACGGCCAACTGGTGAAACTGCCCATTGAGTGGCTGCAACGAGGCAAATACCAGCCGCGTCGCGACATGGATGCGGATGCACTGGAAGAGTTGGCCAACTCCATCAAAGCACAGGGCGTGATGCAACCGATTGTGGTACGTCCTGTTGTGAACGACAGCAACAGCCTTATCCGCTACGAAATTATCGCCGGTGAACGCCGCTGGCGCGCCACACAACTGGCCGGTCACGACACCATCCCTGCCGTTGTGCGCGACGTAGGCGATGACGCGGCGATTGCGATGGCGCTGATTGAAAATATCCAGCGTGAAAACCTGAACCCGATGGAAGAAGCTGTTGCGTTACAGCGACTGAAAGAACAATACGAACTGACGCATCAGGAAGTGGCGGATGCTGTTGGCAAATCGCGCGTGACTGTGACGAATCTGTTGCGTTTGATGTCATTGACTGACGAAGTGCGTCGCATGCTTGAACGTGGCGACCTGGAAATGGGCCATGCCCGTGCGTTGCTGGGATTGACCGACAATGCACAACGCGAAGCAGCCAATAATGTTGTCAATAAAGGGTTGTCTGTACGGCAAACGGAAGCGCTGGTACGCAACCTGCACCAACAGTCAGAACAGGCAAAAGACGGGAAAACCACCGAGATAAAACTGGATCCGGATATCCGCCGCCTGCAGGATGACTTGTCAGAAAAAATCGGCGTACCCGTACTGGTTCAACACAGTGCTGCGGGCAAAGGGAAACTGGTGTTGAAATACAACAGCCTGGATGAACTGGACGGCATACTGGCACATATAAAGTAAACGCATACACCACACGTTAGCATTGGATTGCCATAACACTTACAATTGCATTATCCGCTCGTAGCTCAGATGGATAGAGTACCGCCCTCCGAAGGCGGTGGTCGCGCGTTCGAATCGCGCCGAGCGGGCCAAATCAATCACTGGTTTTATGAATCAACGGTTTTACCCGGCTTGCCACATGCCAGATTCGCCGGCACGGCAACATCCATCCATTTCGGGCTCGCCAGTTTCAACTGGCTCATCAGCAAGACATAGTCTTCCTGATTGCTGACTTGCAACCGAGGGTTATGGGATTTTTCTTCTTCAATACTACTCACCGTCCAGCCTTTGTAATCATGCCCCGGATATACACGCGTATTCCCGGGCAATGTGAGAATTTTATTGAACAAACTACGATATTGATCTGCTGCATTGCCGTTCTGGAAATCAGTACGCCCTGTGCCACGTATCAACAGGGTGTCTCCACTGAACAGCCACTTCTCGTGTGCAGACTGCAACAGAAAACAATAGGAATCATCGGTATGCCCGGGTGTGTGCATGGCTGTGAGATGCAGATCCCCGAAAGGAATTTCGTCACCGTCTGAGAAAGTTTTTGTCACACAACCTGCACGGCTCGGCTCGCCCATCATGCTGATGCAACCGGTCTGTTCACGCAATGCACCCAATGCAGTGATGTGATCTGCATGCACATGCGTATCTAGCGCCACCGTCAATTTCAGATCCAGTTCTTTCAACAATTGCAGATAGTGGGCAATGTTGTCGATTACCGGATCAATCAACACTGCTTCACGTTTTTTTTCACACGCGAGCAAATAGGTATACGTGCCGGTTTCTGCATGGAATAACTGACGGAATATCATATTGCCCACCTCGCGAGAAAAATATTTATTGGGGTTTTTACCGAAACCACACCAGTACGGCCATCACCACGATGACAATGGCAAACACCTGCTGCAAGCGCGCACCGGCTAACCAGCGTGCGAGCACGCTGCCGAGAACCATGCCTGCAATGCCGCCTATAGCGAGTTGTGCAAGCTGCGACCAATCCACCACATGCGTACTGATGTGCGCTACAAAACCACTGCTGGCAATCGCCGCGATGATGACCAGCGAGGTTGCTACAGCATGTCGCATGGACACACCGTTGAGCTGGTTCAGGAATGGAACGATCAGGAAACCACCACCAACACCGAACAGACCAGACAGCAACCCGGTGAGCACACCGCCCACGGAAAGTCCCGCCATGCAGCGCACACGCCAGTCAAAACGCCCTGTATCACTCAATCGACACAACAACGGCTCCTGTGTGCTGTCACCGCTATCCGCACGCACCACTTTCGCCAATTCCGGGTGCTGGATGCTCTGCAGAAACATGCGTACCGCAATCACCAACGAGAGCACACTGAAACTTCCCAACAACCATTCCGACGGCAAGTGGCTGGCCAGCAACCGTCCGGGCGGTGCAACAATGGCTCCGCTGATGCCAAACAGCGCGGCGGGAATCCAGAGAATTTCGCGCTGGCGGATACGCTGGATCGCGCCATAACCGCTGCTCGCCGCTACCACACCAAGCGCAAGCCCGGTGGCAGATGCCGGATCGAGTTTGAGACAGATCAGCAACAGCGGCACAGCGAGCACTGATCCGCCAGCACCCGTCAAACCGAGGACAGCGCCAATCAGGATGCCAATAACTAACAAAAGTGGCGACATACGACGAACCTCAGCGGTTACGGTTCCAGGGCATTTTCATCAGCAGTAACCCCATGCCACACCAGTCTGTGATGCCGGCAAACACCAGGCCAGCGCCCACAAACGCGCTGATACCCGTGAATGCAGGGTGCAGCACCCAACCGCCAATGACACCTAGAAACACCAGGCTGCCAGCAGCAATCCGCACCTGGCGCTCAATCGACATAGGCGCATCCGCAGGCGCGAGTGCAGCATGCCCTCCCTCTACCACTACAATCGGGTTGGGCAACAAATTGGCCAGTTTTTCCGCTGCCATACCGGCTCGCATACCACGCGCGCATAACAGCNNGTCTGGCT
This sequence comes from Cellvibrionales bacterium UBA2034, assembly GCA_002333095.1. GTDB lineage: Bacteria > Pseudomonadota > Gammaproteobacteria > Pseudomonadales > UBA7239 > UBA7239. The sequence goes on from DDBK01000116.1 coordinate 5,192, forward strand.
CGGCGACAAACCACGCTCTTTGACGAAACCGGCGACTGTTTCTGCGCTGATGCTATTCAACGGCCAGTTGCAGCTGTTGGCTTCGGCCTGACTTGCATATTCACCCTGATCCCGCACGTCGATCACGCAGTAATCCGGCGAATGCTGGCAGGCGCGAAATTGCTCTGCCGATATCCTGTTAATTGCCACCATGTCACACCTCTTTTTATCTGCTGCCTGTTTTTCTGCTGTCAGGGACAAAACCACTGTTTGAGTAACGTCATCAGGGAAGCTACACGTTCATCCACCAAGCGGTAGTAGATGGTTTGCGCTTCGCGCCGCGTTTGTACAAACCCCGCCTCACGTAACCACCCTAGGTGCTGCGAGAGCGCAGAAGGTGAAAGATCGATTCTGCTGTTCAATTGCCCCACATTCTGTTCGCCTTCCAACAGTACGCAGAGAATCAGCAGCCGGTTTTCATTGGCCAAGGCCTTGAGAAAACCCGCTACCTCGCCGGCGCGGTCACGCATCTGGTCAATCGGTGTAGCTATCATGCTATATAGTCCTGACTTGATGGAGCGATATTATTCGTTTTTTACTAAATTAGCAATAACTAAATTAATTAAAACCAAATTAATGGGATAGCAACCATGACGATCTACACGGTGAAACTGGCATCTGCCGTTTCTGCAATAGCCCTCCTTGCGCTGCCAGCTGCAGCGGGTGCCGGGAGTGAGGGCCCCGATGGCAGCAAGTTATTACGGGACTGCCGCATTCATGAAAGCCGTAGCAGCACCAGCGGCCCCGTGAATGCACTGGCCACCGGCTACTGCCAGGGATTTGTGAAAGGCGTGCTGCAAACCGCCAGTTTTGTTGAACCACCGCTGGTGTGCCAACCGCCCGACGGGGTAGCGTTGGGTGAAGCGATAGCTGTGGTGCTGGAATATCTGGAAGAGCACCCGGAGCAGCGATACCTGAGTGATATGGAACTGGCGCTGGATGCGTTGAGGCAAGCGTATCCGTGTAAAAAACGCGCCGCCCGGGCAGGAGAAAATACGCATGGCACATGAAACAGATTTAAGCCGCAAACACTGCGCAGCGTGTGAAGGCGGCACTGCGCCCACGTCACCCGAACAACTGCCGGCGTTACTGGCACAGATTCCTGATTGGCACATCACAGCGGATGGCAAGCGTATCCGACGGGAGTGGCAAGCAAAAAACTTTTTAGCCGCGCTGGATTTTTTTCAACGTGTAGCGGAAGTGGCAGAACATGAAGGACACCATCCAGACCTGCATCTTGTGGCTTACCGCCACATGAGCATCGAAATCTGGACACACGCAACCAATGGCCTGACTGAAAACGATTTTATTCTGGCGGCGAAGATTGATCAGCTTGAAAGTGATTTGCAAAATAAAACCATTGCGTTAAAGGCATAAAAAAACCCGCATCGCTGCGGGTTTGGTTGCCTGAGTTGTGACGGCTCAGACTATTGGATGGTGCCCAGGACCGGACTCGAACCGGTACGACTTGCGCCACTACCACCTCAAG
>DDBK01000131.1 GCA_002333095.1 Cellvibrionales bacterium UBA2034
CCACTGATCCTGCTCGCGCCTTTGAGTGTCATCGATTATCTGGTTGTGCATGAAGCCTGCCACCTGCGTCACATGAATCATTCCCGTGAATTCTGGGCGCTGGTGGGGAGTCACTGCCCGGATTGGCAGCACAGCCGCCGCTGGTTAAAAGAGCATGGGCATCGCCTGCAAGTCGGACAAGTCACCCATGGGATAAATCCCCCTTAACCTGTATCCCGTTTGTTCCCGCCAACCTATACAATGCNNGTCTCTTGACTTTGAAGTTGACGGATTTTTTGTGGCAGAACAGCCTTTCATCGATATCAGGAATGTAGCCTTTGCTTATGGTGAGCGCCGTATCCTGAAAGATATCAGTCTCTCGATTCCCAAGGGCAAGCTGGTAGCCATCATGGGCGGCAGCGGCTGTGGCAAGACCACCTTGCTGCGCTTATTGTCCGGGCAATACCGTCCGCAACAGGGCGAGGTGTGTGTGGGCGGTGAGCGCGTTGACCAGATGAACAGCAAAGCGTTGTACCGTTTTCGCCGCAGGATGGGAATGTTGTTCCAGTTTGGTGCCTTGTTCACGGATCTGTCTGTATTTGATAACGTGGCATTTCCACTGCGCGAAAACACGGATCTTCCAGACAGTATCATTCGTGACCTGGTGATGATGAAACTGGCGGCAGTCGGTTTGCGCGGCACACAGGACATGAAAACAGCAGAGTTATCCGGTGGTATGGCACGACGGATTGCATTGGCCCGCGCCATTGCACTGGATCCCGAGTTGATGCTGTATGACGAGCCATTTACCGGGCTGGATCCGATTTCCCTGGGTGTGATTGCGCATCTGATCAAGAAAATCAATCTGGCGCTTGGCACTACTGCCATTATGGTGACCCACGATATCCATCATTCGCTGGAACTCGCCGATTACGTTTATTTTATGGCGGAGGGGGAAATTATTGCCTCCGGCACGCCGCAGGAAGTCCTGAGTTCTTCTGATCCATGGGTGTCGCAGTTTGTAAAAGGCGCTGCCGATGGCCCGGTGCAGTTTGCCTATCCAGCCACAACTTCCATCGCCCAGGATTTTGGCATGGACGTGCAGCGTGTTTGAAAACCTGGCCAATACATTGCGCGGGCTTGGTGCCTGGACGATTGATGCCTTGTGGAAGCTGGGTTTTGCCAGCCGTTTCCTGCTGGCGATAGTTATGCAATCAGGGCAGCTGTTTTTGCGGCCGCATTTGTTGATCCGGGAAATCTACTTTNNGTCGTTGATCATTATTATCGTGTCCGGCATTTTTGTGGGCATGGTGCTGGCCTTGCAGGGTTACAACACGCTGGTGCGTTTTGGGTCGGCTGATGCGCTGGGTACGCTGGTAGCGTTATCCCTGTTGCGCGAGTTAGGGCCAGTGCTGGCAGCACTGTTGTTTGCCAGTCGCTCAGGCTCTGCGATGACAGCAGAAATCGGATTGATGAAAGCCACTGAACAACTGGATGCCATGGCAGTGATGGGTGTCAACCCGGTAGCAAGGGTGATTGCGCCACGTTTCTGGGCNNGGCACTGTTCAATGTAATGGGCATTATCGGTGGTTATTATGTTGGTGTAGTCATGATTGGTCTGGATGAAGGCGCTTACTGGGCGCAGATGCAGAATGCTGTTGATATTTATGATGATGTCGCAAATGGCATGATCAAAAGCGTGTTTTTTGGCATTGCAGTTACGTTGATTGCTGTATTTGAGGGCTATGATTCCGAGGCAACTGCTGCGGGTGTGTCGTCAGCCACGACGCGCACAGTCGTGACATCTGCCCTGGTAATTCTGGCAATGGATTTTGTTCTGACAGCCTTTATGTTCTAGTGGAAAATTCTGGTGTGCAAGCTTCGGTGAATAAGTTCAAGTGAAAATGATTTCAGGGGTGTGCTAAAAATGAAACGGGTGACCATTGATTTATGGGTGGGTATTTTTGTCGCGATCGGGTTGCTGTCGGTCGCTTTCCTGTCGTTGAAAGTAGCCAATCTGACCAGTGCCAGTGGTGGTGCCACTTACAATGTATATGCGGATTTTGACAATATCGGTGGCCTGAAGGTCAAGGCCCCGGTTAAATCATCCGGCGTGGTGGTTGGTCGTGTGGCGAGTATTGAGCTCAACAAGGATACCTATCAGGCTCACGTTACCCTGGCACTGGATACGGAATATCAGTTCAGCAGTGATGCCAGTGTTGAAATACTCACGGCAGGTTTGCTGGGCGAACAGTATATTGGCGTCACGCAAGGTGGCGATGAGCAGGTGTTAAAAGAAGGCGGGCGTTTTTCGCTGGTATCATCGGCTCTGGTGCTAGAGCAGTTGATCGGGAAATTCATGACGTCTATGGCAGAAAAACCTGCTGACGCAAAATAAGCTGGAGGAGGCATCAAGAATGAAATTTTTATTGAATATGAAAGTTTTCCTGGTGGCTGGGATGTTGTTAGTTGCCCAGATTGTGTCGGCTGAAGAAAACCCTACCACACTTGTTTCGGAAACCTCTGAAATCGTCCGGGCTATCCTGGTAAAGGAAAATGGTAGCAACACTGAAGCTGTGCGCACAGAAGTCCAGCAGGTGTTATACCCTCGTTTTGACTTCAACCGTATGACAGCGCTGGCTGTTGGTAAATATTGGAAGCAAGCCACGCCTGAGCAAAAAACGGCTTTAAGCGATGAGTTTCGCACGCTCCTTACGCGCACTTACTTTTCCACTATGCTGCGTTACCGTGATGCAAAGCTGAATGTAAAGCAGCAGCCATTGCTGGCGAATGATGGCAAGGAGGCTACAGTAAAATCTGATGTAGTCGTTGGTAATGCCCAACAGCCTGTATTGATTGATTATGTTTTGTATCACACTGGAGACGGTTGGAAAGTATTCAATGTCAGTGTAGAAGGTGCGAGTCTTGTTACGGTTTACCGGAACCAGTTTGCAGAAGAAATAAACAAAGGTGGATTGGATGGCTTGATCCAGTCCTTGCGCAACAAGAATGCAGCACCTACAGTGAAAGCGCAGTCATAATAAATTAGCTGTCTGAAAAGGATGCTATTGCAATGCTCGAAACTGTTTCCACCAATCATTATCGCTTGCTCGGCCATATCGATATGCAAGAGAGTTCCGGGTTGCTGCGTGAATTGATGGAGTTGCCAGAAGCATCAAAAATCGGGAAGCAGGATCTGCTGCTCGATGTGAGTGCGCTGGAATCTTCGGATTCGCTATTGCTGGCTGCATTGCTGGATCTGGAACGCAAGATCGTTCAGCGTGGTGCCCGGTTGCGTGTAAAGGGATTGTCAGAGAGCATGAAAGGTCTGGCGCGTGTATATGGCATTGAAACCTTGTTGGAAAATATACTGGAAACGACGTGATGATTTTCTCCCGGAATCTGTTTGCTCTTGTTCTTTTTTCATGGATGGCAGCTGGTTGCACTGGTACTGCTGGTAATTCGCGTGACCCGCTGGAGCCGATGAACCGCGCCACCTACCGATTTAATGACAAGGCAGACCAATACGTGATGAGGCCGGTAGCCGAAGGTTACCGCTATGTCACGCCGCAGCCTGTTAGAAACGGCATCACTAATTTTTTCAATAATCTTGGTGAGGTTTCCAGTACCCTCAATTACTCACTGCAGGGCAAGCCTGAGCCGGCATTTTACAGTTTCGCTCGCTTCACCCTGAATTCCACCGCCGGCGTGTTGGGTTTCTTTGATATGACAGGTGAGGAGCATAGGCGTTTTCCTGCCACTGGCTTTGGAGACACTTTTGCTCGCTGGGGCTGGAAAAACAGCAGTTACCTGGTGTTGCCGTTGCTGGGGCCGTCTACTGTGCGTGATGGTGCAGGAGTGGTGGCGGGTGCTGCGTTCCAGAATTCGGTGGTTTACGGCAATCCGCATAATGACGCGACGTTATTGTCGGGTGTAGTGGNNCGTGAAAGGCGCTGCGCTGGATCCTTACAGCTATGTCCGCGATGGCTGGTTGCAGATAAGGGCCAAAACAACAGGTGATGATCCTGTGCAATCTGCAGATGAGGACATCAATATTGACGAGCTGATGGAGTGACCCGGGTGGTTTCTTCGCTTATGCTGGCCTGACAAGAAAAGCAGCCCGGACAAGTCAAGGACAAATGACGATGGCTTTCACTGCAGAACCCCAAGGCTCTTCTCCCCAGCAGCAGTTGTTTGCTCAGGCAAGTGTATATCTACATGATCATTTGCGGAGCGTCTTTGAGTTCTGTGAAACATCCTTGTTGGAGGCGGGTGAGCAAACTGCTTTATGTTGCGACCTGCGGCGCAGCCGGCGTACGTTTATCGACAATTACCTCAATCAGCTGTGGTTGCGTTGCGAGAATCCTGCACGTGAATGGGTCATAGGTGGAGCCAGCAGCGTCAGCCATGCGCGGATGCTGATTTATCTGGCGGAGGCTGATCATGCTGTGCGTGCGTTGTATCAGGATCAGGCAGTTGCTGTAGGCCGTTTGACGGCAGTATGGAACCAGCAAACCGGTTTGGCTTGTACAGTGTTTGATTGTCCATTTTCCCCGCACACACTCACACGGCTTTTTTTCATCTCCCTGCCTGATTTGCCCATGCCTTTGCGTATTCGCTATAGGCTGGCTGAATTGTTTGTAAAAGCCATGCCGCGCTTCTCACATTCATTGCAACAGGCAATTTTCAATGTTCTACAGCGCCGTGGTGTGTTGGTGGCGAGTCTTGTGCCAGAGCCGCTGCCTGAATGGTGGGAGCCTCTGGAAAAACCTAAACAGCCTTCTGTGGCAGCGCTGGCGTTGGTGGTGCCGCCGCGTTCTGTCGAGCGCGTAGCCGAGTTGGCGCGTGAAGTGGCAACAGCAGCCTTGGCAGGGGAACACGACAGGGTTCAATCTTTGTTGGATGGGCAGCGCCAAACCTCATTGCTGCCGTGGTTAGCCCAGCGCATCTCTGACGATTGCAGTCAAATGCCGGTTGTTGCGCGACAAATATTGACCCTGTTATCTGGTCCTTTGTTGCTGGCTGCTTGTGAGGAGTCATTTGCCGATTCTGCGCATCCGGCGCGTCGTGTACTCGAGGAATGGCGACACTGGGCGCCGGGTTGGCAGGAATGTCTGGGCATCGAAGGTGTTATACCAGAATACTGTCGCGAGTTATCCACCAGTCTTTCTGAGTTGCTATTGCAGAAACCTGGAACAATGATGCAGGGTTGGCAGGAATTACTCGATTATCTTTTACAGCTACGCAAGCGGTTGCAGCAGGATATATCTGCTGTGGTGGCCAGTACCCGTTTGTCTTTGCAAGTTGTTGAGGTGCGTATTGAAATCGATGCCCTGATGGCAGAGCGCGCCGCACTGGAAAGCTGGCCACAAGTGGCCATTGATATTTTGCATGGATACTGGTCTGCCTTGTTGCTGGATATTTACTGGCGTGATGGCACTGCATCAGATACCTGGCTACATGCTATTGCGGTTGTGGATGATTTGTTGGCATCTGTACAGCCTGGACTGGATCAACAGACACGCAAGCGTTCACTGCAGCGTGTTCCGCAATTGTTGCAAGCTCTGAGAAAAGGATTTGACGCCATTGGTTGTGATCGCCGCACATATGGTGCTCTGCTCGAGCGGCTGGAGCAGGTGCATCTGGCGTTGATGAAAGGAAAAGAAGGGGACCAGCTGCCTGAGCCTTCTTCATTGTGGCCGGGGGTATCACGCAAACCAATGCAGGATGAGCCTTTTGAAGTGGGCAACTGGTTGCAAAGGGAGGACGGCGTAGTGCTATCCGTGGAGTTTTCCGATGCATGGTGTACTGCCTTGCGGGATGCCCACAACGCAACGCTGGAGTGTTGTGCCACTGCTGAATTGCAGGCGCAATTTTGCGAAGGTAATCTGGTAGTTCTGCCATCGTCAACCAGCCTGTTGCCCGTGCTGGCGTGATGTCAGATATTTCCCTGACGTGTTCAGGCGGCTGGGTGCAAGGAGTGCGCTGGTTGCCGTCCCCCAATTTTAATGCACGTCCATTGGATGCAGTGATTGATTTGCTGGTGATCCATAACATCAGTTTGCCACCGGGCCAATTTGGCGGTGACCATGTGGATGCCTTGTTTTGCAACTCGCTGGAGTGTGAGGCTGATCCATACTTCCAGGGTTTACGCGACTTACGCGTCTCGGCGCATTTTTTTATCAATCGATCCGGGCAGGTAACGCAATATGTTTCATTGGACGATCGTGCCTGGCATGCAGGCGTGTCGCAGTGGAATGGCCGTGACCAGTGTAATGATTTTTCCATTGGTATTGAGTTGGAAGGAACAGATGTCACGCCTTACACGGATGCCCAGTACACCGCACTGGTCGGACTGACAAAGGTACTGATGTTGCGATACCCGGCTATTTCGCTTGCTCGTATTGTCGGGCATAGCGATATTGCTCCCGGTCGCAAGACAGATCCGGGTGAGGCGTTTGACTGGGTGCGTTTTCGAACTGGATTGTGCGAGAATGTAACGCAATGATTCCGGCATTTTTTTCGTGATTGTTTTCATATGACATCAACAACTATTGACATCGCTGCCTTGCGTGCCGGTAATCGACGTGCACTGGCAAAAGCAATCACGCTGATTGAAAGCAAGCGCGATGATCACCGTGCGCAAGCGCAACACATACTCGAATCTGTATTGCCATATGCTGGCAACAGCATGCGTATCGGGATTACCGGTGTGCCGGGAGTGGGCAAGTCTACTTTTATCGAAGCGTTTGGTCTGTACTTGCTAGGCTTGGGCAAAAAAGTGGCAGTGTTGGCCGTAGATCCGAGTTCGCCTGTGGCAGGTGGCAGCATCCTTGGTGACAAGACGCGCATGGAAGAATTGTCGCGCCGCGACGAGGCATTTATCCGTCCGTCACCGTCTGAAGGTGCACTCGGCGGCGTGGCGCACAAGACACGTGAAACCATGTTGCTGTGTGAAGCAGCAGGGTATGACGTAATTATCGTAGAGACGGTGGGCGTCGGCCAGTCCGAATACGAAGTGGCCAGCATGGTGGATTTTTTTCTCGTGCTGATGTTGCCGAATGCCGGTGACGAGTTGCAGGGCATCAAACGCGGCATCATGGAGCTGGCTGATGGTCTGGTGGTAAATAAAGCTGATGGTGAAGGCGCACTGTTTGCAGAACAGACGCGCAACCATTACCAGAATGCATTGATGTTATTGAAGCATCCGGATTACTGGCAGCCACGCGTGGTATGTTGTTCAGCATTGCAGAATAGCGCGATAGACGATGTCTGGAAGATGATGGAAGATTACTGCATAGCTGCAGAAACATCTGGTGAGTTTTCTGGAAAGCGTGCGCGGCAAAACGTAGAATGGATGAAAAAATTATTGCACGAAATGATCGACTTGCGGTTGCAGCAGAATCCACAAGTGGCAGCGCGTCTGCCCGCATTGAACAGTGAGTTGGTCGCCGGCCTTATTACGCCATACCGTGCTGCGCGTGAATTGTTGAGCTTCCTCTAGTTTTTGCCTTATCAACTTCCCAGCAGTGTTTTCCAGTCGTAAGATGGATCGCCAATTACATGGAAAAACGGGTTGAGAATATCTTCCTTGGTGTTGTATCGCATCGTCTCAAGCTTATCAGTCCATACCAATCCGCCAGCTGCCTCCACTACCGCCTGGGCAGCTGCAGTATCCCATTCTGATGTGAGTGCGAGGCGAGGATAGATGTCTGCAGCGCCTTCTGCCACCAGGCACAATTTAAGCGAGCTGCCCATGTTTTTCAGTGTCACTTCACCGAGTGCTGCGCCAATTTTTGCCAATAACGCATCTACGGCATCTGCACCATGTGATCGGCTGGCTACTACTGCGACGGGATCACCATTTCGTGTGTGCATTTTGCGGGTGTGGATCGGTGTCTCTTTGCCTTTCTCGTATTTGGTGGCGCCCCCGCCTTTCACGCCGGTGTAACTGATATCGAGCACAGGCACATGTACTACACCCAGTACCGGCTCGCCATTTTCGATCAGCGCGATATTGACGGTGAATTCGCCGTTGCGTTTGATGAATTCTTTTGTGCCATCCAGCGGGTCAATAATCCAGTAACGGTTCCATTGTTTGCGGGTATTCCAATCGGGTAATGCGCCTTCTTCCGAAAGCACGGGAACGCCTTCAAGCAGCTTCAGTAAACCCGGCTCGAGTATTTTGTGCGCATTCAGATCCGCCTGTGTTAAGGGCGAGTTGTCGGCCTTCATGTCCACGTTGAAATCGGCTGTGTTGTATACCGACAGGATGGCATCGCCAGCGGCGCGGGCGAGGGTGAGGGTTTGCGGCAGGAGAGAAGCGTACATGGCAGATTCCGTAGAGGTTTGTTCAATCGTGGAATTATAACAGAATGTATTTCAGTGGATCTTCCTGCAGCAGGGAAAGCTGCTCACGTAATTCAAGGATATGTTGACCCCAGTAGCGCTCACTGTTGAACCATGGAAAATGCATGGGAAAAGCAGGGTCATCCCAGCGCCTTGCAAGCCAGGCACTGTAGTGCATCATTCGCAATGTGCGCAGTGTCTCTATCCATTGCAATTCTTGTGTGTTAAACGCACGGAATTCCTGATAGCCCTCTAGAATCTCTGCCAGCTGGGCTGTTTGCTCATGACGATCCCCTGATAACAACATCCATAAATCCTGTATAGCCGGCGCCATGCGTGCATCATCAAAGTCGACAAAATGCGGTAGATCATCGCGCCATAACACGTTGCCTGCATGGCAATCACAATGGGTGCGAATAAATTGTATTTTTGTATTCAGTTTCTGCTTTTCTTGCATGAGTTGTAACAGGTCACGCGTCAGGGTGGTATAGGAAACCTTTAAAGATGGCGGAATAAAATGTTCAGTGATGAATNNGCGCACTGCGCCGATATTGTGCAAGCGGGCCAGCCAGCGCCCCATGATCAGGAGATGATCGGGGTTGTCGAACTCCGGTGCGCGCCCACCCCTGCGGGGAAATAGCGAAAACTGGAAAGTCTGTCCGCCAATGGTCTCCCTGAACAGGCTGTTATCGTTGAGGCGGAGGGGTGTCACCACGGGGAATTCATCCTCCTCCAGCTCGAAACAGAAGGCGTGCTCTTCCAGAATCTGTGCTGTGCTCCAGCGGTCCGGGCGGTAGAACTTGGCAATCAGCGGTTGGCTTTCTTCAATCCCGATCTGGTATACACGGTTTTCGTAACTGTTCAGCGCCAGGATGCGCCCGTCACAGAACAGTCCCTGATCGGCCAGCAGGCGCTCGACAGCATCCAGAATGCATTCAGGGGTGAGTGCCGAGAATGGATGGCCTGTATTCGGGCTGTCGGGCGGGGAGTCGGGCATCATAATCAACCGGATCGGGCTGGGCATGGTATGCCAATTCGCAGCAGGACGCTTGGTTGCGCCTCCAGCACCTAATCACGATAATAGCGCCTCTTTTTCCCAACCCTAGCAGTCCAACACTGACAACAGGTGCAGCGCGATGGCCGAAGAACAGAAACGCCCCAAACCCGCAGATTATTTCTCAGACTGGAAACAGCGGGAAGCGTTAGCGGAGGATATGATCCCGCTGATTGGCAAGTTGCATCGTGAGCATAACGTCAACACCTATATTTACGGGCAGCAGCTGTACAGCCGTTCGGTGATCGACATCATGAAAGCGCACCGCTTTGTGCGCCAGATCGAGCAAAACGAGCTCTCAGAGTTTGATACCTATCCCGTTGTGAAGGCGCTGGCCGGCTTGAACCTTGGCCGTGCGCATATCGATGTGGGTCGCATCGCGGTCAATTTCACCAAAGATGGCGCCGGCATGTCGGTTGAGGATTATGTCAAACGCGAAGTAGCTGATGCAGTGGGCACGGATGTCAAACCGATTCCTGAGCCGCGCGACGTCATTCTGTATGGCTTTGGTCGCATCGGCCGCTTGATGGCGCGCTTGCTCATTGAAAAAACTGGCGGTGGTGATGTATTGCGTTTGCGCGCGATTGTTGTGCGCAAGGGCAAGGGCGATAACGACCTGGAGAAACGTGCGTCATTGCTGCGTCGTGATTCAGTGCATGGACCTTTCCGTGGCACCATCCGCGTGGATGAAGAAACACAAAGTTTTATTGCCAATGGAAACGAAATCAAGATTATCTACGCGGACAAACCGGAAGAGGTAGATTACACCCAGTACGGCATCCATAACGCTATTGTGGTGGAAAACACGGGCAAGCTGACCGATGAAGCTGGCTTGTCAAAACATTTGCAAGCCAAAGGTGTCAGTCAGGTGCTGTTAACTGCGCCAGGTAAAGGCGATATCAAGAATATTGTCTTCGGCATCAATCACGACACAATCAGTCCTGAAGATAAAATTGTCTCGGCCGCTTCGTGCACCACCAATGCTGTAGTGCCGGCATTGAAAGCCATGCAAGACAAATACGGCGTTAAGTCCGGTCACCTTGAAACCGTGCATGCGTATACCAATGACCAGAACCTGATTGACAATTACCATAAAGCTGATCGTCGTGGTCGCAGTGCGCCCCTCAACATGGTTATTACTGAAACTGGCGCGGCTAAAGCAGTAGCCAAAGCATTGCCGGAACTCGCTGGTAAGCTGACAGGTAATGCGATACGCGTGCCTATCCCCAACGTGTCCATGGCGATCCTGAATCTTGAGCTGGAAAAAGAAACCACAGTTGAAGAGCTGAACGAATACATGCGCTACATGGCATTGCATTCGCCGCTGCGTAAACAGATCGACTACACCAACAGTACGGAGGTGGTATCGAGTGATTTTGTCGGTTCACGCCACGCCTGTATTTTTGATGCCAAGGCAACCATTACACGTGGCAATCATGTTGTGATGTATCTCTGGTATGACAACGAGTTTGGCTATTCTTGTCAGGTGCATCGTGTGTTGGAGAAGCTGGCCGGTGTCAACTATAGAATCTATCCTAAAGTTTGATGCTGTATTTTGATGCTGTATTTTGATGCCAGGATTGTGATGCAATAGTACCGGACACAAAAAGGCCCGCTTCAAGCGGGCTTTTTTGTGTCCGCCGCAGGATTCCATCTGGAAATATCATTGATGAAAACGCTGACCATTGAACGCCTGGCGCATGATTTGCGCGGAATAGCCTATGCGGACGGTGCTGCCTGGTTCGTTGAAGGCGCATTGCCCGGAGAAACTGTCGAGGCGCGTGAATTGATGAAGCGCAAGCAAATGGTGGATGCAGAGGCGGTTTCTGTTGTCCATTCTGTGGCCGATCGAGCACTACCGGTATGCGAATACGAAGGGCAGTGTGGTGGGTGTGGCTTGCAGCATGTAAAACATTCAGCACAGATACAGCATAAACAGCAAATCTTGCTGGATCAGCTGGAGAGGATCGGTAAAGTCCAGCCGGTAGAGATATTGCCGCCCCTGTTATCCGAGCCTTGGGCATACCGTCGCCGAGCGCGCATTGCCTGTAAGTGGTCATCTGAAAAAAAGCATCTGGCCATTGGGTTCCGCGCACGACACAGCCAGAAAATTATCGAGATAAAGCATTGCGCTGTGTTAGTGCCGGCACTGCAAATAATATTGCAACCGTTGCGTGCCTGTTTGTCGCGTTGGTCACAACCAAGGCAGTTGGGGCATATGGAGTTGCTGGCAGCAGATAATGGTGTCGGGATGTTGCTGCGAGTTATGGCGCAACCTGCAGAAGTAGATGCAGCATTGTTGCGGGAATTGTCGGCAGCAACATTTCTCAGTATTTATTTGCAGCAGGAAGATCACGGAGAGGCGGAGTATTTTTGTGGGCCGGATCAAGGCCTGATAACCAGGCATGTGGAAAGTGATACGGCTTTGGCATGTTTGCCCGGTGATTTTTTGCAGGGCAATGCTGTGGTTAATGCAGTGTTGATTGATGCAGTATTGGCTGCGCTAAAGCCAGTATCCACGGATGTAATTCTGGAGGCGTTCTGTGGGTTGGGAAACTTTACACTGCCGCTCGCAAAACAGGTTGGTTCCATTACGGCGCTGGAGTTGAGTGAAAGCATGTTAGAACGTGCTGCTGAGCAAGCTGAACGCCAGAGTTTGACTAATATCACCTGGTTAACAGCAAACCTTGAGCAATTTGATTCGCACAGGTTGAATCTGCCTGCGGCGAATAAATTACTGCTTGACCCACCGCGTGATGGTGCGCAGGAATTTTGCAAAACA
>DDBK01000121.1 GCA_002333095.1 Cellvibrionales bacterium UBA2034
TCCACACACGCCCCGATACGTAAAATAACCCAGGGAATATTGCTGGCGCGCAAACGTTTTTCGCATTCAATCTTGTGACTGGCGTAGTTGTCCTGCGCGTGCAGCGGTTCATCGATGCGGCATGGTGGTACGCGATTATGGCTGAAACCGTGCACAGAAATCGATGATGGAAACACCAGCAGCGGCATTTTTGGCTGAGCAGCAATTGCATCGATCACGATTTGTGTGCCTTGCACATTCACTTTCTCGGCCAGCGGTGGATTGGTTTCCGACAGCATCGGAATGATCGCGGCGAGATGGATCACTGCATCCTGGTTGGCAATAGCTGCATTCACACTGGTGGCATTGGTGATGTCACCCCAGATCATGTTGATGCGTCTGGCGTTGTTTTTAGAAAGATAGCGCCGGGAAATATTGCGGTTGGTCTTGTTGTCGAGATCGAAACAGCTCACGGTGTGGCCGCGTGAGAGTAGCTCATTGAGTACACGGGTGCCGATGGTGCCAAAAGGGCCTGTGAGTAATACGCGCATGGGAATTCCGGTGTTGTCGTTATCGATGCCGTATCATAGCGGCATGACAGACGATATCCACTTCAACCAACTCGCTGAACGTTTCGAGCGCAAGATTTACGGCTCGGAAAAAGGTGACTTGCGCCTGCAATTGCTCTGGGATGACATGCTGGCAGCGATACCGGCCCTGCAGGCAGGTAAGCCGTTGCGTGTGCTGGACGCAGGGGGCGGGCTGGGGCAGGTCAGCCAGCGTCTGGCGAGCCTTGGCCATCACGTGGTGCTGACCGAACCGGCGGCGCCGATGCTGGAGCGGGCAAAAAACCTGTTTGCAGAAAACGGGATCGATGACAGGCATGTGCAGTTTATACAGGCGTCGATCCAGCAGTTACCGGATGTGTTGCCCGCACAGCAGTTCNNGGGCCAGTTGTTGCGCTGGTTACGGCCGGGTGGTTGTTTGTCGCTGGCGTTTTACAACCGCGAATCCATCGTCTGGAAAAACCTGCTGAAAGGCAACATCAACAAGGCGCGGGCCAGCCAGTTGGCGGGTGAGCCCGGCAGCCTCACACCACAGAATCCCCAGTCAGCACCTGAAGTGTTGGCGTGGCTGGCGCAACATCATCTGGAGGTTGCGCAGGTGACTGGCGTGCGTTGCCTGCATGATTACCTGTATCCCGGCGTGAAGGTTGAACGGGAAACCCTGTTTGCACTGGAGCGTGAGCTGGGGCACCAGGAGCCGTACAAGTGGCTGGGCCGCTATATCCATGCTATTGCGTTCGATACTGCCTGTACGACGCGCTAGTCCTGTCGATGCGTTTGCGGGCTTCCTGTAGAAGCAAATCGGTGTCCCGCTTGCCCTTGCTGACAGCTTCTGCATCGCAAGACGCGCTGCTTTTGCCGGATACACGACAGGCATTATCGTAGGCCTGTTCCTGCACGATGGTGAAACGGGTGGCCTCTGTGCTGCAGCTTTCCATGATGACATCGCGACGGGTGTTCTTGTTCGCATAGCTCTCGATGGCTGTCTTGCCATCAATGCTGTCAATGCAGTCCAGGTATTCCTGTGTCAAATCGTCGGCATACGATTGCTGGCGTTCTGCATTGGTCGCCAGTTTCTCCTGCGCCGTATCGTTGTGATGGGTGGCGCAGGCTGCCAGAAGGAGTGGGATAAACAGGAAGCTCGTCAGTCGCATAGGTCACTCGCAGGGAATATGGCAACAGATGGTAGGGAATGGATGGTAGGGAATGATAGCCGCTCTGCTAGAATGCGGGGCTTGCTGGATACTGATTGCCTCATATTTCGACTATGACAGACCTTCCTGACCTGACAGCCTTGCTCGACAACATTACACCCGAAGTATACGAGGCGCTCAAGCGCGCCGTTGAGCTGGGTAAATGGCCCAACGGTGTGCGCCTGACAGCAGGGCAGCGTGAAACCTGTCTGCAGGCTGTGATTTATTACGATGGCCGCCACAAGGCAGAGCATGAGCGCGTTGGTTATATCCAGCCAAAAGAACATGAACATTGTGGCAGCGACGGTGACAAGCAACATGATCATGCGGGCAATCGTTGGGATGATGAACAATTACTGGTCTTCCGCGATATGATCCAGAAAAATCCGGTAAAACACTGAGCCATGTCTGTCGTGGCTGCCAGTTCGGTTGTTGCGGTTGGTTGTCTCGACAAGATGCAGGTGTCGCCGGGTGCGGCAGCNNACATTGCCCATTGGTGACGCGCGAGTGCCGCTGAATGAATGGATAGGCCGTTCACTCCGCTTGCGTTTTACCGGTGTGATCCGTTGCACGCATTGCCAGCGCAAGACGAAAACGAGTTTTAACCAGGGTTACTGTTTTCCCTGCTTCAAGGCGCTGGCGCAATGCGACAGTTGCATTGTCAGCCCGGAAAAATGCCATTTCCATCTCGGCACGTGTCGTGAACCCCAGTGGGCAGAAACGCATTGCCGGACGGAACATATTGTTTACCTGGCAAATTCATCTGGCCTGAAAGTAGGCATTACCCGTGCGAGCCAGATGCCGACGCGCTGGCTGGACCAGGCCGCTGTGCAAGCGTTGCCGATTGCGCGCGTGGCTGACCGATATTTGTCGGGTTTGCTTGCAGTGTTGTGCAAGGCTTTTGTGGCGGACAAGACGAACTG
>DDBK01000070.1 GCA_002333095.1 Cellvibrionales bacterium UBA2034
GCGAGCTGCCGACTGATTGTTCTGCTCAAGCCGATGCGTATATTGCGGCGTGCCAGGAAAAAGGCGAGACCATTGCCAGCCGCAAGGCCAGCCAGAACACACTGAATGCTTTTGGCCCGCTGTTGCCGGAATTTCTGGGTGGCTCTGCCGATCTTGCGGGTTCCAACCTCACGCTCTGGAAAGGTTGCAAAGGCGTTAGCGCAGAAGATGCCAGCGGCAATTATATGTATTACGGCGTGCGCGAATTTGGCATGAGCGCCATGATGAATGGCATAGCCTTGCACGGTGGATTTGTACCGTATGGCGCAACATTCCTGATGTTTATGGAATACGCCCGCAATGCTGTGCGAATGGCCGCATTGATGAAACAGCGTGTGCTGTTTGTGTACACGCACGATTCCATCGGCCTCGGTGAAGATGGTCCAACGCATCAACCGGTAGAGCAATTGTCTGCCCTGCGCGCCACACCAAACCTGCATACCTGGCGCCCTTGCGATACAGTGGAATCAGCAGCGAGCTGGAAATCGGCTATCGAATACAAACACGGCCCGAGCGCTTTGATATTCTCGCGCCAGAATTTGCCGCACCAGCATCGTACTGCACAACAAGTAGCTGATATCGCAAAGGGCGGTTACGTCCTGAAAGATTCTGTTGGTGCACCGGACCTGATCCTGGTTGCAACAGGTTCTGAAGTCGGTCTGGCAATGGAAGCGGCGCAGCAATTAGGTGATGGTGTGCGTGTGGTGTCCATGCCGTGCGCAGAATTGTTCAGCGCGCAGGATGAACACTATCGCGAGACCGTATTGCCATCTGCCACGCGTGCCCGTATTGCCATTGAAGCCGCGCACCCGGATTACTGGTACAAGTTTGTCGGTCTTGATGGTTGTGTGATTGGTGTAGACCGTTTCGGCGAGTCTGCTCCTGCCGGCCAGTTATTCAAGGAATACGGGTTTACGGTAGAGCACGTGGTTGCAGTAGCTACCGGCCTGTAAATCGTTTGCTATACTGCTGTGCGGCCGTCCTTGGCCTTTCATCCCCGAAAATGGAGTTTTACTTATGAAACCTGTCAAATTTGCTACTCTTGTTGCAGCAGTGTCTTTATCTGCCATCGGTTCTGCACAGGCTGCTGTGCTTTACACCGCGCCTTATGATTTTAATCATAGCCTCAATGGTCACTTCCATTGCGGGATCCTCAATATAGGTAAGAAAGCTGCAGACGTTACCGTAGACATAATGGATAGCTCCGGAGCTGTTGTTGATACAACGGGTCTCTTTAGCCTGCCGGCAGGCGCAACAAGTAATTACAATAGCAGTGGTACTGGTGCGGATCATTGCCGTTTTACAGTGAAAGGATCGGCAAAAAGTTTCCGCGCCGGCTTTTTCCAGGAAGATGGAAATGGTTTTCTGACGGTATTCGTACCTGCAAGTTGATGAATTCGTCCGGTATTCGCCTTGCCATCAATGGTTATGGCCGTATCGGGCGCTGTATATTGCGTGCACTGTATGAAAGCGGCGCGCGCAACGCTTGTCAGGTTGTTGCCATTAATGAACCTGCAGACGCAGAAGCCATTGCGTACCTCACGCGTTACGATTCCACGCACGGGCGATTTCCCGGCTCCGTAGAGTTGCAAGGCAGCTCACTGATTGTCAATGGAGACAGCATTGCGCTGTCGGCGCATGAATTTCTGGATGCGCTGGACTGGAAAAAACATAACGTTGATATCGTGCTGGAATGCTCCGGTTCGTTCACGTGCCGCGCAAAAGCACAAAAGCACCTGGCGGCCGGCGCAAAGCGCGTCTTGTTTTCGCAACCCGCAGATAGCGATATCGATGCCACAATTGTTTTTGGCGTAAATGATGCCAACCTGTCGGTGCAACAGAGCATTGTATCGGCTGCTTCATGCACTACCAATGCGATTGTGCCAGTGATCAAAGTGCTGGATGATTTGTTTGGTGTGGAAAACGGTGTGATTACCACTATCCACTCAGCCATGAATGACCAGCCTGTCCTGGATGCTTACCACCACACCGATTTACGCAAGACCCGCGCTGCCTTGCACTCGTTAATTCCGATCAATACACAGTTGGCGCGCGGTATCGAACGCATCCTGCCGCATTTGCATGGCCGTTTTGAAGCGCAAGCGCTGCGCGTGCCTACCCAGAATGTGTCTGCGATGGATTTGTCTGTTTTGCTAAATAAGCCTGTTGATGCCAGTGCCGTGAATCGCGCCCTGCGCAATGCCGCCCATGGCCCATTGGAAAATATTCTTGCCTACACGGAGGANNCATTCAGGCATTGTCGATGCCAGCCAGACCCGCGTCAGCGGTCAGCTCGTGAAGGTGCTGGTCTGGTTTGATAACGAATGGGCTTACGCTAACCGCATGCTGGATATTGTGCGGCGCTGGTGTTGATGGAACTAATGAATACTGTTGCGTAGCTGTTCTTCTGTGCTGGCCCAGGGCACGTAATTATTTACATTCTCGATAAAAAGCCTTTCAAATGCTTCGATATTATCCATGGTAATAAGGTGTTTTCCGGACGCCATTGAATCGATAATATAATCCTGCACGCCGCCATAAAAATGCCGTGGGTCGTGATAATGGGCGAGATCCCCTGTTATCCACAATTCATTGTTGAATGCATAAACGCGAATATTCCCGCAAGCAGATGTTTTCTCTACAACGTAGCGAAGCATATAGAGCTGATAGTCAAATTCGGCAGTTCCCTGTCGTGCAAACCACAGCAGAGATACCGGCGGAAAAAACAAGTCAAAACTGATATTGCTGCTGCAATAGGGCAGTATGGTGCTGAGCAGGTACTGGTCAGCTGCAGAATAGTTTATGGTCGAAATTTCGCTTGCTGTCTTTAGTAAATGATTTGTTTTGTTGTAGCTGGATTTTATTTTTTGAATAGCATCTTCTTTATGAAATGGTATGCATGTTTTTTCTTCTAGGCAATCATGCTTCCAGTAATCAATATGTTCAATAGGGGAGATGTTGTAATAGTCTTCGCCATTAAGAATGCCAATAGATGAAATTAATGTGGATGTATTGAATAAGTAACGGTAGTCATCCAGTCGACTGTTGTTATAAAGATAGAGGGGAAATTCATCTGTTTTAGCGATCTTTTTTATATCATCGGATGGGTATAGTAAAAATTGGTAAGGGAAAACCTCTCCAAAAACATGACGGACATTGGGTGACGCCAGCGCCCGCTCGGTCACAATTTTTAATTCGGCAGGTTTCCCGCCAGGCAGCGTGAGTTTCATGGTTCTTTTCCACGGGGTTTTAGCTGCAATATGTTCCGGCAGGAAATTGCCACTCAGGGATGTGCCAATGAAAATGGAATCAAATGCTTCTTGCGGATTTTTTAGATAGGTATTGATGAATCCTGCATTCTGGCAGCGGACATCTCCGGTAAAGCCATGATTAAAAATACCGGGGATGGGTCGATGAAATATATGGCAAGGATCCGCCATAAATAAAAATGCAACAGGCAGAAAAAAAAATACCACTGAAGCTAAGGTCAGCGAAGAAACGACATTCTTTTTATAGGAATTTTGCATGGTTTTCATTGGCATGCTCAGAAATAGAAATAAATGAAGCTCGGGGTGCTGGAAGCGATGAAAAGCATATAGAAAACACCGAATCCCATCGCGGAGCCAACCAGCAGTATGGAACAGACTCCTGGTTCAGATACCGGTTTTTTCTGGCACATTTCCCTGGTGTTTGGTGCAATCCAGACCAGTGCCAGACCTGCAGCTAACAACAGCAACTTTCTGGCGGGAAAATGCAGCATTTCGTTAAAAGGCTTCCATGTGTCAATTTGCACAATACCGCTGGCCAATACAGCCAGATCATTCAGTGAAGGAAATCCGTTCATGCCGGCCATGCCTTTCAGGATATGGGTTGCAGCTGCAATGTCAGCAGCACGAAAAAACACCCAGGCAGTATTTACAAACAGGAAAGTGAGCATCCATCCTAAAAATGCCGGCATCCTGAAATGGCATAGCGTCCATCCCCTATGCAGTACAGCTGCTGCGCCATGCAGCAAGCCCCAGACAACGAATGTCCAGCTGGGGCCGTGCCATAGTCCGCCTAGCAGGAAGGTGACCAGCAGTGCGGCGTAACTGCGGCTGATGCCGTAGCGGTTGCCACCCAGCGGGATATACAGATAGTCGCGCAGCCAGCGTGACAGCGTGATATGCCAGCGTCGCCAGAAATCCTGGATGTTAAGGGCCTTGTAAGGCGAGTTAAAGTTTTCCGGTAGCCGGATATTGAAGATCAGTGATGCGCCAATTGCCATGTCGCAGTAACCGGAAAAATCAAAATACAGTTGGAGTGTGTAACTCAGGCTGGTGATCCATGCATTGTGGAAAACCAGAGGCGTTGTGCTGCTGAATCCTTCATTGGCAGCGTAAGCCAGTGAATCAGCCAATACCACTTTTTTGATCAGACCAATCGCGAGGATGAATAAACCTAGCTGGACATTTCTCCAGTCAACGGTTCGCGCAGCAGCCGAANNAAGGCAATCTGGGTGAACGTAAAAAAGCTGATGCCCAGCGGCAACGCCAGGTGCAACAAAGGCATCGGGTTGTCGCCCAGCAAATTGATATTGCTGATAAAAAAATCGGCGTATTTGTAATAGCCCAGCAATGCCAGATTGCCAGTAATAGCAGCTGCCAGAATGATGCGCGCCTTGGCGCCATCGGCATGTCCCAGCCAGCGCGCCATCCCGTAGTTGAACAGCATGGAGCCGCAGATCAGCCACAAGTAGGACACGCTCCACCAGCCGTAGAAAAACAACGAGGCAAGCACGAGCCACAACTTTCCCGCCATGGCCCCAACCCTGCGGCTCAGGAAAAAGTAGACAACCACGGTCAGCGGCAGGAAAAGCAGCAGGTATTCAAACGAATTGAACAACATCGCACC
>DDBK01000086.1 GCA_002333095.1 Cellvibrionales bacterium UBA2034
GAATCCGTATTCGCCATGTTCCAGATGACGTTTGCCATTATCACCCCGGCGCTGATTATCGGTGGCTTTGCCGAGCGCATGAAGTTCAGTGCAGTGATGATTTTCTCGGCCTTGTGGTTGATGCTGGTGTACGTGCCGGTAACGCATTGGGTCTGGGGCGGCGGTTGGTTATTCAAACTGGGTTTGCTCGATTTTGCCGGCGGCACAGTAGTGCATATCACAGCCGGTACTGCGGCACTGGTTTGCGCACTCGTGCTCGGCCCGAGACGCGGGNNTCGGTTTCCCTACAACTGCCATGCCGCCACACAACCTCACCATGACAGTGACAGGTGCAGGGATGTTGTGGGTTGGATGGTTCGGATTTAATGCAGGCTCTGCACTGGCCGCCAACAGCGATGCTGGTATGGCAATGCTGGTGACACACTTGTCTGCTGCGTGTGGTGCACTGGCGTGGATGACGCTGGAGTGGATCAAGTTCGGCAAGCCTTCCGTGCTCGGCATTGTCACTGGCATGGTGGCGGGTCTTGGCACTATTACACCCGCTTCAGGGTATGTGGATGCCGGCGGCGCGCTGGTGATCGGCCTGACAGCTGGCGTGATCTGTTTCTTTGCCACGCAATACGTAAAGCGTGTGCTGAAAATAGACGATTCACTGGATGTTTCACCGGTGCATGGTGTGGGCGGCATTATCGGCACACTGCTGGCGGGCCTGTTTGCATCAAAAGGCCTGGGCATGTTTAGCGGGAAAGGGCTTGCAGACGGCGTGACCATCGCCAGCCAACTCGGCGTGCAGGCATTGGGTGTATTAGCTACGCTGGTGTACACAGCCGTGATTACATTTGTCGTGTTGAAAATCACTGCGTTGCTGACCAAAGGTTTGCGCGTATCAGCAGAAGAAGAAAATGAAGGCCTTGATATCGTCGACCACGACGAACGGGGTTATGTGCTCTGAAGACAGATGCGCGGCGCTGGCAACAAACGTTCCAGCGTCGCGATATTTTCTGCAAGCAATGGCATAGAGTGGCCGAGATCATTGGCAATCCAGCCATGCAAAGTTAAGCCATCGGCTTTTATCGCTTCTACCGTTAACACAGCGTGATTGATACAGCCGAGTTTCATTCCCACAACCAGAATCACAGGAATCTGTAAAAGCTTCACTACATCTGTCATTGTTTCTGTGTCATTCAGCGGCACGCGCCAACCGCCAGCGCCTTCAATAACACAATAATCAAATTCAGATTCATCCAGCACCTTGCGAACATTTTGCGCGATAGTTTTTGCCGAAAGAGTTGCGCCAGTTTTTTTTGCAGCAAGATGTGGTGCGGCAGCCAATTCAAAACAGAACGGATTGATGCTGGCGTAGGGTAATTTTACGGTTGCCGCTTCCTGCAACAACACAGCATCTTCGTTGCGCCATTCGCCATCCATTTTTTCTGCACCGGCGGCCAGCGGTTTCAATCCCAGCGTGCGCAAACCGCACTGTTGTGCTGCGTGCAGTAATTGGCAGGCTACGAAGGTTTTCCCCACGCCTGTGTCAGTGCCGGTGATAAAAAATATGTCTCTCATGGTCGCTGCACCTGAGTGGCTATCCACCATGCAGGCAATACACCGGTTGTGTCTGCCACGATATCCAGCACGCTGAAACTGCGTGAAGGAATAAAAAATTGAATGCACTCGATGGCTATCCCGTAAGCAATTAACAGACAGGCGAGCCGTTGCAACGGTTGGCGATATGCCAGCCAGGCCAGAAGCATCAATACAAAAAACGTGCCTGCATGTTCAGCTTTATCCCAGATGTTGATGGCTGGTAATTGTTGTGCAGGCAACAGCATCACAGCGGTGGAGGTACACCAGAACAGCCAGAAAGCGGTGAGCCACCAGCGCGAATCAATGCCTTGTAACCATTCAGCTGGCCGACACATAAAGCACCTCATAGGTGGCTGGCAAACCGCGTTCGGTGCGCAGTGATTCATACGCGGATTGCAATTGTTGCCAGCGTTGTTTGCTGGTCAATCCGGTCGGCTGGCCATCATTCATGTTGTGTGCGCCAATCGCTTTCAGTTCCCTGGCCAGTTCACGCAGCGCAGGATAGTACAGTGTATGCGTCGCGCGAACTGTTTCCATATGGGAAAATCCGGCACTGCGCAATGCTGCCAGCAGCGCATCATCTGCCACAAACCGGTTGACGTGGATAGCATCATCCACCTGCGACCAGCTTTTTTCCAGTTCACACAAAGTGCCAGGCAGGAAAGTTGAGAAAAAAAGATGGCCGCCCGGTTTTAATACGCGGCGCCATTGCTGGAAGCATTGTGCAGGATTCATAGCCCATTGCAGCGCGAGGCTGGAGACTAGCCAGTCACTGGTGTCATCTGCAAATGGCAAGCACTCCATGTCTGCTTGTACGCAGACAGCAGCGGTATGATGTTGACGTGTGCGTTGTAGCATGCCTGTTGCAAAATCCAGCGCGAGCAAATGTATCTGGTCGCCGTATTTTCTTGACAGCTCGCCGGTGATAAAGCCGGTGCCACAGCCGATGTCCATCACTGTGCCGCCCATGGATTCGGGTAACCCGCCCAGTAGCGCCTTGCCAACATTGCGTTGCAGTTTGGCAGCTGCATCGGAACTGTCTGC
>DDBK01000096.1 GCA_002333095.1 Cellvibrionales bacterium UBA2034
GCGTTTCTGAAACAAACTGCCCACCGAACTGGCCAAAATGCCCGCGAGTATCCGGGTTAGCGGCGAAATCGATATCTTTCCAGGTTTTCACATCATTCGGGGATTTCAAAACAACTCACTCCAACATCTGGGCAACGTCAATCTAGACAACTTCGCGTACGGCTTGCACGAAAGCGGTAATTTTAGCTGAATCCTTGCGACCAGGGGCGATTTCTACCCCGCTGCTGACATCCACGGCATAAGGCCGCACCTGTTTCACAGCAGCGCTTACATTGTCGGGCGAAAGCCCGCCGGCCAGAATCAGGGGAAGCCGTCGCCTTGCGGAAATCCGCTCCCAGCCAAAGGTCTCGCCCGTGCCACCCGGCGCCGCNNTCTCCGCCCGGCTGGCATCCACAAACAGACCCACCGTCGTTACAAACGGCCCTACGGCACGAGCGATCTCTGCTGCCTGCTGCGGAGTCACACAGCGTGGGCTTTTGGGATAGAACACGAGGCCGATGGCATCAGCGCCTGCAGCAACGGCTGCCAGCGCATCCCCAACGGATGTCAGGCCACAAATCTTGATGCGTGTGGATACAATAGAAGCCATTGCCATTGAAGCCTGTGCAAGTGAAGCGACATTCTAGCGAACACTCGCGACCGTTGATATCCGCCAGTCCGGGTGTCTTTACACGCATCGCAACGAAATTTATAGTGTTGCAGGCAGCTTACACTGAACGGAATTACAGGGGGAAACCAGTGATGATGAAAAAGACAGTGATGGCAGGTGTGCTCGTCCTTTCCTTGCCAATGGCGGCGAATGCGGCACCGGTTGATACCACCAACAAGCAGTACGACATGACAGGCAGGATTTCCGTGCACGGAACAGGCAAGTGCTATGGCCGCTCCGCCAGCGCGGGCAAAGTCTCTCCTGTCGATATATTTGCATCCATCAAGTTTGGCGAATCGGATCAGGTCGGCGGCACGTTCGACTGGTTCGGTGATTCCTTGATGCCGCCTATGTCCAGTGCTACCGGGGAAATCCTGGAAAGAAAAGGCAACAACCTGACATTGCAGTTTACCGGGCAGGACGCACAGACTGCTGGTTCTGTGCTGTTTTCCCTGGCCAATATCCCACCTACTAGCGGAGGTGGTGCGACAGTATCTGTAGGTGCCTATTCATTGACCGCCGTGGCGACCAGGAAGAATCTGACCGTTACAGAAAAGGTAAGTGTGAGTGTAGCGGTTCCGCCTGCTTGCACATTCAAATGGACAGTCAAACGCAAGATGAAGGGAGATGTTTTGCTTCCTCCCCCTCCATGACTTGGTTGTAACAAACCAATAAAAAAGCCCCGACTAGCGGGGCTTTTTTATTTGCTGTAGCCAATTTATTTCCTGTAGCNNCAAATAATCAACCGCGTGCCGCGCGTGACATCTGCAAACCGAACATCGCAATCAGTTCACGCATGACTTCATTCACACCACCACCAAAGGTCATGGTCTGGCACTTGCGGAAACCTTCTTCAAGACGGCCCTGCACCACAGTATGTGACTGGCGACGACGTATCAGGCCCGCTGCGCCCACGATATCGAGCATCAGGCGATAACATTCAATAGATGATTCTGTCACATACACTTTCATGGCAGAGGCATACGCCGGATCAGGTTGTCCCTGGTTCAATTGCCACATCATGCGTGAGTTGATGATGCGCATCGCTTTGAGGCGGGCATAACATTCACCAATGTTGCTCTGCACCCATGGCTCGTCGATGATCCTGCAACCATTCGCCTGTTGTTCACGTGTCCAGTCCAGGAAAAACTGGAAGTCACGTTGTGTCCATACACCGATGGCAGCCAAACCTACACGTTCGTGATTCAGCTGTGATGTGATCAGATTCCAGCCACGGTTCAGTTTGCCAACCAGATTGGCGACCGGAACACGCACGTTGTCGTAATAGCTCATACAGGTAGGCACATCACCCACTGTCTTGATGTGCGCAAAGGAAAAACCTTTCGCAGTCGTCGGCACCATAATCATGCTGATGCCTTTGTGTTTTGGCGCATCTTTATCGGTTCGTGCAGCCAGCCAGATGTAATCCGCGTTATCGGCACCCGATGTAAATACTTTTGTGCCGTTGATGACAAACTCATCGCCTTCAATCGTGGCGGATGTCGTCAGGCCGGCGAGATCTGTGCCCGCACCCGGCTCGGTGTAACNNAACCGATAGCAAAATGGATTTCACCCCCGGCAATTTTCGGCAAGAAAAACTGTTTATGTTCTTCCGAGCCGTGCTCCATCAGGGCAGGCCCCACCGTACCCAGCGTGACAAACGGGATGGGGGCGCCGGCAATATAGGCCTCTTCAAGGAAAGCCAACTGTTCAGACTGGCCTAGGCCGCGGCCGCCGTATTCTTTTGGCCACCCCAGTGCCAGCCAGCCATCCTTGCCAATCTGACGCACAGTATCGCGAAAGATCTGGCCACTTTCGCGTGCATGGCAGCCCTCTTTGACCTCAGGGGTCATAATGGTGGCGAAATAGGCACGCAATTCCTTGCGCAACGCTTTGACTTCTTTAGACTCATCTACAAACACGAGGATACCCCTGCGCAACAGCTGACCACTTCAAGGCGCATTGTAGCGAGGCTCGCCCTGCATAGACAGACGGAAATTACCGAATCCCCGCGCGGCAATCCGCACATCACATCCTTCGCCTGTCTGTGGCAAAATGGCCTCCAATTCCAACAGTGACCATGACGAGCGAGGTTGTCAGCATGGACTTCTCTTTTACAGAAGAGCAAACCCAGATCAAGGATCTGGCCAACCAGATCCTGCGCGAAAATTGCCATGATGAGTTTCTGATGCAATACGGCAAGAGCGGCGAACTGTATAGCCAGAGCCTGTGGCAATTGTTTGCTGAATCCGGCTTGCTAGGCACGGCTGTACCAGAAGCGCACGGCGGCACAGGCTTCGGCTTTATCGAAGTGTGCCAGTTACTGGAAGAGCAAGGCCGCTTTGTCTCTCCTATTCCCCTACTGCCCAGCCTGGTGCTGGGAGGGCTGCCACTGTCACGTTTTGGCACTGAAGCCCAGCAAAAGAAATACCTGCCAAAACTGGCTAGCGGGGAAGCCATCCTCACAGCTGCCGTGGCAGAAGAATCCATGGTCGCTGCATTGCGCCCCACCTGCACAGCCACACAACAAGGTAACCAGTGGGTGCTATCTGGTGAGCGCCTGTGCGTGCCTTACGCGGCCCAGGCGGCTGTGATACTGGTTGCTGCTGATACAGCAAACGGCAAGGCTGTGTTCCTGGTCGAGCCAGGTGAAGGCGTTCACGCGGAATATGTCGACAGCACCAATCACGAACCACTCTACAATGTGCAATTGACCAATGCCGCTGCTGATTATCTCGGTGGTGCCGATGTGCTGGCATATATTGTTGAACATGCCAGCGTTGCCGGTTGTGCCACCATGATAGGCATTACATCAGAAGCCTTGCGACGCACAGCAGAATACACATCCGAGCGCAAACAATTCGGCACTGCCATTGCCAGCTTCCAGAACACCACCATGAAATGCGCGGATGCCTATATTGATATTGAATGCATGCGCTCTACCTATCTGGAAGCCATGTGGAAACTCTCTGAACATTTACCAGCGAAAGCAGAAGTGCATGCTGCCAAATGGTGGGCAGCTATCGGTGGCCACCGGGTTGCACACACCACACAACATTTGCATGGTGGTATTGGTGCTGATGTGGAATACCCGTTGCACCGCTACTATCTATGGTTCAAACAGATAGAAATCGGCATGGGCGGCGGCAGCTGGCAACTGGCACAACTGGGTGAACTGCTGGCCGCTGATAACAGTATCCAGCTATTGCCACAAACTGCCTGAGGAACTGCCATGAGCGCAACAGCCATGAACATGGACGTGATACGCCGCTGCCCATTGTTCAAACTATTGGACGACGAACAGTTTGCGCACATTGAACCTCGCCTGCAGATTATAAAACTGGCTGCAGGTGAAATCCTGTATAGCGAAGGTGCGCCGGCTGATACTGTGTCCATCGTAACGGAAGGCGCATTGGAAGCTATCAAGATGAGTATTCTTGGCGGCGAACAAACTGTACTGAGTGAATTTGGTGTTTCCGATGTGATTGGAGAAATTGCACTGTTATCTGATCGCAAGCGCTCAGCCA
>DDBK01000127.1 GCA_002333095.1 Cellvibrionales bacterium UBA2034
GCGCTGTGTGCGGCAAGCACAGATTTTGCCCAATCGTTGAAAGCGTCTGTATCCTGTTCATCATTACCCGTCAGTACAGGACGTGACTGAAGCAATACCAGAGAGGGGCTATACCCATCCAGGAATATTTTGACGAGCGCACTATCATTTACGTCATTGATACGCAGATGCTGAATATCTTGCGTCCCGGCGGACAAACAGGCCAGACTACCTGCCACATCCCCGGCGTTTACTGCACGGGATAGCGCGCCGATACCTGAATCTTCTTTAAAACGATGACTGTGCCGCAGCATGACAACAGACTGATCCAGCAATGCATGATTGTCGGCGCTGACAAAACGCTCCGGCATGGATTCACCCGTCACCGCTTGCACCCACTGCACTGTCTCTGCACAGTAACGGCCTTCGGCTGCATGCACACACAATTGCCCCAGCACGGCACCGGCTTCTACAGAAGCCAGTTGATCCTTGTCGCCCAACAAGATCAGTCTCGCATGATCCGGTAGCGCATCCAGCAGCTTTGCCATCGTTTCCACATCCACCATTGACGCTTCATCCACAACAACAACGTCTACAGATAAAGGATTATGTGCATGATGGCGAAAATGGCGACTGTCTGGCAGGGTGCCCAGCAAGCGGTGAATGGTGCTGACTTTTTCTGCCATGATCGCGTTGCAGACATTGTCACTCTGCGCATATTTCTCACGCAGGTTATCCATTTGCCGGCTAATCGAATCATTCAGGCGCGCCGCTGCCTTGCCAGTAGGTGCCGCTAGGCGGATACGCAACACACGGCCATTCTCTTGCACAGCAAGATTCTGCAATACTGCCAACAGTTTCACTACCGTGGTGGTTTTTCCTGTACCGGGACCACCAGTAATCACCGCAAAACCTGAGCGCGCAGCCAACGCACATGCAATTTTTTGCCAGTCTGTTTTCTGCTTGCCGGAAACAGACTTTTTCTCACTGTCACCAAACAACTGCTCAAGCACTTCCTGCAAACGTTTATCATCCAACGGCACAGACTGTTCCGTGCGTTGGGTGATGGCAGTGATAATCTGCTGTTCATATTGCCAGAAGCGACGCAGGTACAAGCGGCTGCCATTCAATACCAGTGGCGAATTACCCGATGCTGAACCGATGACCAGCGCATGTTGCAATGCGCCCAGCCAATCCATTTCACTTATACCGTGCAACAATACCGATGGCCGTAATGGTGGCTCGTCCAACGCATTGCCTTCTGGTGGCAATGACAAGACTGCATCTGCATCCATGAGTGTTTGTGCAATATCAAGGCAGACATGGCCACGGCCATTCTGGTGACTCACCAATGCAGCAGCCAGCAACAACAGTGGCGACAATGGCTGCCCGGCTGCGTCAGCTTGCTGTTGTAAAAAACGTGCAAACCCCCTGTCAAGCGCACGCAACCAGCCAGCCCGTACCCAGCGATCCAGCAGCACAAGTAACTTGCCTGACGTAGACAAGAGTTCATGACTCATGCAGCTCGCTCCTTGCTACCGGCAAACAACTTGTCCAGTGATTCAATCAGCGCTCTGGCTGGTTTTTCAAAGTGAATGCCACGCGTAATGTCGTTATCAATGCCGCGCAAGAAAACATAGACTGCACCGCCAATATGTTTGTCATAGTCATAATCAGCCAGGCGATCCTGCAGGTGGCGATGCAATGCCAGCAAGTACAGGGTGTATTGCAGTTCATAACGTTTTTCCAATACTGCATCGCACATAGCATCCGCTGTGTAGGCACTTGCATCTGTGCCCAGCCAGTTGGATTTCCAGTCTGCCACAAAATACTGGCCATTGAATTCAAACACGAGATCGATAAATCCTTTCAACATGCCATTCAGCAGATTGGGTAGCAACTGCGGGCGCGGCATGGCGTTCAATGTATATTCATTTACCAGCCGATCCAGCTCAACTGTATTCACCATGTCACTGCCAAACCAGAATTCCATTTCAGGAATACAACGCTGGACAGTGTGCAACTGGATAGTGTGCTGGCCCGCCGGCAACGCTGCGCCCAGTAATTTTTGCATCCAGCTATCCAGAGGCAGAATCCACTTTTCCCAACCGCGACGATTACAACAGCGCGCAATAAAATCTTTTCTGGCATCGTGCTGTGCCAGCACCTGCGCAAAACCTTCCTGCGCGCCCCATTCCAGCAAACCGTGCAGGAACGTACCGGGTGTCGGCCCACGCGGGAAACCGTGCATATCCAGCGATGCAGAAAATGTGGCAGGAACGTTAACGCTATCAAACGTGTTTTCTGCTCCCAGCTCTTCATCCACCGTGGCCTGCTGTGAACTCTCAGGATCAGATAATCCGGCCAGTGAATTACCTTCATCTACTTCACCCACATCATCCAACGCTCCCGTCTTGAGTGCAGAGTAACTGGCAATCCACCAGTGTTCAGCAATCGTGCGTTCGGGCGGCATATATCGGGGCGAACCCAATGCAACAGCTGTGTCTGGCGCGTATAAATCCCTGTTGCTGACAGGCAAGGCTTCTACAGCAAGACCGTCTATAGCCAATGAAGCCAGCTGTTGTTGCAGCGTGTCTTCAGTCAATACTGCGCCGCCATTCAATAAATATCCCAACCCACTTTCATGCAGCGCGGTTTTTTTGTGATGACTGGCNNCCAGCCAGTTCCATCCATGATGCGTATTCCATTTCAGCGCCCGTCTCCCCGGAGGCGGTGTGATACGTTATCACGCGGGTGTTACCATCCAGTTTTCGCGAACTGCAGATGAACGGTAGCAACACCAGCGGATATTCCAGGCCTTTGGATTTGTGGATAGTCACCACCTTGATCAGGTCTGCATCACTTTCCAGTCGCAACACCTGTTCTTCTGTCGGGTGTGCAATTTGCTCAGCCAGATGCCGGATCAACGCCTGCTCACCATCCAGCTGACCGCTGGCCTGTTGCAGCCANNCCAATGTGCAACAAGTTTGTCAGGTCACGTTCGCCATCTGCCCTGTGCAATGCATTGGCCGACACACGGTAATCACGCATCAGGCTGTACAACATTGGCAGCACACCGTGCTTCTGCCACTGTTCACGGTAAGCACGGAAACGCATCACCGTGATTTCCCACTGCGCTTCATCCGCAAGAATATTTTGCAGCGTGGCAAGGGACAAACCCAACGCAGCAGTTGCAAGCGCCGTGCGCAACAGACGGTCATTACCGGGCTCCGCTACTGCTTGCAACCAGTACAACATGTCACGTGCTTGTGTACTGGCAAACACTGAATCCTTATCGGACAGATAAACACTGCGGACACCC
>DDBK01000128.1 GCA_002333095.1 Cellvibrionales bacterium UBA2034
CCACTCGACGGCGGCCGCTCTTGATATCGTCGACACCCATGCGCAAGTTGTAGAGGAAAGTGGCACAGGCACCGGCTGCAGTACCTGTACTGCCAACAGAACCGAGAATATAGGCATTCACAAAATCGGCCGGCATTTCACAAAAACCCAGCGCACATTGTTTGGATGTAACGCGTTTGCCAGCGAGACGCGCCTGCATCATGCCACCGGAGCCGTTATAGTCGAGCTGGCTCATCGCGCTGCCTGCATACACAGCCACCTGGTCTGGTGACACTTTTTTCATCACCTCAGCCCACGTAATCCCCATGCTGTGGACAGCATCAGAGGCGGCATACACCGTCATCTGTAAACCGCGCGGATGGTTGCGGGAGTTGTACAGTGCACCGGGATCAAAACCCGTGGGCAACATACCGGCAGCTTGCACAGGAAATACCCGCTGGCTGGGCACCAGAACATCGCAACTGTCTAAAATTTCCACCTTGACTTGCTTGCCCCCTTCCACAGGCGTCACACGCCATCCGGCTGGCACAGGTTCAGGCAAATTCCGCTCTGTTGTTATAAAGGTGACCGGGCCATCTGCAGCAGTCATCGACATGCTTTTTTGCCATGGTGCAGCGTCCACTGGAAAGAACGATGGCTCGATACGGCGAATCAGCGAGCCTGCGATAGCGGCATCTGAAAAACTGGCAGCCAGATCACTGGCTGAATAATGCGACCCACTGACATCTACAAAACTGCCATCGTTATAGTGGGCAAGGTTCATCAAGGTGGTCAGGCCGGTCAGTGTTTCCTGGCGTACCGTTTCAGGCAGACTGTCCAGTACCATACGGCGATAAGCGTGGTGTGACGAAGCGCGCCCGGCAGCATTGATACCACCAAAACCTACAATAACCGGTAATAAAGACATAACAATCAACCAATACAATGGAATGTTGACCAGTCTAGTCTTGTTCCGGACAAGAATAAGCGCCAAAATGGCCAACAATGTAGACATTCTGGCCAATAATAAATCCAATCATGAAGATTGCATTCGTCCTGTACGAGCAGATTCTCGCTACCAGCGTAGCCCTGCCAGCGGAGATGTTCCGTGCGGCAGCTGATCTTGCGCTGGCGCGACAGCGTAAGGCCTTGCCCGAGATCGCGTTTGTCGCCACCCGCACCGGTACGTTTACCAGCCGCAGCGGCATCCTGCTTGCTGCAGATACCGGCATTGATACTGAACAATACGACCTGATCTACCTGCCTGCGCTATGGCGAAATCCGCAAACCGTCATTAAACAACACCCGGCCCTGCTGCCATGGTTGCGTGAACAGCACGCGGGGGGGGCATTGATAGGCGCTGCAGGAACCGGCGTGTGTTTTCTTGCCAGCAGCGGACTGCTGGACCAACGCCCCGCTACCACGCACTGGTTTTATCTCGACCAATTTACCGCACTCTACCCGGCAGTTGACCTGAAACCCCAGTATCTCATCACGCGCGCTGGCAACCTGTATTGCGCAGCGTCCATCAATGCACTGGCTGATCTCACCGTGCATTTCATCCGGCATTTTTACGGCAGCAGTATTGCCTCGCATGTTGAACGCCACTTCTCGCACGAGGCGCGTAAATCCTATGAGAACGTGACTTACCGCGAAGATGACAGTGAGCGCCATCACGATGAAGACATCATCCAGATTCAACTGTGGCTACACCAGCATTATGCCCAACCGGTGCAACTGGCTGATGTTTCAAAACAGTTCGGCATGAGTTTGCGCAATTTCAACCGACGTTTTCTTGCAGCCACCGGCAAAACACCGTTGCGTTACTTGCAAGGTTTGCGCATCGAAGAAGGAAGGGATTTACTCGGCAACAGCAACCTGAGTATTGCCGAAGTAGCAGAAAAAGTCGGCTACCTCGACAGCAGTCATTTTTCTCGCCTGTTCCGCGATATTTTTACTATNNCCGGCAAATCAGCGTGTGGTGTGCGTCGATTTTTGGGCACCAGACATCAGGCTGTCTGTCCATGCAATCCCGATTGCCGACAAGATAAATACCATATGGATAATGGTTTGCCACATGACACCCGTTTCTGTGTACGTCGAACCATCTGCACCCAAGGAACCAATTGCAATAAACGTTTTCAATAAATGAATGGAACTGATGCCTATAATCGCCATAGCCAATTTCACCTTCAGCACTGAAGCATTGACATGACTCAACCATTCGGGTTGGTCTGGATGCCCCTGCAGATTCAGTCTGGATACAAACGTCTCATAGCCTCCGACAATAACCATGACCAGCAGATTGGAAATCATCACCACATCAATCAGCCCCAATACTGCCAACATGATGAGCTGTTCACTCAGGCTGGTAGCCCCCATGATCAGATGGAACAATTCTTTTACAAAAAGAATGACGTATACGCCTTGCGCAACAATCAAGCCGAGATACAAAGGCAATTGCATCCAGCGTGAACTGAAAATCAGCCATGACAAACTACTGAGCTTTGCAGGATCCTGAGATGTCATAAATACCCCTTACAATAATTTTCCAGCATTCTAAACACTTGGGAGAAGATAACCAACCTTGCAAATATTATGGTTATGCAGGATTAATCGCCAAAAAAAGCGGCTGGCAATCCGCGCCACACCAGTACAACAGCCAATGCACAAACCAATGCAGAACAGAAAAAAGGCAATGCCGAACTGAACTGCCATAAGGCGCCGCCGACCAATGCGCCCAGCGCATTACCCGCACCGTAGCCCACCGCACTATAGAACGCTTGCGCCTTACCTGATTGCTGGACAGAAAAAAGGCGTCGGACTGCTTCAATCGCTGCAGCATGAAACCCGGCAAAGCTGAAAGCATGCAAGCATTGCGCAAATAACATCACGGAAAGAAACTGTGGGAACCATGCCAATAACAACCAGCGGAATGTTGTTGCCACAAGACTCAGCAACAACATACTGCGCAAACCCCAGTTGGGCAGCAAGCGGTGCATGAACCAGAATAGCACCACTTCGGCCACCACACCCAGCCCCCACAACAAACCGATGGCTGTATGGGAATAACTGTGCTGCTCCATCAACAAACTGAAAAACGTATAGTAAGGCCCGTGCGATAACACCATAAGAAAACAGACAATAAAAAATATTGCTATCTGCGGTTGTCGCAATCGCTGCAAAAAACTGCGCCCATGATCCGACGCTACATGGTACGGCTCAAAAACAGNNCGCTGCAAAAAACTGTGCCCATGATCCGATACCACATGGTGAAGCTCAAAAACGGGATCTGTTACAAACCAGCTGCTGAGAAAAATAGTCAGCAAGCCTGTGGCCACGAGCACAGGAAATACAGACAACGCAACGTGGTCAAACATCCAGCCAAACACCGCAACAGCCAGAATAAATCCAATAGACCCCCATAAACGCACACGGCTGTACCGCTCAGGCTGTGTACCAAGATATACCAGCGTCACCGCTTCAAACTGCGCGAGCACTGCGTTCCAGAAAAAACTGTACAACAAGATAATCAGTGCCAATAAGGCAATATTTCCGCGCCACCAGAAAATCAGCGAAAAGCACAATACTGCCATCAAACAACCGAGACGGATAATCGCCATGCGCTGGCCTGTGTGATCTGCCAGCCAGCCCCAGATATTCGGCGCAACGATTTTTGTACCGACCATCACCGACGTGAGCAATCCAATATGCCAGGCATCCAGCCCAAGACTTTTCAGATACAGCGGCAGATACGGCACCATGGTGCCAAGCACGATAAAATAGAAAAAATAGAAACCGGACAAGCGCCAATACATGCCGGCTTGCATGCTGGGCTGCATGAAAATCTATTCCTTGTGCGCGGCAGGAATCACTGGTGAAGGCATAACAACATCTGCATTCTGTGCGCGNNCACAGGGGTCATGACGGCCTTTTGTCACGACCTCAACCGGATTGCCTTGCATGTCAACGCTGCGGCCAGGCAGGTGCAAACTGGATGTCGGTTTCAGTGCAATATTGACAACGATATCCTGCCCGCTCGATATACCACCCAGAATGCCACCGGCATTATTGGAGAGAAAACCTTGCGGGGTGATTTCATCGCGGTGCTCACTGCCGCGCTGCGCCACTGACGCAAAACCTGCGCCGATATCGACGCCTTTCACAGCATTGATACTCATCATGCCATGCGCGATATCCGCATCGAGGCGATCAAAAACCGGCTCACCCCAACCAGGCGGCAACCCTTCGGCTATCACGGTAATTTTGGCGCCAACAGAATCCCCATCCTTGATCAGCTGCTGCATGTAGGCTTCCAGCTCCGGCACTTTATCCGGATCAGGGCTGAAAAAAGCATTTTGCTCAACCGCTGCCCACTGCTTGAAATTCACCACCAATGGACCGAGCTGGCTCAGGTAGCCACGCACAGTTACACCGAATTTTTCGGATAAATATTTCTTGGCAATCGCACCAGCTGCAACACGCATGGCTGTTTCACGCGCTGACGAACGGCCACCACCCCGGTAATCACGGAAGCCGTATTTCTGGCTGTAAGTGTAATCGGCATGCGCCGGCCGGAAGGTGTCCTTGATGTTGCCGTAATCTTTCGAGCGCTGGTCAGTATTTTCGATCAACAGGCCAATCGGCGTACCAGTAGTTTTTCCTTCGAACACACCAGACAGGATGCGTACGGCATCATCCTCCTTACGCTGGGTGGTGTAGCGGGACGTGCCAGGCTTGCGACGATCCAGGTCTGCCTGCAAATCGGCTTCACACAACGCCATGCCCGGTGGACAACCGTCAATGATGCAGCCGAGCGCTGGCCCGTGGCTCTCACCAAAAGTCGTCACAGTAAATAACTTGCCAAACGTATTGCCAGACATACGCGCTCCCCTTTTAAAGGGCATTATACGGGATCAGACTGGCGGGAAAGATGGTTTTGTTACTGGTGAAAAACATCCACCGGCCAACACAACAGCGCGCTCGCGGCCGCATTCTGGCCCGCCTTGACCGCACAGGTCTGGTTACCGGCTGCTACCACATTGACAGGATGTTCAACCCCGCTCGTCAAATCCGGGGGAACCGTTGTCTGGCCCACACTGTTACTGCCCCAGCAGGTAACGCGCAGGCTGGACGGCATGGCGTAATTGCCCGTCACTGCACAGGTGTGATGGGTGCCTGCTGCAATTCTCTGCGCAACGTTCACGCCATCGACATAACCATCTGCATTGTTATCCCCCAGCTGGCCTTCACTGTTGTCGCCCCAACAACTCACCGTGCGGTTTACGTTGATAGCACAGGTATGATCCGCGCCAGCGGCAATTTTCAAGGGCGTATCTACCACGGCAGGCACGGCGGTTTTATTGCCCGCAGCATCCCCCCAACATTGCACAACACCATTATTGATAGCACACGCATGGTTCGCACCCACCGCCACATCTTTTACTGTCGATACGTTTTGCAACGCTACCGGTACATTGCTGGATACGATATCGGTTCCTGAATGGCTGGCCCAGCAATACACGCCCAGCGTCTTGCTCACGATGCACGCGTGGGATGTGTAATCGCCACTGATCCTGAATGCATCAGTGGCCAGATGATGCAACACCGATGACTCGTCCACGTATTTGAGCATGCCATCCCAGTCATGCAGCGGTGTGTAAGCCTGTCCGGCAATCTGGACAGGCAACAGTTCATCGCCGTAAACCGGCCCGGTGTCCATACCCCACCACAAACAGTTCACACCATTCGCGCCGACATTACACACATCGCCGCTTGATGACATGATCATATCGGTCACCGACGGGAAGCAGTCGTCACAAAAACCTTCCAGCACACCGTCTGCGCTGTTCCAGAGCGTGACAGACGCAGATGCAGCCGCGATATGCTGGTCCACTGCAAAAATGTAGGAAGAACCAATAGCCACTTTGGGCGGATCAAGGCTGTTCAACGGATCGTTGCCCAATGCCGCCTCATAAGCGTCGGACAAGCCGTCATTGTCGTCATCAAAATCGCAGGCATCACCCTGTGTATCGCCATCGGTATCCAGTTGATCGGTATTGGCATTCAGTGAGCAATTGTCACTCGAGTCAGATAGACCATCATTGTCATCATCATCGTCACAAACGTCTCCCTGCGCATCCTGATCCGTGTTGAGCTGGTTGGTATTAGGATATGACGGGCAGTTATCCACTGCACTACCCCTCTTATCGTTATCACTGTCTGTGCCTGTATAGCTGATTGATATTTCACCGGCGGTTACTTCAAAACACTCCCGTGTAGTTACACCGGTAAACGGATTTCTAGAACTGCCACACAAGCCCTGCGTAGGCTCTTCCCATACGCCATACCGGAAATAAATGGTGTCATAAAAAGGCACGCCGGAAGAAGTCCGGGTCTGGCTAGGAAAACCACTCCAGCAGCTGCCGTATAAGGAGGAATTACTACAGGTTATTTTGTTAGTCGCCGAGGTGCAGGTCAGCGTAATGCTGCCACCACACATTGTGCCTGATTTCGATATAGCAAAAGACAAAGGGGAAAACAGCAGACAAACAAGCACCAGCACCCACTGCTTAGGTGAAAATCCAGTTCCTCGGCCTTGCATGAGTAATCTCATAAATTTCCATTGTTTATTATTGTCGGGAAACTTTCCTAGCCTCACGCCTTGAGTCTACCCCTGCTGCAGAAGCCTGGCAACCGTACCCGCTAGGCAAAACCGCCCTTACACTGCTGCAAGTCTTGTGCAGTAAGCAGGAATACACCGTCACCCCCGCGCTGGAATTCCAGCCAGACGAATGGCACCGCTGGAAACAGCCGCTCCAACGCCTCCGCACTGTTTCCCACTTCAACGATCAGTATGCCGTTGCCTGTGAGGTGGTCAGCAGCTTCCCGCAACAAGCGGCGGGTGAAATCCAGCCCGTCAGCACCGGATGCCAACGCCAACTCCGGTTCATGGCGATACTCGTCCGGCAAAGCTGCCATATCATCTGCATCAACATAGGGGGGATTGCACACAATCAGGTCATATCGCTTGTTGCCCACACCCGAAAACATATCCGATTCGAGCAGTTGCAAACGCCCCTGCAGCTGGTACTGCCCGACATTGACTGCTGCCACCGCCAATGCATCGGCTGAGATATCGGCGGCATCAACCTCTGCAGAAGGAAAAGCCTCCGCACAGGCAATCGCAATACAGGCACTGCCACAACAGAGATCAAGGATGCGTGCCGGTTCATGCTGCAACCACGGGTAAAAGCCGTCATCAATCAGCTCACCCAACGGCGAGCGCGGTATCAGCACACGCTCATCCACATAGAATGGCAAGCCACAAAACCAGGCCTGCCGAGTGATATAGGGGGTGGGTATGCGCCGGGCAATACGTTGTTCACGGGCAACCTGCAGCCGGGATAACTCATCGTCCGTCAGCACACGCTGCAACACGGAAGGGTCCGCATCAAACGGGATATCCAGCAAGGGCAGCGTCAGGTGCAGGGCTTCGTCCCAACTGTTATCCGTACCATGCCCCAGAAACACCCCGGATTCATCCAGTTGCGCGGCAGTCGCATTCATCCAATCCTGTAAAGTCATAAGGCTCCCGCCAACAATAAAAACCTTGCCTATTCTAGTATCTAAAAACCGTACAAAAACCCGCGAAATGCAATTACCGAAAACAGGGCTCACCAAACTTTACCTGAACCCTCCCTTCCCTTACTGTGGCCATATACCAAGAGCTCAACAACACAGGATCTGACCATGCAAGACGCTTTTGCAAAAATCATCACCGACATTGGCGAAGACCTAGGACGGGATGGCCTGCGCGATACGCCAGCACGTGCCGCAAAAGCATTCCAGTTCCTGACGCGCGGCTACCATCAAAGCCTGGATGAAGTGATCAACGGCGCGCTGTTTGATTCCGATTGCAACGAAATGGTGCTGGTGAAAGATATCGAGTTGTATTCAATGTGCGAGCATCATATGTTGCCGTTTATCGGCAAATGCCATGTCGCCTATATTCCAACTGGCAAAGTACTCGGCCTGTCAAAAGTGGCACGCATTATCGACATGTATGCACGCCGCTTGCAGATCCAGGAAAACCTGACGAAGCAGATTGCCACTACAATCCGCGATGTGACTAATGCTGCCGGCGTAGGCGTCATCATTGAAGCACGCCATATGTGCATGATGATGCGCGGCGTAGAAAAACAGAATTCTGTGATGAAAACATCTGCCATGCTGGGTGCATTCCAGACCAACCCAGCCACCCGTTCGGAGTTCCTGGCACTCACTGCAAACTGACAGATTGGTCGTCTAGCGGATGGCGCGTAAATCCTTCAATTGCTCACCGTTGTACTCCAACCAGTGCAGTGGTCGCTGCCCTGCCACTAGGGGATAAAACGCATCCGCGGGGCAATCCAGATCCGTTGCTGTATAACGCAACTGGTCAAAACCGATGTTGTATGAAGAAAACTGTGCCTGCGTATCCAGCAACAGCACATTATAGTGCCCGCCAAGCAGCCTATCGCGCATAGCAGTTGCAATGCTCACCGCCAACTCTGGATCACTGCCATGAATAAGGTCAACGGCAAATGCTTCATGCGCACAAAAAGACTTTCCCGCCAAAAAAGACAAATAACTATGTCTCGGAATACAGATTTCCCCATTTGCCCCTGCCAGACGCTTTACTAATGCATCTCCGCATGCCCTGTCTGCCACTGTGGGAATCTGGCGAGAGGGATCAGACCAGCCATGCAATATATTGAGTGCAAAAAAAACACTCAAAAAGATAGTTAATCCGTAACGCAAAACAGCAAACTTAAGAGCTGCCGCCTTTTCTAGCAATACATAAAATCCGCTAACAGCCATAATAAGTAGAAGCTGATGAAGCGGAATCAAAACGTTATAAAAACCACCTGAGTACCAGCGTGACAACAGGCTCATCAATAAAAACCCAGATAACAGACTTAACCACGCCAATGCATCTCGCTTGACAGACAATCGATAAAGCACAAATACTACGCTTAACAAAAGATAGACCGGAACCCCCAACATTAAATCGCCGTGGAGGAAATTTAACGGGATCCCTTGGTTAAACCTGTGTTCGCCAGCCATCTGCATGGTGTAGAAATAAAAGTAGCCTCCAGTCTGCCATTGCAATACACCCGCAACTGCCAGCGCCAATACCGCCAACAATAAGCCAAATTTCAGAGCCTCCGAGAACCCAGCCCAACACCAGACGGCGACCAGAAAAAACGGCAACAGGATCAGCGTAGTCTGCTTGGAAAAAATTGCCAGCAGTAACGCAAAAACAGCCATAAAAAGGAAACACCGACGACGCTGCACAGAGAAAAACACCAATGCAGTAATCGCCGCTACCAGACAACAAGCCCAAAGACTATCGACGCGCGCAAGGTCATACCAGCTTCCTGAAAACCGGTATAAAGCTCCCCAGCAAAAAAAAGCCAGCAANNGCCGATAGCCGCGAGCGCGTCAGCTGCCACACCGAAGTGCCAACCATTATGGCAGTAAGCAAAGAAGCACAAAATGAAACAATACGCAGGGCAGGCAAGCCATTGCCAAAAATTAAAACGGACAATGAAGAAACATAAAAATACAGCGGCGCGTAAAGCGACGGAACATAATCCGGACCAGGAGCGCCATAGAGTGGCTGACCGTCAACAATTCTCAACACGCCCTGCAGAATACCGCCCTCGATCCATTCTATTTCATACGGATAGAAAATCCGGCTACTGATAACATAGATACATTGAAAAAACAGATATGCTGCTGGCAGCAATGGCAGTACGTAGCCTATCCAGACACTTTTATTGTCTTTCAATGCACCCACTCCTTTACAGAAGACACCGTAAAAAATGATCCGCAAACC
The DNA here is from genome assembly GCA_002333095.1 of Cellvibrionales bacterium UBA2034. Lineage (GTDB taxonomy): Bacteria > Pseudomonadota > Gammaproteobacteria > Pseudomonadales > UBA7239 > UBA7239. The sequence goes on from DDBK01000128.1 coordinate 9,863, forward strand.
AGTATTGCTTGCGCCAACTCGCAACTTGCGGCTTGTTGTACTGCATTGGCTTCATCCGCACAACAGACAATCGCCATCTCACCTACGCCTGCCTGCATTGCAGCTGCTTGTAACTGAGTCACTGAAGCCGCGCGCGCATTGTCCGCCAGCGGAAAAAATATCCAACGCCGCACAACAGATGACAAGGCAGTAAAAATACCCACGAGATCCTTGTCTGACATCGCTGAAAAAATGACTGTTACAGGAGTAATACCGGCTTGTTGCAGACGATTGGCCAGAAAATGCGCGCCAGCTGGATTGTGCGCCACATCAAAAATCCATTCTTGCCCATGAAAGTGAACACGCTCCATACGCCCCGCCAACATGATTGAAGGCAACAACCGCGCATACACGTCGGCATCCCACAGACCCAGCCACGCCAGCACTTGTAGTGCACAAGCCACGCTAGGCAGTGGCAACTGTGGCATGGGGGTTGTGAGAGTCAGCTTGGCATTGTTTTTATCGAGACCGTGCCAGACAAAAAGATCGTTATCAACACCTGTAGAAAACTGTTGAGTGATCCGGCTAGTAGCAACATTGAGTTGATTAGCCTGCGCAAGGATGCTGGCTGGCATATCAGCTTCGCCATACACCAGTTTGCCGTTCTGGCGCAGTACGCCAGCCTTTTCCGCACCGATTTTTTCGCGGGTGTCGCCAAGCCATTCCACATGATCCAGTGCAATATTTGTGATGACGGCGATATCGGCATCAACAAGATTGGTTGCATCCAGCCGACCTCCCAGCCCCACTTCCAGCACCTGCACATCTACCTGATAGTGACGAAACAACCAGAATGCCGCCAGCGCATTAAATTCAAAATACGTCAGACTGGTAGCGCCGCGCGCTGCATCAATCGCTGCAAACGCCGCACACAGATCCGAATCGGATACTTCTTCGTTATCAATACGGATGCGTTCGTTGTAGCGAAACAGATGCGGAGAAGTAAAACTGCCGACGCGTTTACCCAACCCGTGCAGCAGTGTGGCGAGCACGGTAACGCATGATCCTTTACCATTNNCCATCAGGCTCGACAATTTATCGCGCATATCTTTCCGGTGCACAATCATGTCGATAGCACCATGATCCAGCAGGAATTCACTGCGCTGAAAACCTTTCGGCAATTTCTGGCGAATGGTCTGCTCGATAATACCGGGGCCAGCAAAACCGGCACGCGCACCCGGCTCGGCAATATTAAGATCACCGAGCAATGCAAGACTGGCGGATACACCGCCGTACACCGGATCGGTCATCACGGAAAAATATGGCACGCCTTGCTGTTTCAAGCGCTCTATCACAGCGCTGGTCTTGGCCATCTGCATCAGCGAGATCAATGCTTCCTGCATCCTGGCACCACCGGTAGCCGAGAAACAGATGAACGGGATTTTTTCATTCAATGCCAACGTGGCGGCGCGGGTAAATTTTTCACCCACGGCATACCCCATCGAACCGCCATGGAACGCAAATTCAAAGGCGCACACCACGACAGGCAAACCATTGACTGTGCCACGAAAAGCAATCAGCGCATCTTTCTCGCCAGTTTCTTTCTGTGCTGCCGTCAGGCGATCCTTGTATTTCTTTACGTCTTTGAACTTCAGGCGATCAACAGGCTCAACATCTGTCGCCAGCTCTTCCCTGCCTTCTTTATCAAGGAACCAGTCAAGGCGTGTACGGGCACCAATACGCATGTGGTGATCACATTTCGGGCAAACATCCAGAGAACGCTCCAGCTCGGGGCGATACAGCACTGCTTCGCACTTCGGGCATTTTTTCCACAAGCCTTCAGGAATCGCACTTTCGCCCTGACTCCGTTTTTCGGATCGAACTACTGATGGAACCAGTCTCTCAAGCCAACTCATAATATGTTTCCCTGCAATCCAGATTTAAATCGCGCTGCGAATGCCAGCAATAATTTCTGCAACGGCATCCGGTGATTTTTTACCTGACCCAGCCATTGTATTCACCAATACACTGCCTACTACCACACCGTCAGCAGACTCAGCCACCACACGCGCTGAAGCGGCATCCTTGATACCAAACCCTACACAAAGCGGTAACGAGGTGTAGGCGCGGAACTGCGCCAGTTTTTCACGCACTTCAGTGGTATCGATGTTGCCGGCACCGGTCACACCTTTCAGTGATACGTAGTAGAGATAGCCTGTCGCCAACTCACAGATATGCTTTGCACGCTCATCCGTCGTGGTCGGCGCCAGCAGGAAAATATTGTCGATGCCCACACGTTTCAGCTCACGATTGAGATCACCGGCTTCCTCTGGCGGAATATCCACAGTCAACAATCCATCGACACCGGCTGCCACCGCAGCATCGGCAAACGCCGCATAACCCATATGCTCGACAGGATTAGCGTAACCCATCAATACAATCGGGGTGTTGTTATCCGTGCTGCGAAATTCTTTCACCAGTTCCAGCAGTTTTTTCAACGACATACCGGAAGCCAGCGCGCGCTCGTGACCTTTCTGGATCACAGGGCCTTCGGCCATCGGATCAGAAAACGGCACACCGATTTCCAGAATGTCTGCACCGGCTTTCACCATCGCGTGCAATGTTGCCAATGTGGTGGCGTAATCCGGATCACCGGCCACGATGTAGGGAATCAACGCTTTCTTGTTTTGTGCTTTCAGTTGTTGGAGACAGGACGCAATACGACTCACAGTCATTCCTCAGATTATTTCAATCAAACCTTGATGCCATCAATGGCAGCAATCGTCAGTATGTCTTTATCACCACGACCCGACAGGTTGACGATGATGATCTCATCCCTGCCCATGGTGGGTGCGAGTTTTTCGGCGTATGCGACAGCATGACTGGATTCCAGCGCCGGCATGATGCCTTCTGTTTGCGTCAGGCGGCGAAAACCGGCCAGCGCTTCTTTATCATTGATCGCAACATAATTTGCACGACCGATATCTTTTAACCATGAATGTTCAGGGCCGACACCGGGATAATCAAGACCAGCAGACACTGAATGCGTTTCAATAATCTGGCCGTCGGCATCATCCATCAAATACGTGCGGTTGCCGTGCAGGATACCGGGGCGGCCAGCAGACAATGGCGCAGCATGACGACCGGTTTCAACACCGTCACCGCCCGCTTCCACGCCGTAAATCGCTACGCTTTCATCGGCAAGGAATGGATGGAACAAACCAATGGCATTCGAACCTCCACCCACGCAAGCCACCAGTGCATCCGGCAATTTTCCAGTTTGCTCCAGACACTGGCGACGCGCTTCACGACCAATAATCGATTGGAAATCACGCACCAACATTGGATACGGATGCGGACCCGCAACGGTGCCGATGATGTAGAAAGTATTATCAACGTTGGTGACCCAGTCACGCATCGCTTCGTTCATCGCATCTTTCANNAGACGCGCAGCCACTGTTGCAGTCGCTACGCCATGCTGGCCAGCACCTGTTTCTGCAATGATGCGAGTTTTACCGGAACGTTTCGCAAGCAAAGCCTGCCCGATCGTATTATTGATCTTGTGCGCGCCCGTATGGTT
>DDBK01000032.1 GCA_002333095.1 Cellvibrionales bacterium UBA2034
AAGCCTGCATTGGCACGTGGCGAGTTGCATTGCGTCGGCGCAACGACACTGAACGAATACCGCCAATTCATTGAGAAGGATGCTGCACTGGAGCGCCGTTTCCAGAAAGTGCTGGTAGATGAGCCGTCGGAAGAAGACACCATTGCAATCTTGCGCGGCTTGAAAGAGCGTTACGAAGTGCACCATGGCGTAGATATTACGGATAGCGCCATTATTGCTGCTGCAAAACTGTCACAGCGTTACATTGCTGATCGCCAGTTGCCGGATAAAGCGATTGACCTGATTGACGAAGCGGCATCGCGCATCCNNGTGAAGAAAGACGAGGATGAATCAGCCAAGAAACAGATGGTAATCCTGAATGACCAGATCACCAAAGCGGAACGTGAGTTTGCAGACCTGGAAGAAATCTGGAAAGCAGAAAAAGCATCATTGATGGGGTCACAGCAAATCCGCAGTGATCTGGAAAAAGCGCGGCTGGATATTGATGTGGCACGTCGGGCGGGCGACCTGACGCGCATGTCGGAATTGCAGTACGGTGTGATTCCCGCGCTGGAAAAACAGTTGGCGACGGCGGATGAATCACAGCCTGTAGAAATGCAGCTATTGCGCAACCGTGTAACGGATGAGGAGATTGCCGAAGTCGTATCAAAGTGGACGGGCATTCCTGTTTCCAAAATGCTGGAAGGCGAACGCGAAAAACTGTTGCGCATGGAAGATGAACTGCATCGACGTGTTGTCGGCCAGAAAGAGGCGGTAGTGGCGGTGTCGAATGCTGTTCGGCGATCACGTGCAGGTTTGTCAGACCCCAACCGCCCTAATGGTTCNNATGATTCGTCTCGACATGTCTGAATACATGGAGAAGCATTCTGTTGCGCGGCTGATTGGTGCGCCTCCGGGTTATGTTGGCCACGAAGAAGGCGGTTATCTCACAGAGGCTGTGCGCCGTAAGCCTTATTCGGTGCTGCTGCTGGATGAAATTGAAAAAGCGCATCCAGATGTTTTCAACATTCTATTGCAGGTACTTGACGATGGCCGTTTGACAGATAGTCAGGGGCGTACGGTTGATTTCCGCAACACGGTTGTGGTGATGACATCCAATCTGGGGTCCGACCGGATCCAGGATCTTGCGCATGACCATTCGTATGACACGGTCAGCTTTGACGGGCTTGCCTTGCAGGATGATTCCACCCGCAATGAAAACCGGTATCAGGCAATGAAAGATGCGGTGATGGATGTTGTCAGCAGCCATTTCCGTCCGGAGTTCATCAACCGTATTGACGAAGTGGTGGTGTTTCATCCCTTGGGCAGGGAGCAGATTCGCAATATCGCCGATATCCAGCTCAATCTTTTGCGCAAGCGTCTGGGCGAGCGGGAGATGGCGATCACATTCAGCGATGCCATGATGGCGCAACTGGTCGAGACCGGCTTTGATCCTGTCTATGGCGCTCGCCCGTTGAAGCGCGCTATCCAGCAGTTGGTGGAGAATCCACTGGCCAACGAAATTCTGGGTGGGCATTTTGCGCCTGGGGATACTATCGCTGTGGATCTGGCGGAGAATCACAAGGCCAGTTTCAGCAAGGCGTAAACGCCCATACTGGTCAAATGAGAGTTGTAGTTGCCTGCGCCCCGGGTTTATGATGGCGCAGGCATTTTTTTCTGGTCCGGAAACACCATGAGCATCATTCAGATAATCAAGACATCGCGAGTACGACTGTGGCTACGACCACTGTCGCGGTTTCTTGTGTCTGGCTGAATGCCATCCAACCACAAAAAGCCGCTTGTAGCGGCTTTTTTTTGTTTTTCGGTTCCAGTTATCCCCTCCCGAATCCCTGATTAATCCGCTGCCAGCATCTTCTGCAAGTGTTGCAACGATTTAACGGGAGTTAACCATGAAGACCATTCCAGCATTCAACCAGTCAGGCATGACCCTGGTGGGCGTGTCTGCGCTGTTGTTTGCCTGTAAGGGAACCCTTATCAAGTTTCTGTTTGCGCAGGGAGCGACAGTGGCGGATATCATGCTGCTGCGTATGTTATTTGCGTTGCCTGTCTACGGGTGGGTAGGCATTGTGTATGCGAAAAAGGAGTTTCATGCCCTGACGGCAAGTCACTTTGCAGGCGCAGCCATCATCGGCATTGCTGGATATTATCTGGCCAGCTATCTGGACTTGCGTGGCCTGCAAACCGTCAGTGTGGGTCTTGAGCGGATTATTCTCTACACGTACCCGGTATTTGTCATGATCTTGTCCACGATTTATCCGGGTAAGAAAATATCGTTGCCTTTGTGCATCTGTATTGCCGTTATTTACGCAGGTTTGATCATGGTGTTCTATGCGGATATCCGTTTGCAGCCTGCTGTCTCGCTGGCAGAAACGGGCAAAGGTTCGGGCTTCGTATTGCTGAGTGCAATTGCCTTTGCTGTATATGTGATTGGCAGTGACTACTACATGCGTATATTTTCCAGCGCACTGTTTACGTCGGTTGCTATGGCGGCTGCGGCGTTGGTGATGATCCTGCATTACGCTGTCAGTAGCCCGATTTCACAATTGCTGGAATTGTCGCCCGGGGTATACGCCGGTTGTGCAGTGACTGCATTGTTATTCACTGTGTTGCCATCATTCATGATGTCGGCAGGGGTGAAGGAAATCGGGTCAGCGAAGGCTGGCGCTGTTGGTATGGTCGGGCCTGTAGCCACCGTGCTGATCGCTGGCAGCGTGCTGGGTGAGCCAGTCAGCGGTCTGCAGATGGCGGGTTTGGCTGTGGTAATGTTGGGCATTCACAGGCTGCACCGCAGCTGATTTGTGGCAGAATGCCGCCTTGCCGGAATCGATTTCAGTAATTAAAGAGAACATCTGTCATGTCTGAACAGTTGCCCTATGATCACGACCTGTTTGAACGCTGTGCCGAGCGTATTATTGCTGCCAGTCGCGACATTTATAGTCGTGGCTGGTCGCCTGCAACATCCAGTAATTATTCTGTCCGCATCAATGCACAGAGCTGTGCCATCACAGTATCGGGAAAACACAAGGGCAAGCTTGGGTTGCGCGATGTAATGGCTGTAGATTTGCAGGGAAAGGCGTTGATGGATCGTAAGCCATCTGCTGAAACGCTGTTGCACACGCAATTGTATGCACGTGACCCGGATATAGGTGCAGTGCTGCACACCCATTCGGTTCGCGCCACGGTCCTGACCATGGAACAGCCCGGGATAGATACGCTGGTGCTGCGTGACTATGAATTGCTCAAGGCATTCAGTGGTATAACGACGCACAATACAGAAGTGCATATTCCTGTTTTTAATAACACGCAAGATATGGTGGAATTATCACGGCAAGTGGAAAAACGGATGCAGTGTGATGGAGCGGGCGTCGCCTATCTCATTCGTGGCCACGGCCTTTACACGTGGGGAGAAGATCTGGATGCTTGCATGCGGCACCTGGAGGCGCTTGAATTCCTGCTGGATTGTGAATGGCAGCGCTACGCTATTCATGCCAATAAAAGGTAATACGAATGAGTGAATTAATTGTTTATTCTGAATCTGCTGAATTGCAACGGCAAACAAAAGATCCCCGGCAGATTGCGTCTCTGCTGAAAGCGATTGGTGTTCGTTTCGAGCAGTGGCAACCTGATGCGCCAGTGAAAGCTGGTGATAGCCAGGATGCCATCCTGCAAGCTTACCGCAAGGATATTGACAGCATCGTTAAAGAGCAGGGATTTATTACTGTTGATGTAATCAGCCTTGATAAAAGCAATCCAGACAAGGATCTGTTGCGACAGAAGTTTCTCAGTGAGCATATCCATACTGAAGATGAAGTGCGTTTTTTTGTTGCGGGCTGCGGATTGTTTTATTTGCATGTTGCCGACAAGGTTTATAGCGTATTGTGTGAGAAAGGTGATTTATTGAGTGTGCCTGCCAATACTCCGCACTGGTTTGATCTTGGTCCTGCTCCCGATCTTGCAGCCATTCGTTTTTTTAATAATCCTGAAGGTTGGGTGGCGCAATATACTGGTAGCGCGATTGCTGATCTGTTTCCAAAACTGGATAGTTGAGCATAAAAATGATCAAAGCTGTTCTTACAGATATTGAAGGCACTACCAGCTCGATTTCTTTTGTGCGTGATGTGTTGTTTCCCTATGCGGCGCAGCATCTGCCAATGTTTGTGCGCGCGAATGCACAACGGCCTGATGTAGCAGAGCAGCTGCAAATGGCAGCAAAAGAAGCTGGTGTTGCGGAAAATGACTACCCGGGGATCATTTCGGCATTGCAGCGATGGATTGCAGAAGACAAGAAAATTACACCGCTGAAAGCGTTGCAGGGCATGTTGTGGGAGCATGGTTATCGCCATAAGGATTATCGGGCACACGTGTATCCTGATGCGTACCAACAATTAAAAAACTGGCATGAAAGGAATATGTCGTTGTATGTCTATTCCAGTGGGTCAATCCAGGCGCAGAGGCTTTTTTTCGGCTACAGTGAATTTGGCGATATGACGCCATTTTTCTCGGGCTATTTTGACACCACCAGCGGTGCCAAGCAGGATGCCGAATCGTATAGACGGATTGTTACTGCTATCGGATTGCGCGCTGGTGAAGTGATGTTCCTGTCGGATATTGTCGGTGAACTGGACGCAGCTAGACAGGCCGGTTTGCAGACTTACTGGCTGGTGAGGCCTGAGGATGTTGTAGCGGATCAAGCAAG
>DDBK01000091.1:0-2284 GCA_002333095.1 Cellvibrionales bacterium UBA2034
TTATGGCCTAAAGATAGCACACCCGAGGCGTAAGGGCTTGGCTCCCTACTTACCCTGCCAGCGCCTTCCCCAGCCATTGTAGGTAGGCAGCCGAACCCTGCTCGATAGGCAGCTGGAGTATCTCCGGCACACTGTAGCTGTGGTTGGCGAGGAGGAAGGCCTCTACGCCTGCATAGCGTGCGGAAGCGGTCTTGATCAACAGCAACACCTCGTCATCCTGCTGGATGGCGCCTTCCCACGAATACACGCTGTTGATCGGCATCATCTGCACGCATGCGGCGAGTTGTTGTTCTACCAGCTGGCGGGCAAGTTTGTTCGCCTCATCCCGGGTGGCGACCGTCGTCAATACCACACAGAATTCGCTGCTCATTTATGCCACTGCAGCTGGAGTGTCGTTATTGCTTTTAGGCAGCCGGAATGTGCCATTGGCTCGTGCCACCAGGCCACCGGGGCCCATGATGCGGCCAGAGATGGTGCCCAACAAACGCGTGGTGTGGATGTGGTCGATCTCGAAATGCAGCCAATCGCCCTCGTTACCTTTTGCAATAAAATCTACCGTCATATTAGTAGTGAACATGCCCATCATATTATTGATGTAATGCCCGATGGCGCCGGCCATCGCGAGATCAATAAAAGACATCAACACGCCACCATGGCAAACGCCTTGTGGATTCAGGTGGTGCTGCTCGACAAAAAAACCACAGTTCCAGTCAGCACCATCGATATTGATATACACCGGCGCAAACGCATCGTTAAAACCCAGCCCCATTGGCAGCGCAAAAAAACCGGGCGGCGGCGTACGTTCGCTAGCAGGCAACTCACTCATCACATTCACCGGCATAGGGTTTCCACTGCGGATCACGGCGTTCCATAAACGCTTTGCCACCTTCCGCAATATCCGGATGTGTATTCTGGTCCATGATGTAACCCCACGCATTGTTCAACGCTTTGTGCAGCCCCATTTCTTTTGCTTCCCACAATGCTTTCTTGCTGCGCGCCAATGCCACAGGTGAATTTACCTTGATCAAATCTGCCAGCGCCACGGCACGCGCCATCAACTCTGCTGCGGGAACCACTTCACTCACCATGCCGAGTTCGTACGCGCGCTGCGCAGTCATGCGCTCATTTCCGCCAGTTAACGCCATGCGCATCACCGCTTCAAACGGCATTTTGCGCGCCAGGCTCACAGGTTCTAATCCAGCCACTAAACCGACTTTCACATGTGTATCAAAAAATGTCGCGGAATCCGCTGCAATCACGATGTCGGAATCCGCTACAAAATGCAGGCCGCCACCCACTACCATGCCATTCACGGCACAAATGACGGGCTTCCAGATCCTGTTTTGCAGTGAAGTCCATTTGATCGATGCCAACGTTCCCCACTTGCGGCCATCGGCATCCGGCTCGCCATCTGTTTCTGGCAAGTCTGCCAGATCTGCACCCGTGCTGAGTGCCTTATCGCCAGCGCCAGTGAGTATCGCCACCACAGCAGATGTATCTTTATTAAACTGTTGCCACACCAGCGGCAACTCACGGCTCATGGTTGAATTGACAGCGTTGCGTTGTTGGGGGCGATTGAGCGTGATGATCGCAACGCCATCTTTCACTTCGTATGAAACGGTTTCATAGGTCATATTGTATTTCCGGATATCAGTAATAAATTATTGCATCGGGCGGCAGATTTCTGCGCTGACCAGAATGCCTTCCAGACGATGCAATGCTTGTGTCATCGCAGCCTTGATCACTTTTTCGCTGTCAGCCTGGCCATCTGCTGATGCCGATGCCTGACCCACAGCAATATCCATGTAGGACTGCCCGGTCGGTTTGAAAATCTGGAACTGCAAACTGATTTGCGCATAGTATTTGTTGTTGCCCGTATCTGTGTACACGCCCGTAGCACCATCAAAACCCAGTGTGACTACCGGCAATGCCCTGCCAGATACAGCGGCAGCAGAATCCGTCCAGAATGTTTCCTGCACGGCTTTGTCCAGCACCTTGCCTGCCTGGATATTGCCGTTGCTGCTTGCACCTGCCGCCGGCAACGAGAATGCCCGGGTCAGGTCGCTGATATGGATTTTTGACACGCACATGTACTGGCGATCGGCCGCCACTGCCAACGCAGCGGCATCATCAGACTTCTCTGGCATAGCGCAAGATGCCAGCAACAGCATAAACACCAGAGAAGAGAAAACTTTATTGCCACCTGCCAATCTCATACGGGGAATGAAGCCTCATCCTGTTTATCTGTTTTTACTATCTATCCTGTTTTTACTATCTATCCTGT
>DDBK01000091.1:2318-2639 GCA_002333095.1 Cellvibrionales bacterium UBA2034
GTCAATGCAAACGTGCCATTGGCGATGTGTTCTTTGGCTGCTCCTTTCGGGATAAAACCCAGGTCTTCATAAGCCAGCAATTCGGTCAATGTAAAACAGTCATGCACTTGCGCAAGATGAATTTCCTTGAATGGATTGGTGATGCCAGCCATCTTGTACGCTTCCGCCGCTGCATTTTCCGTCGGCTTCCAACGCAGGAAATCATGGTCCGGATCGGTATGGGGATTGGCAGCAGAACCACTGGCCACTGCTTTCACATACACAGGATCCGAGCGGAAATTTTTCGCCAGACTCGCTTTGGTAATTACCGCCACTGCAGCC
>DDBK01000147.1 GCA_002333095.1 Cellvibrionales bacterium UBA2034
TTTGGCTGTGCAGGATCATTTCGAGTTTCTGGCGCAGGTGGCCAACATATGTGATCAGTAATACCAGCAGGCGATATTCAATCGGCGTCAGATGCGTTCAAGGTTAAACCTTGACGCCGATGATCTGGTAAGTCTGGATCGGACGATTGATGCCTTTTACAAAAATTTCCTCTTTCTTCTCACAATCGATCTGGTCCTTGATCAGCGCCCAGGTTTCATGAGAAATCAGGATCTGGTCTGTCTCGGCGTTGGATTCCAGACGGCTGGCCAGATTCACCTGACCGCCAACGATGGTGTAGTCCATACGGTGCTCGCTACCGAAATTGCCCACGGTACAAAATCCGGTGTTGATCCCGCACCGAATGCGTAAAGGTCTGGACATGCCTTCGTCGTGCCACTTTTCACGCAGGACAATCATCCTGTCGCGCATGTCGATGGCCATTTTTGCGCAAGCCAGTGCATCTTCTGCAGGGCCGCGGGTTTCCGGGTCGCCAAAAAACACCATGACAGCATCGCCGATAAACTTGTCGATCGTGCCGCCGTGTCTTATTGCAATCTGGGACATTTCATCAAGATAGGTATTCAGAATATCCGACATGACTTCTGCTTCCAGCGAGTCGGTGATCTCGGTAAATCCCTTGATATCGGAAAAGAAAATGGTAAGGCGCTTTCTTCTGGTAGCAATACACACTTCGTTTTCGCCGCTAAAAACCGAGGTATAAATCTGGGGTGACAGATACTTGGCCAGTTTGGCGGCTAGTTGTTCCAGTTGGTGAGTCCTGTCTTTGACTTTCATCTCCAGTTGTATATTGGTTTCCTGTTGCGAGGCAATTACCTGCTGTTGTGCCTGATTTCTTTCTTTTTGCAGAAGATTGATTTTAGCGGCCAGGCCAATAGATTGCAGCGTGGCTTCAAAGAGCGAGCCGATCTGTACGGAATATTGTGTAAAAGTGTTGTGCGGTACGATATTGAACAACTTCAGGGCTAGCACACTGATGCCTAACAACAGCACCGACCAGGCTACCAGATAAAACCGCGCCAGATATTCATTCTTGCGGAAGCAATAGATGCCTGCGCCGAGGTAGATCAAACCGCCAGTGGCGCATACCAGGGCAAAATAAATAGACATCAGCGGCTTTTCTGAATAAAACATAACCGCCGGCAAGGACAGTAAAATCACATACCTGAACCAGCGGATCAATTTTTCCACTTCGGGGTATTTTTCATTGATTGGCAGAAAATTAGCAGTAAAGCTGCCAAGAAAAATCAATCCCGCAAAAGAGAAAGCAAAAGTGAATAGCAGGGAATGGCTGGAAGCCAGTAAACCATAGGTTTCTACAGCGGAACCGTCCACCAGAGACATGGCGGTAATCAGGCTGAAGATATAGCCAATGTAATACAGTTGGGTTTTTTCGCGAGTAACAAAAAACAACAGGAAATTATAAATCCCTATAAGCGACAGCATGCCGTAAAAGCAACCCTGCAAATATTGGTTGAAGTGATCGGTTTTAATAAAGGCATCTGCTTTCCATACCTCCAGAGGAATAACAACATTCGGAGCCGTTATCCGAACATAAATTGTCTTGATTTCCTCTGGCTGCAGTGAAATATGGAAGTTTGGGAAACGGTTTTCAAAATGGTTTTCGCTATTGGCGTTAACGAGGCCAAGCTGTGTTGATTTTTCAATGGTGCCATTCTGTTGAACGCTGAAGAAGTCTATTGTTTGCAGCGTTGCCACGGACAAAACCAGCAGTATATTCTGCGGTGTTCCAGCTTTGTTCTGGATGTTTATTTTTGCCCACGCAGCACCGTCAATAAAGCCGGGATTCGGCACATTGGTTTTGCTGGTTTTAAACAAATCGTCTTGGGTGGCCACTTCGCCAATCGTGAGGGTTCCTTCATCATCGACAAAATATTCGAACAAATTGGCCAGTTGGTAATAGCCTTCATTGCTGTCGATATACAAGGTGCCGCCAGCATGGGCGCTGGTATTGCCAAACAGGCAAATAAAAACGAACAGCAGTGTCAAAAGTCCGGTTTTCAAGTTGTGACTCCTTTAATAATTTCTTCTGGATATTAACCTCTAATCAACGGGTATAAATGCCAACCATACTACTGGCCGTCTATTCTTTCCAACTTAAGTGGTAGACCATCGACGGGCTTGGGCATTGGCACCATCATTAACCATGGATTGTAATTTTCTGGCACGGAAAATTTATAGCGCTGCAAAAACTGGTAGAAAAAGCACTTCACCTGGATCTTGGCGAAGTGCATGCCTATACATTTATGAGCGCCTCCGCCGAAGGGTATAAACTGGAAAGAATGCTTTTTATGCTCGTCACGTCCTGGCGAAAAACGGTCAGGGTCAAATTGAGTGGGGTTTGTCCAGAATTTTTCGGAACGATTAGATGAAAAATACGGCAGCCACAATAAAGTGTGGGCAGGGATCCTATAACCTTCAATCGTCATCTCGCGAATCGTGCGCCGCGCCGCCCATGGCACTGAGGGGTGCAGCCTTTGGCCCTCCAGCATGGCGTTCTCCAGATCGGGAATAGAGTCCAGATCATCATATGTTAAAGCTTCTTTTCCGGTTTCTGCCTTGAACGCTTGGCAGGATTGCCGAATGCGCTCCTGCCATGCCGGATTTTTTGCAAGTTCATAACAAACGTTAATGATGGATGCTGAAGTGGTGTCATGCGCGGCAAAAACCAGAAAATTCATATGCCTGACAATTTCATCGTCAGTAAACTGGCTGCCATCTTCCTTTGTTTCCTGGCTGAAAAAAGTCAGGAAGTCCGTTTCATTTTTTGCGCGCCTCTCGGGGATCAGTGTTTTGAAACAGTTGAAAATATCTCTTTTGGCGTGCTGCGCTTTTCCCCATTTACTGCCGGGTATCTCAATTTGCACAAGGGATGTAATGCCCTCAAGCATATCTACATAGTCTTTATATAGACGATGAAAATTCGGGGTCCCAGGCTCAACCCCGGCAAATATTTTTGCAGCAGTTGTCAACAGCGTTTTTTTTATGTGCGGGAATAATACAAAATTATTGATGGATTTCCAGGAGTCCATGTCTGATCCCATGATGTCATTCATGTATTCAACATAAGTACGCATGGGTTCATTCTTGAAAGCATTTTGAAAAATCCGCCGCTGGATTTTATGGTCATCAAAATCTTTCAGCAGGATGCCGCCTTCAAAAAACTTGCCTATTGTGTTCTGGTAGGCCATTTCATTCGAAAAATTCCTGTTTTTGTCGAGCAACACTTCCTGCATAACATCTGGCCCGGTAACCATGACGCCCTTGTTGCCCATGATGTTCACTTTTGATACGGGGCCGTATTGGCGCGCATGTTTCTCAAGCATGCCGCGCATGTCTTTCACCCAGGGAAGCATATGGCCAATGACCGGCAGCCCCCAGTTGCCAGGAATATGCCCAAGGTCTGTGCAATCAGGTTGGTTTTTATAGTCTTGTTCAGTGGTGGATGTCTTGGCCATGGTAATTCCCTTATGAGCGTTGGAACTATAGTAAATCCGTGGGCCGGTGAATAGTTAAGGTGAATGGCCAGTCATTACGGCGAATAATACGTTGCCATATCCTTTCCAGACGCTTCATCAGCAAACCACTGCGTGACCCAGTCCGGTTGCTGGATGCCGTTCGGGTTGTGGTACGGCAACAGCGTGCAAAACAGATTACCCGCCAGGCACAACTGATTCCACACTGGAATGCCATTAAACATTTTTTCCACATCCCCCGGCGGCACGGCAAGGCTGCCAGCGGGCACATGCCGATCAAAGCCATCGCGCACAATTCGGGCGATTTCGGCGAGATGCTTTACAACGCCCATTGCAGATTTCACACGATACCAGTGGCTGCCCACCACATCGTTATACACATCAATCGCTGAATTGCGGTGTTCGAATTCCTCGACGAGGTGCCACAACATGAACGATGCAATCGTCGGGTCGCCGCCCTTGAACAGTGCATCGCGGTGCGTGACCAGAAAGCTGGCCAATGGGCCGAAACACAACTCTACCGATGCCGCATAGGAAAGATGGAAATCCATACTTTCACGCTCGAATAAGCGCTCGTAGGAAGCGGTGACTTCGCGGCGCACCTCGTCGAGACCGGGGTAGTGCGCCGACAGCACTTTCATGTGTGCGAGATGCTGGCGCGAGTGCTGCGCTTCCTGCTGGCAGAACAACTCGGCATCGGCGCGCACGGCCGGATCCTTGATGTGTGGCATCACCTGGCGGANNGGCATCGGCTTTCACCGATGGGTCCTTGATATGCGGCATCACCTGGCGGATGGCCTTGATGAAGTAGCGTTCGAAGCCGGGCGCGATCAGGGTGATGAAGTTGACGAAGTTGCTCCAGTGCGGGTTGTGGGGGTTGCTCTGGAAAGGGATGGACTCGCTGAACCGGAAGTCGATCTGGCGGACTGTCAGCGGGGTGGCCTGGTGGCGGGTCATGAGTAGCCCTCGTGAGTGTCGAATTACGACATAATACATAAAATTGTCGTATAGATATGACAACTATAATAAATCTGTCGTATTATGCCCGTGAACACGACCGAGTACACCCTGTGACAGCCAGCCAGGCCCAAGCCCTTCCCCCTGCCGACCGCTATCCCAGCCACGACGAACAGGTGCGCCAGCGCCTCCAGGATGCGGCCATCGCCTGTGTGCGGGAGTTGGGTTTGCAGAAAGTTTCCATGCGCCATATTGCTGAACGCGCCGGCCTGGTGCGGCAGACCGTCTATAACTACTACCCCAATAAATACGATCTGGTGGGCGAGGCCTTCCTGCGTGAAGGCACGCANNCTGGCGATAGCCGGGCATATTCGCGGCATCAACAACATCGAGGACCAGTTCGTCGAAGCCTTCCTGTTTCTGGTGGAAGCAATGCCACGGAACCCGATTCTTGCACTGATGGTTGAACCGGGTAACGAATTCCTCTCGATGGTACGCATGGAGTTGCCGTTCGAACAGTTCGGACTACTGGCGCTGGGTGACGTCTTCCGCCGCCATCCGGCACTGGGCGCACAGGCAGAGGAGATTTCGGAATACTGGAGCCGCAATGCGCTTTCCTTCCTGACATTCCGTACGACGGAACGCAACCGTGAAGAACTGGAGCGCTACGTACGGCGCCGGTTGGTGCCGGGCCTGCGTTTGCAAGAGATCATCAGCTGACTGACGTAATTCGAGGAGTGCATTATGTGGCGACGTTTTTGGGTAGGGGAATTTGATTGGGAAAAACCCGTTTTCAACAAGATTGCCCTTGTCATTATCTGTATCACGTCCGTCACGCTACCTTTCGGCATGTTTTCTTTCTTTCACCTGTTGGATTACCTCGGGCCTGGCCTCGGTGACCACACTTCTCTGGATTATGTTCGTAATGAACTTCAGGCACTGAAAGCTGGCGGTAACGACAAGGCCGCCATCGCACTGGCCAGTGCGTTGCTGTTACTACTCGTCTACCGCTGCTGCTTGATTCTTCATGGGTATATCCACTATCAAACCATCAATGCCACCTATCCCAGTGATAGCGTCAAGGAGGAAAAGCAGCCAACAACGTTCCCCATGAATCTTTTCTACACGTTATTTTTTTTCAATGTGCTGATGTTTTCTGGCGTTGCGCTGGTCTATGGCCTGTTCGGTGTTATCGCTATCGCCATGGGTTTTGAATTTGGCCAGGGCTATGACGCGGCTAAATCGATAGTAGCTTATGCACATCACCTGACGAACACGCATGTCCCCACCCTGATTGACTTGCCACCATTTATCAGCGTGTTGCTGATTTACAGCATCATTAATTTCCCGCATTACTGGGTGCACCGCATCGCGCACGAATACCGTTTGCCATGGCTGTTATTGCATCGGCCACACCACTACCCGAACGTGATGGTTGATATCGTGACTACCAATGTGGTGGTGGCCTTTCCGGTCGGTTTTCTGGTGATGTTTCCCTACGTGCTGTTTTTTGGTGCCGCCACCAAACTGTTTTCTGCTGAGCCACTGTATCTGGAGATCATCATCGTGAACATTGTCACGCAAATTGGTGCAGCGACTGCCCATCACTCAGCCCTGTATTATCTCGGCTTCAAATACAGGTTGCTCGGCTTCATCGGTTATCTGACAGGTACCGCCCAGTACCACTACCTGCATCATGCTTCACATCCTGTTTATGCAAACCACAACACCAACCTGACCAACATCGGTGCCGGCCCTTTTATGTTATGGGACCATGTATTTGGCACGTATGTAAAACCACCGGTGTCGCGACCCAGAATCGGATTGACGGGCGACCCGAAATTGCACCTGAATCCCTTCCGACTGTTGATGGCGGGTCTGGTGCAACTCATTTATGAATGGAAAAACAATCGGGATTGGGCAACGCGGATGAAAATACTTTTTGGAAAATCAGACTACACCCCGCCGGTCAGCAAGGACTTTGCCATTCACGAAAGCGGTGGCCATCCATGAAACAGCTGGATATGTTGAACAGGCTCTGGAATGCCGAACTATCCAGTATGCCTGAACGCTACCGTCCATGGGTGTCTGCATTCGTGGTGTTTTTTACGGCGATGTTTTTTGTGCAGTTTCCGCTGTTGTGGCACAACCTGGTCTATCTCGGGCCAGGTCTTGGGGATGAGCAAACGACGCGCGTGATTCGTGAACTCGTCTTTGATCGATTGAAGGGTGATGATGCCGTGTGGGGCTGGAGTATTGGCATTTTGCTACTGGCTACTTTGTTATTCCGTGCCTGGATTATGCTTGGCAGTTACTTCGGCTATGAGCGCGCGTTCGGTTACAAATTTCCACTGCATATTGTTGTGATCATGATTCTCACGAATGCGGTGGGTGCGCTGTCGATTCCTGTGGTGCTGGCGTTGATCGGCGTGGCGCTGAAAATATCGGGAGGAAATTTTAGCGATGGCTTGCTGCTGATCGAACATGTTGTAAAAACAGCCAATGAATGGGTAATGACGCACGTGCCGACGCTGGTGGAACTGAACCCGTGGATTGCTGCGTTGCTGGTATTCCACGTTGCCGGTTTTGTGCATTACTGGTTACATCGGCTCGGTCACCAGTCTCGCGCCTTGTGGATGTTGTTTCACCGGCAGCATCACCTGTCGCCAAACCTGTCACAGTTTTCGACCACAGCCGTTTTTTTTGCATTCCCGCTGTTTATCGTGTTTGTAGTGCCGTATGTATTTATTTTTGCTGCGATCACAAAATTGTTTGCTGCTGAGCCGCTTTACAAGGAAGTTTTCGTTATCAATACGATTTTCATGGCATCAGAAATCATCGGCCACTCGGATGTGTTCTATGAATGGGCAGTCAAGAAGCGCTGGTTGAGCTGGCCGGGTTTTGCATTCGGTGGCGGTGTTTACCACTACCTGCACCATTCTGCTGAGCGCAGCGATGCCGTGACGCACCAAAAAAACTATAAAGTGAATATGGTGAACATGGGCGGCGGACTATTTTTTATGTGGGATATTGTGTTCGGCACCTACACGCCATTACGCGAGAAGAAACCGAAAGTCGGGCTTACTGGGCAGCCGCCGCTATACTACAACCCGTTGCGGCTCGGGATTGGTGGGCTGGCCCAACTGATTTACGAACTGCGGCATAACAGGGATTGGCGTACGCGCCTGAAAATACTGTTCGGCGATAGCTACTACACGCCGCCTGTTACGCGCAGTTATATCCTGAAATCCGGCACTGAAGGTTGACTATGTTATTTGCATCCATCACCGACAACCTTGCCACTGCATTTTCCCGCCGTGAGCAAGCCGGCCAGCTGCAGGATACCGATGCCTTGCGTATGTTTCATGGTCCGGGAGAGGCCGGCTCACAAAATAGTGCGCAACAAGCCGTTTTGAAAAACCTGTCGGTAGACCGTTTCGGCCAGCATGCATGGGTCACGTTGTGGGAAGAGCAGGGTAGCAGCAAAATATTCGAATGGTTTGAACAGCAAGTACGGGAATCCTTGTGTCAATTTTTGCAACAGCATTTTTCTTCAGCAGTGCTGTTGTATCGCCCGGTGAAAGGCGTGCCGGAAAATCCTTCGGTGTTGTTCGGTACGCCGCCAGCAGAACGTTTCAATGTACATGAAGGAAGAGCGCAATACCTGATCCAGTTACTTGATGCCAAACACCCCGGGCTGTTTCTGGATCACGCGCCGCTGCGTGAATGGTTGATCCGCAATAGCCAGGGTTTGCGCGTGCTGAATACTTTTGCGTATACCGGTAGTTTGTCGGTGGCTGCCGGTATCGGTGGAGCAGCGCATGTCACCACGCTGGACCTGTCCAAAGCTACCATGCGCTGGGCGGAAGCCAATGGGGAATTGAATGGATTAAGCGGGGATAGCGCACGCTGGATCGCAGGCGATGTATTTGAATGGTTGCCGCGATTAAAAAAAGAAATCGGACAGGGAAAGACCCCTGTGTTTGATATGGTGATCATGGATCCGCCATCCTTTTCGCGCAGTGACAAGGGCGCATTTTCTACCGCAAAAGATTTGCCGCAGTTGCATGCGCTGGCGCTGGAGCTTCTTGCGCCGGGCGGGTTGATGGTTACCTCTATCAATTCCGCCAAAATTTCCTGGGAGCAGTTTGAAAAAGACATCCTGCAAGGCGCAAAACAAAGCGGTTGCACATTGCAGGTATTGAAACGGCTTGAACAACCGGAAACATTCCCCAACTGGTTGCATGAGCAGGCGAATGAACGCTACCTGAAAGGCTATATTTTTCGCGTACAAAAAAACTAGCAGCGATTTACGGTCTGTTGCGTATCTCTGGCAGATCTTCGCCGTGCATGGCAATGTACTGTTTGTGTTCGATGAGTTTATCGCGTATCGCCTGTTTGGCATACGCTGCCCGCGCTGCCAGTTTCGGCACACGGTCTATCACATCGGCAGCGAGATGGAAGCGATCCATATCATTCATCACCACCATATCAAACGGCGTTGATGTGGTGCCTTCTTCCTTGTAGCCGCGCACATGAAGATTGTCATGGTTATTGCGGTTGTAGGTTAGCCTGTGAATTAACCAGGGGTAACCGTGATAGGCAAAAATAATTGGCTTGTCTTTCGTAAACAGTTCCTCGAAATCTGTATCACCCAAACCATGTGGATGTTCGCGGGGTTGTTGCAGCGTCATCAAATCCACCACATTGATCACGCGAATCCGGAGATCGGGAAAATGCTGCGTCAACCATTCAACGGCAGCGAGTGTTTCCAGTGTGGGCACATCGCCGGCACAGGCCATTACCACATCCGGTTCACCGCCTTCATCGTTGCTTGCCCAGTCCCAGATACCAATGCCTGCTGCAGTGTGCTTGATGGCCGATTCCATATCCAGCCACTGTGGTGTGGGTTGCTTGCCGGCCACAATCACGTTAACAAAATTGCGGCTGCGCAGGCAGTGATCCGTTACACACAACAAGGTGTTTGCATCCGGTGGCAGGTAAACACGGATAATTTCTGCTTTCTTGTTGATGACGTGATCGATAAAACCGGGATCCTGATGGCTGAAACCGTTATGGTCCTGGCGCCAGACATGCGAAGACAGTAGATAGTTCAGCGAAGCAATCGGCCGACGCCACGGTACGTGGTTGCATACTTTCAACCACTTCGCGTGTTGGTTGAACATGGAATCGACGATGTGGATAAAAGCTTCGTAACAGGAAAAAAATCCGTGCCGGCCCGTGAGTAGATAGCCTTCCAGCCAACCCTCGCACTGGTGTTCACTCAACATTTCCATCACGCGACCGTCCGGCGCAACGTGATCATCATTCGCAACAATCTCTGCTGTGGAGCAGCGGTTGGTTACCTCAAACACTGCACCCCAGCGGTTGGAGGCGGTTTCATCCGGGCTGAACACGCGAAACGATGTCGGGTTCATGGTGATCACATCGCGAATCAGTTCACCTTGCACACGCGTGGCTTCTGCACTCACCGTGCCGGGGGATGGAACAGCCACTGCATATTGAGTGAAATCTGGCAGGCGCAAATCGCGCAATAACACACCGCCGTTGGCGTGTGGATTGGCACCCATGCGGCGCTCGCCGTGCGGTGCCAGTTCAGATAACTCTGCCAGCAGTTTGCCGCGCGCATCAAACAATTCGTGCGGGCGATAACTGCGCAGCCAGTCTTCCAGCAATTGCACATAGCCCGGCCGGTGCATATCGCCGAGTGGCACCTGATGTGAACGGAATGTGCCTTCCACAGGTTTGCCATCGACGCCATCAGGCCCGGTCCAGCC
>DDBK01000061.1 GCA_002333095.1 Cellvibrionales bacterium UBA2034
GCCGCGAGTTCGCCGATCACTGCCATGGTTTTTCCAGACAGGTTTTTTTCACACCACGGCAATATGCCATTGTTTTGCAACAGCACCATCGACTGTTCTGCTGATTCACGTGCGAGTTCACGATGTTGTTGGCAGGCAATGACGCTGTTATCGATTTTGTTGTCTGGCAGATGGCTGAGCCAACGGAGTTTGGCAGTGAGGATCCTCTGCGCGCTGGCATCAATTTTTTCTTCCGGCACTTCGCCGCGTTTTACTGCTTTATATAGACGTCGCCCATAATAATGTCCACGCGGCATTTCGATATCCATGCCAGCAATCGCAGGAGCTGCTGTTTCATAAATGCCCCACAGCCAGTCTGATGATACAAAACCATCAAATTTCCATTGTTCGCGCAGGATGTCCTGCAACAATACATGACTATGTCCGCAGTATTCTCCATTGACCTGGTTGTAGGCGCTCATCAGTGAATCCACGCCAGCTTCTACCAGTGTCTTGAAATGTGGCAAGTAAACTTCATGCAATGTCTGTGCATCGATGCCAACATCCAGATAGAAACGGGAGTTTTCGATACTGTTCACTGCAAAGTGTTTGGCGCAGACCATCACGTGTTGTGACTGCACGCCGTGCATCAATGCAACACCCATGGCGCCGAGATGGAAAGAATCTTCACCGTACGTTTCCTGTGCGCGCCCCCAGGCGGGGTGTCGTAACAGGTTGACGCATAAGCCAGCAAAATAATTGGCACCGCTAGCGCGTGCTTCAAGGCCAATAGCAGTGCCGATACGTTGTTCCAGCACAGGATCCCAACTGGCACCGCGCGTCATGGCTGCGGGAAAGCAGGTGGCATGGCCAATGACAATCCCGCGTGGGCCATCAGTGAATGACAATGGCGGAATGCCGAGGCGTTTGTTGTAGCCGGAATACATATTGGGAAAGCGTTTGAGCCCCAGCACATAAATGCCGAGTTTCAACAGTACCAGATTGCCGCCGTCGCCTGACATCTGCGCAATTTTTTCGTGCAGGCTCATGCGTGCGAGCAGGGTTTCAACAGCTTCGCCAATCGATTCGTTGCTCATGTTGCGCGGCCAGCGCATTGCAAACGCTTCAATGTCGTCCCTGGCAAACAGCGTGTGGACTGTATGCCAGAAGTGCATCAGTTTTTACGCTCGATAATGTACTGCGCCAGCTGTTTCAGCGGTTCAGCATCTGGGCCAAATACTGCCAGGGCGTTGATTGCTTCGTTGTATAAATTGCGAGCACGTTGTCTGGCTGGTTCCAGGCCGAGCAGGCTGGGATACGTAGATTTATTCAGTACCAGATCGGCGCCTTGTTGTTTGCCCAGTTGTTCAGTGCTGCTTTCAATATCCAGGATATCGTCCTGCACCTGAAACGCGAGACCGATGGCGGCTGCATAATTATCGAGAGCAATTTTTTGTTCATGTGTTGCATTAGCTGCAATCGCGCCCATTTGCACGCTCGCGCGAATTAATGCGCCGGTTTTGTGGCGATGCAAACTTTCCAGTTCTGCTAATGAAATCTGTTTTCCTTCTGCAGCCAGATCCATATCCTGGCCAGCCACCATGCCAGCCGCACCAGAGGCGCTAGCCAACGTCAGCATGAGTTCACAACGTTGTTCTGCAGGCAGTCCGCTGGTAGCGAGGCATTCAAACGCCAGTGTTTGCAATGCATCCCCAGCCAATATCGCGGTGGCTTCGTCAAAAGCAATATGGCAGGTAGGCTGACCGCGCCTCAGGGCATCGTCATCCATTGCCGGCAGGTCATCATGCACGAGNNTCCATTGCAGGCAGGTCATCATGCACAAGTGAATACGCATGGATGAGTTCCACTGCGCAGGCAACGCGATCAATGGAAGCTGGCTCTTTGTCACTGACGGCCCGTGAAGCCGCGTAGACCAGCGTCGCGCGTACGCGTTTACCGCCATTCAGCGCGCTGTAGCGCATCGCTTGTTTGAGTCGGCTGGCTGGTTCAACAGGTGGCGGAAGGATATGTTCGAGTATTGCGGTGGTGCGCTGCTGGCACGATTGCAAAAAAATCTGGAACTCGCTGCTCATCCGGATTGGCGCTGGTATCAGTCGTCGTTGTCAAACGGTTCGCTTTTGAGCACGCCGTTCTGTTCGATCAGCAATTGTACTTTCTGCTCGGCAGCGGCCAGGGTTTCCTGGCACTGTCGTGTGAGTTTGATGCCGGCCTCGAACGCTTTCAGTGAATCTTCCAGGCTGAGATCGCCCTGTTCAAGACTCTCGACCAGCAGCTCGAGTTTTTCCAGCGCGCTTTCGAGGTCGAGTTCACCGTCGGCTTTTTTCTTGCCAGCCATGATGCGTCCGTTCTCAGGTAGACAGCAGGTCGAGATGAAGGCGATCCATCATCTCCANNCATCTCCAGCGCCTTGCCGCCACCCTTGGCCACACAGCTCAGCGGATCTTCTGCAATGATGACAGGCAGGCCGGTTTCTTCCATCAGTAAACGGTCGATGTCGCGCAGCAATGCCCCGCCGCCAGTGAGCACGATGCCGTTTTCTGCGATATCGGATGCCAGTTCTGGTGGGGACTGTTCCAGCGCACCTTTTACAGCCTGTACGATGCCAGTTAATGGTTCTTGCAGCGCTTCAAGGATCTCGTCACTGTTCAGGGTGAACTGGCGCGGCACGCCTTCAGCCAGGTTGCGCCCACGCACGTCGATCTCGCGCAGTTCACGGCCGCCAAAGGCGCAGCCAACTTCTTTCTTGATGCGTTCGGCCGTGGCATCACCGATGATGCTGCCGTAGTTGCGGCGCACGTAGTTGATAATGGCTTCGTCGAAGCGGTCGCCACCGATACGCACAGAATCGGCATATACCACGCCGTTCAGCGAGATGATGGCGATCTCTGTGGTGCCACCGCCGATATCCACGACCATCGAGCCGTTAGCCTCTTCAACATTCAGGCCAGCACCGATAGCCGCTGCCATGGGTTCATCGATCAGGCGCACGTCACGGGCACCAGCACCGAGTGCTGATTCACGGATAGCACGTTTCTCCACTTCGGTCGCTTTACAGGGCACGCCAATCAGCACGCGTGGGCTAGGGCGCATCCAGCTGTTTTCATGCACTTTGTTGATGAAGTGCTGCAGCATTTTTTCGGTGACCTGGAAGTCAGCGATGACGCCGTCCTTCAGCGGGCGAATGGCGGTGATATTGCCCGGGGTGCGGCCCAGCATGCGTTTGGCTTCGATGCCTACCGCTTCCACAATTTTCTGGCCATTGTGGTGGCGGATGGCGACCACGGATGGCTCATCGAGCACGATGCCGCGACCACGGACGTAAATGATGGTATTTGCCGTGCCGAGATCGATCGACAGGTCATTAGAAAACATTCCACGGAATTTCTTGAACATGAAAGTACACCTGGCTGGGAAGGCGGGAAGAGACCCACGGTAAGGCGCGCAACTCTAACAATGACAGGGGCTTTGGGCAAGGTAAACCGCCATTCTGGACGGATTTATCCAGTGAAATATGGTACTTTGCCGGCCTTTCCTGAAGAGCCACGGGGCAGACCCCTTTCCGGAGTACGTTGATGGCCATTGAACGCCAACAAGTGGAGCAACTCGCGCATCTGGCGCGCATTGCGCTCGATGAATCGACCCTTTCCCGCACCACCCGGAGTCTGGCCGATGTGCTGGCCCTGATCGACCAGTTACAGGCGGTTGATACCACGGGCATCGAGCCAATGGCGCATCCACTGGATGCTGTGCAGCGCCTGCGTGCAGACATCGTGACCGAGCCCGACCAGCGCGACGTCTTGCAGGCCATTGCGCCTGCTGTGCAGGATGGCCTGTTTCTTGTGCCTAAAGTGATCGAGTGAGGAGGGGATATGCATAACCTGACACTCGCCCAGACCGCGCAGGCACTCGCAGACAAGCAGTTTTCCAGCCGCGAAGTAACACAACATTATCTGGATCGCATTGCGCGTCTTGATAAAAACTACAACAGTTTTATCACAGTGACCGCTGATCTTGCACTCGCAGAAGCGGATGCTGCTGATGCGCGCCGTGCAAATGGTAAAGCCGATTTCCTGACCGGCGTGCCGTTCGCACACAAGGACATTTTCTGCACAAAAGGCGTGCGCACCAGTTGTGGCTCACGCATGCTCGATAATTTTATTTCACCGTATGACGCGACTGTGGTAGAAAAATATCGCGCAGCCGGCATGGTCATGTTGGGTAAAACCAACATGGATGAATTCGCCATGGGCTCATCCAACGAAACCAGTTTTTATGGACCGGTAAATAATCCCTGGGATACAAGTTGCGTGCCGGGTGGTTCGTCCGGCGGTAGTGCGACGTGTGTGGCTGCGCGCCTTGTGCCGGGCGCGACTGCAACCGATACCGGCGGCTCTATTCGACAGCCAGCAGCCCTGTGCGGCATTACCGGTCTCAAACCGACGTATGGCCGTGTGTCGCGTTGGGGCATGATTGCGTTTGCGTCCAGCCTCGATCAGGCAGGCCCGATGGCGCGCACGGCAGAGGATGTGGCGTTAATGCTGGGTGCAATGGCGGGATTTGATCCCAAAGATTCCACGTGCCTCGATAAAGAAGTGCCGGATTATCTGGCGGATCTCAATAAAGATTTGCGCGGTTTGAAAATTGGCGTGCCACGTGAATATTTCGGGGAAGGCCTGAACGAAAAAACCGCCGCACAGGTGCAAAATGCCTTGCGCGAATATGAAAAACTTGGCGCAACGCTAGTGGATATCTCCCTGCCGCATTCTGCGCTTGCGGTACCAGCGTATTACGTGATCGCCCCGGCAGAATGCTCGGCTAATTTGTCGCGTTTTGATGGCGTGCGTTACGGTTACCGCTGTGAAAAACCACAAGACCTGAGTGATATGTATTGCCGTACCCGTGCCGAAGGGTTTGGCGAGGAAGTAAAGCGCCGCATCCTGGTTGGCGCGTACGCACTGTCTGCAGGTTTTTACGACGCCTATTACCGTAAAGCACAGCAAGTACGGCGCTTGATCCAGCAGGATTTTATTGACGCGTTCAAGCAAGTGGATGTGATCATGGGGCCAACCTCACCTTCGCCAGCATTTGCATTTGGCGCAAAGGGTAGTGATCCAGTTGCGATGTATCTGGAAGATATTTACACCATTGCCACCAATCTGGCTGGCTTGCCCGGTATGTCGCTGCCTTGCGGTTTTGTTGACAACAAGCCAGTGGGTTTACAGATTATTGGCAATTATTTTGATGAAGCGCGCATGTTGAATGTTGCGCACCGTTACCAACAGGTATCGGATTGGCATATGCAGATGCCAGCGGGGGTTGCGGTATGAGTTGGGAAACCGTAATCGGCCTTGAAATTCACGTTCAGCTTGCCACAAAAACCAAGATTTTTTCCGGCAGCTCGACAGCCTTCGGTGCAGAGCCAAACACACAGGCGTGTGCTATTGATCTGGCATTGCCCGGTATTTTGCCGGTGTTGAATGCTGAAGCGGTTCGTATGGCATTGATGTTCGGTCTGGCGATAGATGCCGAAATTCCAAAGCGTTCAGTATTTGAGCGCAAGAACTATTTTTATCCGGATTTGCCAAAAGGTTACCAGACCACGCAGCTCGCTGAACCGATTGTCGGGGCAGGGCATGTAGATGTTGATCTGGCTGATGGCAGCACAAAGCGTATTCGCATTCATCATGCGCACCTTGAAGAAGATGCCGGAAAATCCTTGCATGAGGATTATGCCGGGCAGAGTGGTATCGATTTGAATCGTGCTGGCACGCCATTGATCGAAATCGTGACTGAGCCAGACATGCGCAGCGCGGAGGAGGCGGTGGCGTTTGCTAAAAAATTGCACGGTATTGTCACCACGCTGGGTATTTGTGATGGAGAAATGGCGCAGGGCTCCATGCGCTTTGATGTGAATATTTCTGTGCGGAAGAAGGGTGCTGAATTGGGCACGCGCACAGAAACCAAAAACCTGAACTCATTCCGTTTCATGGAAGAAGCTATCAAGCTGGAAGTGGAGCGCCAGATTGATGTGATTGAAGACGGTGGCCGTGTGATCCAGGAAACCCGTCTCTACAACGGGGACACTAAAACCGCGCGTTCCATGCGCAGCAAAGAAGAGGCTAACGATTACCGTTACTTCCCTTGCCCGGATTTGTTGCCGGTAGTGATCGAAGACAGTTACATCGCAGAGTTGAAAGCGACGTTACCTGAATTGCCGGATGCCAAGCAGAAACGTTTTGTCGTGCAGTATGGCTTGTCTGCATATGATGCCAGTATCTTGAGTGCTGACCGTGTGATGTCTGCCTATTTTGAAGAGGTAGTCACGGCTTCTGGCGATGCAAAACTCGCGGCTAACTGGGTGATCGGTGATCTCTCGGCTGCATTGAACCGCAGCAGTCTCGAACTGGGGCAGAGCCCTGTATCCAGCGTGCAACTGGGGGACATGATTGCGCGTATCAAGGATGGCACTATCTCGGGCAAGATTGCCAAACAGGTGTTCGAACTTATGTGGACGGAAGGTGGCACTGCTGACGAGATTATTGAAAAACAAGGTCTGAAGCAGGTGTCTGATTCCGGTGCGATTGAAAAAATTGTCGACGATATTATTGCTGCCAGCCCGCAGCAGGTAGAAAACTATCGTGGTGCAACGGAAGACAAGCGCCCGAAAATGTTGGGATTTTTTGTAGGCCAGATCATGAAAGCCTCGCAAGGCAAAGCCAATCCGCAGCAAGTGAATGAAATCTTGCTGAAAAAACTGGAAGGTTGAACGTTATGACGCAAGAAGTAGTAACAGCAAAGAAAGACAAGAAAGTTATTGAAGACGAGCAGCGTTCTGATGATCAGCTACGCTTCTTTCTCGGTGTGCAGCCGCCGGCAGGGGTTGAAGCTGATTTCCATGTACTGGAAATCGCCTATCGCAATATGAAGCCGGATGAATTTGAGCGGTTTATTGGATTCTTCAAGGCTGAAGGCCGTAATGTACAGGCTAAAAATCCTGCCGGCGAAACGATTGCACAAGTATTGACGCAGCATCGTCTGGGAACGGCGTATATTGCGGTGTTGTAATTCGCCGTGCGGTAAAAATCAGGAATAAAAAAACCCGGCATCGCCGGGTTTTTAGTAGGGTGTTGATATAGTCAAGCTTACTTTCTGCGCCAGAATACAATAGGCATATCGTCGCTGGGTTTCGGCAACGGGAATGACTGCATGTAAACATCCTACTTCTTGTGGCGCGATTCGAAATCGTAGCGCTTCATAAACTTGAACAGGAAGTTCCGGTATTCCATTTGTGCGAAGTGCATGCCGATGCACTTGTGGGCGCCGCCCCCGAATGGGTGGAACTGGAACGCATGTTTCTTGTGCTCTGCGCGCTCTGGTGAAAAACGCTCAGGATCAAATTTTGACGGCTCGGTCCAGTACTCTTCCATCCAGTGAGTGAAGCGCGGCAGGGTGAATACCATCGTATTGGCGGGTACTCTCTGGCCGGCCATGGTGCATTCACGAATGGTGCGGCGCGGCACAGACGGCACAGACGGACGAATGCGCTGCACCTCGTTGAAAACCATCTGCATGTACGGCAGTTTGTCCTGGTCTTCCCACAACAAACCATCCAGATCGACGGAATCGATTTCACGATACAGTTTTTCTTTCACTTCCGGGTTGCGTGCCAGAAAGTAAATGGTGTGCGTGATGGCAGCGGTGGTGGTGTCGTGTGCAGCAAACATCAGGAAGATGGCTTGGTCAGTCACTTCTTTTGCAGTAAAAAATTCGCCATTCTCGTCTTTTTCACGGCTGAACAGACTCAGCATATCCTTGCCATCGCCGGCACGTTTCTGGGCGATCATTGGTGTGAAGAAATCCTGCAGGTTCTTCTTGCCCTTCATCCCTGTGTGGTAGGCGAGACCAGGAATATTCCAGGGTACGATGTACATCAGGCCGGCTACTGCATCCAGGAACGCCTGGTTCAGGAAGCGAACGCGATCACCTTTGTAAGAAGTTTCGCCAGCAAAAATTTCTGCTGCAACAACCAGTAATAAATCCTTGATGTACATAAAAAATGGAATGGTTTTACCTGCGTCAGCTTCCCATTCATCCAGTGCGCGATCATAGATGCGGTTGATTTCCCTGGTGTAGTGTTGCAGTGCATCATTCTTGAATGCTCCCTGCACGATACGGCGCTGGTGCTTGTGGTGTTCGAAGTCTTCCATGATCAGGCTGCCTTCGAAGAACTTCTGCACGCGATCAATGAAGCCCATTTTGGAAGAGAAGTTACGTTCAGTATCCAACATGACCTGTTGGGCAAGATCTGGTCCCAGAGCCAATACGCCGCGGACGCCTGTTGTGGCAATGCGTTGCAGGGGGCCGTATTTCTTGTAGCGCTCCTGCGCCCACGCCATCGGGTCTTTGATGTAGCTGAAGGTATGACCGAGTAATGGCCAACCATAGTCGCCGGGGATATGGTCGAGATTGGTGGCGTTAGGCTGATTGATGTAATCGCCGTAAGGGGTGATGACTTTTGCTGACATGACGCTATACCTGATAAATAAACAGACAACCCCAGTGTAGGTCAGGCCATTGTCTTCATGAATAGGCTATTGCGATGATGTAAGGGCTATGGCAATTCTCCCAGCTCGCGCAGTGTCTGCCGCATCAAGTCCAGTTCTATCAGCCGTGTCTGTTGTGTGAATTTTTTTGCCCACACTTCGTAGCGTGTCAAAAACGCGTCTAGTGGCAACTCGGCATCTTTGATACCGATTCCCACTACCGTTTGCGGAAAATAATCCGGCCCGTACCAGCCTACGTGCGATTGCTTGAACGGCTTGAGCAACGAACGGAACGCATCCGGCGTAAAGCGCCAGAAATCATTGGGTGTTTCATGGATGAAAAAATCCAGTACGGAGCTCATGACCAGCAAGCCGCCGGGTTTCAGGATACGGTAGATCTCCGACACCGCCTGGTGGGGGTATTCCACATGCTCCAGTGTATCCATCAGGAACACCGTGCCGGCGGTATTGTCGGGCAGGTCGATGGCATGCAGGTTCAGCACTTTGTCCACGCCGGGACCTGCGCGCATATCGCAGCCCACATAGTCCTTGCCGACAAAGAGTGGACGCAAATCGATATCCTGGGGGCAATCCTCAATCTGGTATGAGCCGAATTCATAGACCGGTTCAGCCAGCGGCAGGGTTTCCAGCACGATATTGATATATTTCCACAGGGATTTTCGCATTCAGGGCTCTGTTGTTTTTATCAGGAATTCGTTGACGATCTGCCACAGGTGCGCGCGGATCGCTGGGCTTTCATTGACGAGATGATGGCGCGCTTCCCCGATGCAATGCAACTGCGCATGCGGCATTTTCTGCAGGATTTGCGGGATATTGAAACGCCAGTCCACGGTGGTGTCCTGTTGTCCTTGCACAATCAGCGCAGGCAGGGCGATGGGCGGTTGTGCGGCAAACCTGCCCAGCCAGTTATCCATGGCGCGGACCCAGGCCACGGTCAGCAATCGCGACTGCAACGGATCTTGTTCGCGACAGAAATCCAGGAATGCCTGGTCTGCCGAATTGGCCTGGAATACGCGCGGCAGGCTGGGAACCCAACGGTGCAGCAGTGCAAACAGCCAGCGCCCGTGTTGTTGCCAGCGATGCGGGCGCAGCAGCGGTGATAGCAGTACCAGCTTTTCGACCGGGGACGTGAAACCGGTCATCAGGTAGTTCATCCAGGCGGCGCAGCCCGTGCTCTGGCCAAAGCCCAGCGTTAGCGGTGGCAAGTGCACGCTGGCAGCAGTCACCACATCATGGATGGCGCGGGCGTATTCGTCGAAGTCATGGATGGCCGCGATCTGGCCACTGGAAAGGCCGTGGCCAGGCAGGTCGAACCCCAGAACAGCATAACCTTGATCAAGAAAGAAGCGCACCACATGCCGGTAGAGACCGAGATGGTCGTAGTAACCATGGACGATCAGCACCGTTGCATGCGCATTTGCCGGCAGCCAGTACTGCACGGCCAGTTGGTAAGGACCGCTGGAAACGGTGCCGATACGGTGTTGGGTGTTGTGCCCGTTTATCAGCGTGTCCAGCTGGTAAAACGCTGAATAGTCGGCAAAACCCTCGGGAGAATGATCGAGTGCAGGGTTAAACCGGGCGGGCAGCAATGCGGCTTTTAAGGGGAGAAAACTTTGCATCAAAATGCCATGTTCTCAAAACACCATCGGTATCTGGTTCGCAGCATTGACACTGGCTGCAAAAAACCAGCATTCAATCGCATAGCGTCTGCCGGTGATGTGCGGTGCCCATGCAGTGCGG
>DDBK01000010.1:0-5841 GCA_002333095.1 Cellvibrionales bacterium UBA2034
TGGGGTTTTTTATTGGCTGCTGTTTGATGTATAAGTCAGCTACAAATGCCGGCTTCCATAGATATAGCCGGAACCAAGCACGCCATGCTTGGCCGTAAGTCAGCGGTAGGCATACATAAAGGAAACTGCGATGAAAAATGGAATCACTAAAAATCCAAAGTTAGGGCCGGGAAAAGATGATTCAGGGTTTTATGAGCCTTATTCTAATTTTTCGACCCGGATGCGAAACTGGTTGGCAGCGTATGGGATAGGCGCCCCGGTTTTATTTGTATCACAATCTGAAATCTCCAACGCACTAACCACATCTGGCAGTGGGAAATTTGTTATCGTGCTGTTTCTAATTGGTGTACTCATTCAAGTTATTGCAGCTTTTATTTACAAAAGTGCAATGTGGTATTTGTATATCGGCGAACATGATAAAAAATTTAAAAATACAAAACGATATAGGTATTCAGACACAATTTCAGAGATATATTGGCCAGAAGTTGTTTTTGATCTTGGTACGATTACACTTTTTAGCATAGCTACATATACCGCATTGTCTGTTGTAGTTCACTAGGGATGCAAATATCCACACGTCGATCAAGTTTGCGTTGCCCGCTGAGACAGCCCCTTAGCAAAGAGTAATTAAAGGCGCCGGAGGGATAAAAAAATGGCCGTCTGGTTAACCCCCGCCAGCACTTTAACTGCGCAAACTGAGTAAGCAGGCATGAATCGTCGTAAAAAAGGCAATCAGATACTAAAGGCTCGCGCCAAAAAGGCTAATGCTAAATTGGCGCCAAAAACCAAGTCTACATACATTAGCAAAGCTGACCGGGCGAAGTTAGCTGAGGAGTCTGGTCAAGTACACTGTCACTGATTTTTATAAACGAGGATCAAACCATGAAATGGGTATTAGTTGTTATAGTGATGAACAGCCCCGTCAAAACCGACCTGACATTCAATAGCCTGAATGAGTGTTTATCCGCCGAGCAAGCCATGCGAACTGAGTGGGCAGCTGTTTTCAACGAAGCCAAGAAGTCAGGCACTGAGCAGGAACGCGCCGGGTATATAAGCTCACAGATGACCAAAGGTACCTGCATTCCTGCGAAATAACGGGATGCATAACCCACCACTACACCCATGGGCATACACCACGTCCACTGGCATTACGCTGCGTGGCGTTGAAACACCTCTCACAGGCAAACCTGTGGTGCATTTTGTTCACGGCACCGGCTTCAATGGAATGGTGTACTGGCCGATGTTGCGCCACTTATTGCCGCATGTGGATCTTGTTATTACCAACGTGCAAGGCCATGGTGAAAGCGACACCGGCGAAAAATTTCTCGGCTGGGAAGCAAATGCGCTGATGATCCATGAGGCACTGTTGCACAAACGGCAACAGTGGCCCGCGGATGTTCCGGTGATCGGCATGGGGCATAGCTTCGGTGCGATTGTCACGTTGCTGGCAGCAAACCAGTCGCCTGCTGTGTTTGACCGGCTATTGCTGCTGGACCCGATTTTCCTGCCGCCGCTGCTGTCTGTATTGTCGCGCATTTTTCGCCGGACGGGTCTCGTTGAAAAAACACCCATGGTAAAAATGACACGCAAGCGCCGTGCGCACTGGCCTGATCGCACCGCGGTGCGTGAAAGCCTGTACCGGCGCGGCGTGTTTCGCGACTGGCACGATGATGCGTTCGATGCGTACCTGCAACATGCATTGCATGAACGTGAAGACGGCATGCATCTGTTAACACCGCCGAATCTGGAAGCCGATGTGTTTGCCGGTTACGCGGCGGGCATGTCGCGCGTTATACGCCAACTGCAGATACCCTGCCATATGATCCGCGGCGACCGCACGTTTCCTTATGTGAAGACCGGCCTGGATCGCGCCTGCCGGCTCAACAAACAGGTAACACAGGAAACCATGCCCGGTGGTCACTGTTTCATGCAGCAATACCCGCAAGCGGTGGGCGAACAGTTGTTGCAACGGTTACGCGGGTTCGGCATTGTAGGGTGATACCAATAACCCCTGTATAACAAGGTTACCAGCATGGACTTTTCTGCCATCGATTTTACAAAAAATGAAAACATCGCCTATGCCATGCGCAATACAGAGGCGCGGGAACATTTCTTCAATTTCAACGCACCATCACAATTACTGGACTGGAGCCATCTCGCCATTGAGTGGATCATGATTCTCGGCGCTGTGCTTGCACTGGTCCACGCCATCCGCACGGCACGGCAAACCCGGTCATCTTCTGCGCTGTACACATTCAGCGCCATTTTCCTGTACGGGTTGGTGATGGATATTTCCTCTTACTACTCGGTGGGCAATTTCTGGCACGGTGAATTTTCTGTGATGCTGGTGTGGAACCGCCTGCCACTGTATATCGCCATGTTATATGCCGCGCTGATCTACCACAGCTATATGACCATACGCCGCTACCATTTTTCACCGGTAACCGAAGCGGTGAGTGTCGGGTTTTACAGCGGCATCCTCTACATGATTTTTGACAATCTTGGCCCTTCACTGAACTGGTGGATATGGGATCGTACCAGCCCGTTCAGCCAGCCCCTGCTCAATAGCGTGCCGCTCACCAGCTATCACTGGATGTTCCTGTTCAATACCGCGCTGGCATTCTGGTTGCGGGTATTTTGCTGGGATGCACTGGCAGCGGGAAAAACCGGCAAAGCGCGGCTTGGCGTTTTTTTCACACCTGTCCTGACAATATTGCTCGGCGGCGTGCTGTTTATTCCTTATGACCTGTTCCTGTTTGTATTCGAAGGCATGATCCATATTGCTGTATTGATTCACGCCGTGAGTTTTTTCTTCGCCGGTTACTGGTTCCTGCTGCAATACCACCAGCCACCAGCGCCGCGCGACAAGTTGCTGCTGTTTTTCCCTGTATTGTGGATCACAGGCCTGTTGTACATATTTATCGCCAAGTACGACAAGCTGTTTGCTGTCACTGCTGACGGCCTGAATGCCGACGGCCTTGCGGTGGGCAACTTGTTGGTGGTCATTGCTGCTATGATCATCGGCATGGCCATCACACTGTTGAGCCATGTTACGCCTCACGTTATAAACAGGAGCACAGCGCCATGAGCAAAGCACAGGACAGCAAAAAAGAAACCAAGAAAAAACCTGAAAAAACCATGAAAGAAAAGAAAGAAGCGAAGAAGATCAAGAAGGCAGAAAAAAGCCGTTAATACCACGCCGGCGCTGACAGGCTGGATAAAGATGTTAGTCACACAGTCACGGCTGTTATTAGCATCAGTGTGGCTACTGCTGTTCATCCCCGCAATATTAATCCCGGCGCTATGCCAGGCCGGGGAATACCAGCTCGATATCCGCCGTGAGACCGTCAACATCACCGGCAAGCCTCTAGAAAAAATTACCGTTAACCACGCATTCCCGGCGCCGACACTGTTCTGGACTGAAGGCGAAGATGTGGTGGTGCACGTCACCAACCACATGGATGAACCCACCTCGGTGCACTGGCACGGCATCCTGTTGCCCGGTTACATGGATGGCGTAAAACATTTCAATGCCTATCCCGGTATTGATCCGGGGCAAACATTTACTTACCGTTTCACAATTCGCCAGAACGGCACCTACTGGTATCACTCGCACACGGATGGCCAGGAACAGGATGGCTTGTACGGCGCATTGATTATCCGGCCAAAAACGGCAGATCCGGTGCAGGCTGATCGTGACTATGTAGTGATGTTTTCTGATTTCAGTGAAGAGCATGCCGATGACATTCTGGCCAACCTGAAAATGTCTTCTGATTACTACAACAATGCACGGCGCACTGTCGGTGATTTTTTCCAGGATGTGCATGACAACGGTTTCAAGCTGGCATGGCAACACGCCAGCGATTGGGGAAACATGCGCATGTCACCGACGGATCTCGCTGATGTGAGCGGTTATACCTTTCTTGTCAACGGTAAAACGGCCGCACAAAACTGGACAGGCACTTTTACACCGGGTGAAACCGTGCGCTTGCACTTGGTCAATGGCTCTGCGATGTCGTTCTACGATGTGCGCATTCTCGACACCGAAAACAAACGCCTGAAAATAACGGTGGTGCAAGCGGATGGCCGCAATGTTGAACCGCTACCGGTAGACGAATTCCGTTTCGGCGTGGGCGAAACCTATGATGTACTCGTAACACCTGCCGAAGCTAAAGCCTACACCATTGTTGCAGAACCGATTGACCGCAGCGGTTTTGCTATCGGCACACTCGCGCCGCGTGAAGGCATGAAAGGATTGATGCCCGAGCAACGCCCACGTGCCTTGTTAACAATGGCAGACATGGGCGAGATGGATATGAGCGGCATGGACAGGAGCAAGATGTCGAAAGAAGAATGGGCCGACATGATGGCGCAGATGCGCAGCGGCTGGGCAAAAACCGGTGCGCCACGCGGCGATACACTGCTTTCCTACTCGAAACTGAAATTTCTCGGTGAACAGCAAGACACCCGCGCCGCAGAACGCGATATTGTTGTAAGACTTGGCGGCAACATGGAGCGCTACATCTGGACGATGAATGGTAAAACCGAACAGGAAGCGCAGCCCATTGCCTTGCGCCTGGGTGAACGCGTCAAGCTGACTTTCGTGAACGACACCATGATGGCGCATCCGATGCACTTACATGGCATGTTCGTGCAACTCGACAATGGCCAGCCAGCTGGCAAGCTGCCGGATAAAACAGTGGTGATTGTTCCACCGGGCAAATCCTATTCCGTACTACTCACAGCCGATGAGCCGGGTGAGTGGGCATTCCACTGCCATCTGCTGTACCACATGGCCGCCGGCATGATGAACAAAGTGGTGGTGGCCAGGCTGGATGGCAAGGAGCAAGAACATGCTCACTAGGCAATTCCTGCCATTATTTTTGCTGATGGTTTTTTCAACGGCGAGTCAGGCACATGATGATATGCCGCTGTTCCATGCTTTCCGACTGGAACTGGATGCAGGACAAGACCGTGATAACCAATCCGTCAGCAGTTGGGATCTGGATGGCTGGGTTGGCGGCGATGACAACAAGCTGTGGCTCAAAAGTGAAGGCGCTGTAGTGGGGCATAACACACAGACCAGCGAGAACTGGGCGATGTACAGTCGCAACATCGCTACCTTCTGGGATGTGCAGGCTGGTGNNGGGATGTGCAGGCCGGTGTACGTTATGACGATCATCCTGAGTCTACTTCCTACTTTGTCGCAGGTTTCACCGGGCTGGCACCGTACCACTTTGAAACCGAAGCGCACCTGTTCGTCAGTAACGATGGCGACGTGAGTTTTCGCCTGCGCGAAGAAAATGATTTTTTAATTACGCAAGAATTGATCCTGCAGCCTTTCCTGGAATTGAATATCTATGCGCAGGACGTAAAGGAGCTGGATGTGGGTTCTGGGTTGGCAGATGCCAACATCGGTTTGCAGTTGCGTTATGAAATTACCCGAAAATTCGCACCGTATATCGATGTGAGCTACGAAAGTTTATTCGGTGATACCGCCGATATGGCTGATGCAAAAGGCGAGCACACCAGCAACAGCACGATTACTGCCGGTATAAGGCTGATGTTTTAAATGACACCCACACAGAACCACTCTTGCTGCAGCCAACACGGCGCGGAAACAACCCTGCCACCTGCAATAGCTGGCGCGCAGTACACCTGCCCCATGCATCCGGAGATCGTTCGCGACCATCCGGATAACTGCCCGAAATGCGGCATGGCGTTGGAACCTGTTTTGCCCTCACTGGATGATGATGACAATCCCGAGTTGCGCGATTTCAGTCGCCGCTTCTGGTGGACGCTGCCTTTTTCTGTCGTCGTGACTGTCCTGGCGATGTCTGG
>DDBK01000010.1:5853-5990 GCA_002333095.1 Cellvibrionales bacterium UBA2034
CAACCGTTTTTTGTGCGCGGCGTACAATCATTGGTAAATAAAAGCCCCAACATGTGGACGTTGATCTCGCTGGGTACCGGTTCTGCTTTTTGCTACAGCGTCGTCGCCACTTTGATACCGCAATGGTTTCCGGATTC
>DDBK01000072.1 GCA_002333095.1 Cellvibrionales bacterium UBA2034
ACCAGGCCGGCGCACGTTTTGGTGCGGCCGTGGCACTGGGTGACATGAACGGCGACACCGGCGTGGATCTTATTGTGGGCCCGCCGCTGGCGGATGCCGGCATGAAAGACAACGGGGAAGTTACCGTGTTCAACGGCCTCGGCACCGCTGTACTGTACCAGCGCAGCGGGGAACAGGCGGGTGAACAGTTTGGTGCCGCTGTGGCGACAGATGATGCGAACCGCCTGTTTGTCGGCNNCCGGGTCGTGGTGTTCCCCGGCCAAGGCACGGCGCCGTTTGCCCTGCTGCGGTTGGGCGGTGCAGCGGCCGGCGACCGGTTCGGTGCTGCGATCAGCGCGACGCATGGCCGCTGGGCGGTGGGTGCGCCCCTGGCAGACAGCACCGGCAAGGATGCAGGCCGTGTGCAGGTGTTTGCGGGTATGGGCACCTTGCCGGTTGCCACGATTAACGGCAGCCATGCAGGCGACCATTTTGGCAGCGCCGTCGCCCTGCAGGGTGACATGAACCGGGACGGCATACAGGTCGTTGCGGTCGGCGCTGCGGCATTTGACGTGAGTACCAGCGTCGGGAAGCGCAAATCAGCGGGCGTCAAAACCGTGTTGCTGAAAGATGCCGGCAGGGTGGAAGTGCTATCGGGTGCTGCGCTGTAGCAGGGTCTGTAGCAAGCTCCAGTGCAATGGATCCTTGGCCTTGATCAATGGCAGATCAGGGCAAACTGTGTAGAATTGCCGCCTCGCAATTCTGGTCATCACAGGTAAAGAGGCATCCTCATGGCAGACCCTATCATCATCATCGGCACCGGCTTGTCTGGCTATACACTCGGTAAGGAATTCCGTAAGTACGATCAGGAAACCCCGTTGTTGTTTGTTACAGCCGATGATGGCCGCAGTTATTCCAAACCCATGCTGTCAACGGGTTTTGGCAAGAACAAGGGTGCTGACGATCTGGCGATGGCAGATGCCGGTGCGATGGCAGAACAGCTGAAAGCTTCTGTGCGTACGTTTGCCAAAGTCACAGCAATTGATGCAGCGAACCATGAAATTAATATCGGTGACGAAAAACTGCGCTATAGCAAACTGGTTATTGCCTGGGGTGCCGAGTGCATCCAGGCGCCGTTGAATGGCGACGGGCAGGATCGCGTCTGTTCCGTGAATGATCTGCTGGATTACGCCGAATTTCGCAAAGCCGTTGCCGGCAAGAAAAAAGTGTTGATCATCGGTGCTGGCCTGATCGGCAGTGAATACGCCAACGATCTGGCCGCTGGTGGATTCGCCATTGAAGCCGTAGACCCGCTCTCTGGCCCTATTGCCACGCTGTTACCGCCGAAAGCGTCTGCTGCAGTACAGCATGCACTGGAACGCGAATGCGGTGTGCATTATCACTTTGGTACGGTGGTAGAAGCGATTGATAAAAAGGGTGATGGAATTGTTGCCACGCTGGCGAACGGCCAGAAAGTGGAAGCCGATATAGCTCTGTCTGCCATCGGTATGNNGGTGATTGCGCTGAAGTGGAAGGGCATGTGCTGTATTACGTGCTGCCATTGATGGCATGCGCAAGGGCGCTGGCAAAAACCTTGCATGGTGACCGCACGGCTGTTGTGTATGGTCCGATGCCTGTGGGCGTGAAAGTGACTGTATGCCCGATCCAGGTATCACCACCAGCACGTGGCGCGACCGGTGAGTGGCACGAGGAAGTAGTGGAAGGTGACAGCGTGCGCGCACTGTTCCAGGATCCGGAAGGTAAACTGCTGGGTTTTGCATTAACTGGAAAGTGTGCGGAAGAAAAAATGAAACTCGCGAAAGAATTGCCAGCAATTCTTGAATAAACAGCCAGAAATAAAAATCAAAAAAAAGAGAAACACAAGTCTGCTTTTTTAACGCCGGTTTCCAGATAATGTCTCCTCGGTTTGGGGAGACAGTATGGCCATTATCAGAACCCGCATCAGCATCGAACAACGAATTGCCAATGAATTATCAGTCAAGCCCGAGCAAGTGATTGCAGCAGTGCAATTGCTTGATGAAGGNNCAGCTGCGTACGCTGGAAGAGCGGCTGGTGTATTTGCGGGAGCTGGAAGAGCGTCGCAAGACTGTGCTGGCAAGCATTACGGAGCAGGGAAAGCTAACGCCGGAACTCGAACAGGATGTGCTCGCCGCCGA
This sequence comes from Cellvibrionales bacterium UBA2034, assembly GCA_002333095.1. Classification (GTDB taxonomy): domain Bacteria; phylum Pseudomonadota; class Gammaproteobacteria; order Pseudomonadales; family UBA7239; genus UBA7239. The sequence goes on from DDBK01000072.1 coordinate 2,157, forward strand.
CACCAAAAACCGTCTCGAGGATCTTTATCTCCCCTACAAACCCAAGCGCCGCACCAAGGCACAAATTGCGCGTGAGGCGGGTTTGGAGCCGCTGGCGCTGGCGTTGCTTGAAAATCCTTCGCTTGATCCCGCGGAAACAGCGCAACAATACCTGAATGCCGAACATGCCATTCATGACGTGCAAGCAGCACTGGATGGTGCCAAACAAATCCTGATGGAAAATTTCAGTGAAGATGCAAAGCTGTTGGGTGATTTGCGTGAATCACTGGTTGAGCATGGGCTGGTCAAATCGCAGGTTGTAGACGGCAAGCAGGTTGAAGGTGAGAAATTCCGCGACTATTTTGATTTTTCCGAAAAAGTGTCTGTGATGCCGTCGCATCGTGCTCTGGCTGTTTTCCGCGGCAGGAAAGAAGGCGTGTTGAATGTTGTTCTCACGCTTCCGGAAGAGATGACGACGCCTGATCACCTTTGTGAGCGCCGGATAGCTGCGCGCTTCGGCATCAGGAATGATGGCAGGAAAGCGGATGCATGGTTGGCGGAAGTGGTGCGCTGGACATGGCGTATAAAACTGCTGACGCATCTGGAAACCGACCTGTTCGGGCAGTTGCGCGACAGCGCAGAAGAAGAGGCAATTCGTGTATTTGCCAGCAACCTCAAGGATTTGCTGCTTGCCGCACCGGCCGGGCAAAAAGTGACCTTGGGGCTCGATCCGGGTTTCCGCACGGGCGTTAAAGTGGCGTTGGTGGATAGCACAGGAAAAGTCGTACAACACGGTGCCATTTTTCCACACCAGCCCTCTAACAAAGTGGCAGAAGCAGAGAAAATCCTGTTCGCATTATGCAAGCAGTACAACGTTGACCTGATCAGTATTGGCAATGGCACTGCATCACGCGAAACAGAAAAGTTTGTGGCGGATATGTTGAAGAAGCATGCAGAACTGCACGCAAAAACTGTGGTGGTGAGTGAAGCGGGTGCTTCTGTGTATTCGGCATCAGAGCTGGCGGCAAAAGAGTTTCCGGATCTGGATGTCACTATCCGTGGCGCAGTATCCATTGCGAGGCGCTTGCAGGATCCATTGGCGGAATTGGTAAAAATTGACCCGAAAGCGATTGGTGTTGGCCAGTACCAGCACGATGTTAACCAGTCACAACTGGCGCGTACGCTGGATGCAGTAGTGGAAGATTGTGTGAATAGTGTCGGCGTGGATGTGAACACGGCCTCCGTGGCATTGCTGAAACACGTATCCGGTTTGAGTCAGACACTGGCCTCGAATATTGTAGAGTTCCGCGACAAGAATGGTGCATTTGACAGCCGTGAGGCATTGAAATCTGTAGCGCGTATGGGTGACAAGACATTTGAACAGGCTGCCGGTTTCCTGCGAATCAACCAAGGTATAAATCCACTGGATCGTTCTGCTGTGCACCCTGAATCTTACGAAGTGGTTGAAAGGATCGCCCAAAAATCCGGGCGCAATATTGATAGCTTGATTGGCGATGGCGCTTTTCTTCGCACACTCAATGCAAAAGATTTTATCTGTGAAAAATTTGGCTTGCCAACAGTCGCAGACATTATCAAGGAGCTGGACAAGCCCGGCCGCGACCCGCGCCCTGAATTCAAGACAGCGACATTCAAGGAGGGTGTTGAAAAACCGGGTGATCTCACGCCTGGCATGGTGTTGGAGGGGGTGGTTACGAACGTTGCCAATTTTGGTGCGTTTGTGGATATCGGTGTGCATCAGGATGGACTTGTGCATATTTCTGCGATCACGAATCGTTTTATCAAGGATCCGCGCGAAGCAGTAAAAACCGGCGATATTGTGAAAGTTAAAGTGCTGGAAGTGGATGTGGTGCGCAAGCGTATAGCACTCACTATGCGTCTTGAAGATGAAGTGGTGCCCAAAACAGGCAGTGGCAAAGTGGCGCCGAGGGCTGATCGCAAAATGGAGCAGCGCTATATGGGCGGCAAGCAGGAAAAACCTGCTGCGGTTGGCTCCATGGGGGATCTGCTCAGAAAGGCGATGACAGAAAAAGTTCAGCGCTGAATGCCCTGAATATTTTTTATGTGACCGCTTGTAAATAGCGCGCTTACTGCTAGTGTTGATTGCACACTTTGTGAATCCCTGGGAGGGGAATCATGCGCACTGCACTGTTCTTGTTGACATGCCTGTTCCTGGTAACGGCTTGTGCCGACGGCGATAACTATTATGGCGGTAATGACAATGATGACCGCTACTATGGCGATAGCCGCGGTTATGGCGGATATGGCAACTACTACCCTTACGGGAATGCCAGTTACCCGCGCAACCGTATTTATGTGATGGATCATTATCGCCCTTGCAATGGTTACGCATACCAGGGCTACTGCTATCTCTACCGCGACGATTACCAGCGAGCCATTGCCTGGGATCGTAGCCATGGTTATGACGATAACTGGCATAAAAAGCGCAAGAACTGGTGCAATGAGCACGATTGCAGCCGTGGCCATGACAATGACTATGGCCGTGATGGGTACTATGATCGTGACGGGCGCTATGGCCGNNATGGCACGACAGATGCGCAAGGCCGCCCACTGCAGCCACGGGTTGAAAAGGATGGTGCAGCAACCGTCTATCCGGACCAGATCCATCCGGACCAGAAGCCGCGCCAGCCCCACCCCCGTTCTACTCCTTCGCGGGATGACAAGTCTTCCGGCTCCAGGCCTTATCCGTCACATGCGCCTGTTACGAGGCAGGAACCCCTTACTAGACAGGAACCCCTTACCAGACAGGAGCCTGTCATCAGGCAGGATAGTGAAGGCGGCCACGTACAGCGCTATCGCCAGCAACCTGTACAGCGAGACGAGCCGGTGCAGCGCCAACAGCGTGCTGAACCCGTGCAACGTTCCCAGCCAGCAGGTGTGAGTAACAGCCAGCCAACCCAGGAGCGCAAATCGCAGCGGGCGCGTTCTGGTCGGGTAACCAACACGGATGTCACGCCCGAGTAAACTGGCGCGTATCCAGCCGATACTGTAAGAAAAAACAGTAAGAGGCTGGAGTCTCGCGTGAATCCCCGTAGAATAGCTGTCGTTCTATGGGGGATCACATGAGCAATACTGCTTTGCCAACTAGCGCCAATAACAGCTACAACGCTGAATCCATTGAAGTCCTGACGGGGCTTGACCCGGTGCGCAAGCGTCCGGGGATGTACACAGACACCACCCGCCCCAACCACCTTGCACAGGAAANNGCACAGGAAATCATCGACAATTCGGTGGATGAAGCGCTGGCCGGCCACGCCAGGCAGATCGACGTGGTGTTGTTCAAGGATGGCTCGCTGTCCTGCGCGGATGACGGTCGCGGGATGCCGGTGGATATCCATCCGGAGCAGAAGAAGCCCGGTGTTGAAGTCATCCTCACCACCTTGCACGCAGGCGGCAAGTTTTCCAACAAGAATTACCAGTTTTCCGGCGGCTTGCACGGCGTGGGTGTATCCGTGGTCAATGCCTTGTCCACGCATCTGGAAGTGACCATCAAGCGCGATGGCCAGAAATACCGCATGGCATTCAAGGACGGTAACCGTGCCAGTGACCTGGAGTTACTGGAAACCGTGCCGAAAAAGCAGAACGGCACGTCTGTGCGTTTTTATCCGGACGCACAATATTTTGATTCAGTGAAATTTTCCGTGCCGCGCCTGCGCCATGTGTTGCGTGCCAAGGCGGTGTTGTGTCCCGGGTTGCGCGTGACATTTTTTGATGAGCAATCGGGCGAGCGCGACGAGTGGTATTACGAAGACGGGCTGAAAGATTATCTGGCATCGGCGTGTGCGGGATGGGAGTTGTTGCCTGCAGAACCTTTTGTCGGCAGTTTTGTGGGTACAACCGAAGCGGTGGACTGGGCTGTGCTGTGGTTGCCTGAAGGTGGCGAGTTACTCACGGAATCTTATGTCAACCTGATCCCTACGCCTCAGGGTGGCACACACGTAAATGGTTTGCGCACAGGTTTGCTGGAAGCGTTGCGTGATTTCTGTGAGTTCCGCAATTTACTGCCACGCGGCATCAAACTGGCACCCGAAGATTTGTGGGATCGCTGCGCCTATGTGTTGTCATCCAAATTAGCCGACCCGCAATTTTCCGGCCAGACCAAGGAGCGCCTGTCATCACGTGAAGCGGCAGCGTTTGTGTCAGGTGTTGCAAAGGATTCGTTCAGTTTGTGGCTGAACCAGCATGTGGAAGATGCGGAAAAACTGGCCCTGTTCTGCATCAGCAATGCGGGGAAACGGTTGCGTGCAGGTAAAAAAATCGAGCGCAAGAAAATCACACAAGGGCCTGCATTACCTGGAAAACTGGCAGACTGTTCCGGCAGCGATGTGACGCGCGGTGAACTGTTTCTGGTGGAAGGTGATTCAGCAGGCGGTTCCGCCAAGCAGGCGCGTGACCGTGAATTCCAGGCGATCATGCCGCTGCGCGGGAAAATCCTGAACACGTGGGAAGTGGATGTTGATACCGTATTAGCCAGTGAAGAAGTGCATAACATTGCCATCGCTGTCGGTGTTGATCCCGGCTCAACCGACATCAGCGGATTGCGTTACCACAAGGTCTGTATCCTTGCCGATGCGGATTCAGATGGCTTGCACATCGCAACATTGCTGTGTGCATTATTTGTGCGACATTTCCGGCCGCTGGTAAATGCAGGGCATGTGTTTGTGGCAATGCCACCGTTATACCGTATCGATATTGGCAAGGATGTTTACTACGCACTGGATGAGTCCGAGAAACAGGGCGTGCTGGATCGTATTGCTGCCGAAAACAAACGCGGCAAACCCAATGTGCAGCGCTTCAAGGGGTTGGGTGAAATGAATCCGCTGCAATTGCGTGAAACAGTTATGAATCCCGATACGCGCCGGTTGGTGCAGTTGACGCTGGATGCTGCAGACAATACCGACGAGTTGATGGACATGCTGCTGGCCAAGAAGCGCGCCGGTGACCGTAAGGACTGGCTGGAAACGAAAGGCAACCTGGCGGAAGTCATCTAATAGAAGTGAAGTGATATGACAATACAACAAAACATGTTTGGCGATATTGAACAACGCGCGCTGGCGGATTTTACCGAGCAGGCATACCTGAATTATTCCATGTACGTGATTCTGGATCGTGCATTGCCGCATATCGGCGACGGTTTGAAGCCTGTGCAGCGCCGCATTATCTATGCGATGAGTGAGCTGGGTCTGAAGGCTGGCGCGAAATATAAAAAATCGGCGCGCACAATTGGTGATGTGCTCGGTAAGTTTCATCCGCACGGCGACAGTGCTGCGTATGAAGCCATGGTGTTGATGGCGCAGCCGTTTTCATTCCGTTACACGCTGGTGGATGGCCAGGGTAACTGGGGTTCGCCGGATGATCCGAAATCCTTTGCTGCAATGCGTTATACCGAATCAAAACTCACGGCATTTTCTGATCTGTTGCTCTCGGAACTTGAGCAGGGCACCGTTGACTGGGTGCCGAACTTTGATGGCACGCTGGATGAACCAGCGGTGTTGCCTGCGCGCGTGCCTGCGTTGTTGTTGAACGGCACTACCGGTATTGCGGTGGGCATGGCTACGGACATTCCCCCGCATAATTTGCGTGAAGTGGTGAATGCCTGTATCCATTTGATGGATAACCCCGGCGCGAGCATTGCTGAACTGTGTGAGCATGTACTGGGGCCGGATTTCCCGACAGAAGCCGAGATCATCACTTCACGCTCTGATCTGGTGTCCATGTATGCCACCGGCCGCGGCTCGCTGAAAATGCGCGCATTGTGGAAAAAAGAAGATGGCGACATCATCATCACTGCGTTGCCGCATCAGGTGTCCGGCAACAAGGTCATGGAACAGATTGCGCAGCAGATGCAGGCGAAAAAACTGCCCATGGTGGAAGACCTGCGTGATGAGTCTGACCACGAAAACCCGACAAGGCTGGTGATTATCCCGCGCTCCAACCGTATTGATGTCGATGCGTTGATGAACCATTTGTTCGCAACAACCGATCTGGAAAGAAACTATCGCGTCAACATGAATATGATTGGTCTGGACGGCCGGCCTGCAGTAAAAAACCTGCAGCAGATGCTGGCTGAGTGGCTNNCTGTTGGAAGGTTTGCTGATTGCTTTCCTGAACCTTGACGAAGTCATCCACATCATACGCACGGAAGATGAGCCTAAAAAAATCCTGATGGAGCGCTTTGCTCTCAGTGAAGACCAGACCGATTACATCCTTGATACCCGCTTGCGCCAGTTGGCACGTCTTGAAGAGATGAAGATCCGCGGTGAGCAGGATGAATTGGCAAAAGAGCGCGCTGAGTTGCAGGCCATCCTGGAATCGCCCCGCAAACTGAAAAACCTGTTGCGAAAAGAATTGCTGGAAGTGGCGCTGAAGCATGGTGATGCACGGCGTTCGCCACTGGTTCAGCGTGCAGAAGCGCAAGCATTTACGGAAGCGGAATTGCTCAGCGTTGATCCAGTGACAGTTGTGTTGTCGGAAAAAGGCTGGATCCGTGCGGCCAAGGGACATGAGATTGATCCTGCAACGCTGAGCTACAAATCCGGTGATGGTTTCATGCAAGCCGTGCGTGGACGCAGTAACCAACCGGTATTGTTGCTGGACTCAACAGGCCGCAGTTATTCACTGGCCGCGCATACATTGCCGTCGGCGCGCGGACAGGGCGAGCCATTGACCGGCAAATTGAGCCCGCCGCCTACTGCAACGTTTGTGGCCATGCTGATGGGCAACGATGATGAACGCGTGTTGCTGGCGACGGATGCGGGCTATGGCTTTGTGGCACGCATGTCTGATTTGCAGAGCAAGAATAAAAGCGGAAAAACCCTGTTGTCTGTGCCTGAAAAAGCGAATGTGCTTCCGCCGTGTCTGGTGCGTGACATCGGCACGGATCTGTTGATTGCCATCAGTAACGAAGGCCGTTTACTGGTATTTCCGTTGTCTGAGTTACCGGAACTGGCAAAAGGCAAAGGCAACAAGATTATGAATATTCCTACAGCGCGTTTGCTGGCGCGGGAAGAATATCTTGCGAGTGTGGCTGTTGTGTCCAAAGGCCAGCAATTGCTGGTGTATTCAGGCAAACGCCATACCGTGCTGAAGGGCAGTGATTTTGATGAATACCGCGGTGAACGGGGTCGACGCGGTAACAAGTTGCCGCGCGGGTTCCAGAATGTTGACCGCATCGACGTGACAGATCGCTGATATCAATATGGGCAACTACCAGATTGTATACAACAGCATCATGCTGGCGATGGACAAGCGGGAAGTGGAGGATGCGTTTGCGCGCTTGTTCAAACTGTCACCTGAAAAAGCGGCAGCCATTCTTGCCAAACCCCAGACGGTGCTTCGCAGGGATCTTGACGGTGAAACGGCAGAGGTTTACCGGGAAAAACTGATGGCCATTGGCCTGGACGTTGATGTGCGCGACATGTCAATGAAATCCCCGGCTGCAACAATCGCTATGCCTTCACTTGCCTCTGGTATGGATATGCAGAAACCTGTGCTGGAGCTCGCTCCGTTATCAGGCGACGATGAGCCTTCAGCTGTGGGTTATCACGGCAACCGTATGCTGGATATTGATTTTCAGGCCAATGGTTTTGATTATTTTCGCATCTGGATCGTCAATATTTTTCTGACGGTACTGACGCTGGGTATTTATTCGGCGTGGGCTAAAGTCCGTACGCAACAGTATTTTTACAGCAACACCCGTGTGGCGGATGCGCCATTCCAGTACCTGGCTAAGCCCTTACAGATTCTACAGGGGCGCATTATTGGTGTAGCGCTTCTTGGTTTGTATATGGGGTCACAGGAACTCTCCGGGCTGTCGGCTGCGGTGTCGCTGTTAGTGCTGTTGTTATTGTTGCCTGCGCTGCTGGTACTGGCGTTGTCCGGACGTTTCCGGTTCACCGCCTGGCGCAATACCGGATTTGATTTTGTACGTGATTTTGCAGGCGCCTACAAAATAGCGCTGCTGCCGGTTGTGTTGCTGGGTGTTTTTGCGACGGCGGGTGCGCAGTTTGCTGGCATTAGCAGTGAGAGTGCCTTGCCGGTGTGGGGTTTGGTGGGTGGGATATTGTTGCTGGGTTTTCCCTACTGGCAGTATTCGCTGAACCATTTTCTGGTCAGCCGTGCCACGTTTGGAGGTGAACATTTTGATTTTCCTGCGCGCGCCGGCAATTACTACTGGCTGTATTTTTTCAAGGTGCCGGCGCTGGTGTTGTTGTGGTTGCTTCCGCTTGGTGTGGCAGGGGTTGTCACGATGGGGCATGGCATCGTCGAGCAATTGCCGGCGCTGACAACGTTGTGGCGCGCGGGGCACACCGGTGTATCCATCACACCTGACCGCGCTGCACTGGGTGCG